>DASSZQ010000162.1:0-3805 GCA_035702755.1 Solirubrobacteraceae bacterium | reverse complement strand
GTTGTAGCGGACGAGCACCTTGGAGAAGTTGGGGTCGAACCTCTCGATGTGGGCGCCGAAGTCGGCCCCGTACTCAAAGTCAAACTCGTTCTGCCCGGACTTCTCGACCGGCATGGCCAGCTTCAGGCCGTTCTCCTTGGCCCGCTCCGGGATGTCGGAACCGAACTGCTCGTCGACGAGCACGCCGACGGCGGCGGCGTCGACACCACGCTTGGCGGCCTGCTCCATGCCCTCGTAGATGAGGTGCTTGGCGTCGGCGATGGTCTTCGTCTGCTCCGGCGTGGGGTCGCCCTCAATGCCGAACATCTTCTTCTGGAACGACCCGCGGTGGTCGAAAGCGAGGATGTACAGCTTGCCGTCATAACCGAGCGCCATGGCAACCGCCCTTCACTTGAAGATCTCTTTGAGTCCGCTTCGGAGTCTAGGCCCCGTCCTCCGGCGCCGCCGATACCCTTCGCGCCCAATGGAGCACCGCTTCGAAGGACACGCCTATTCCATCGGGATCGAGGAGGAGCTGATGATCCTCGATGCCCAGTCGCTGGAGCTCGTAAACGCCATTGAGGCGCTGCTGGAGCCGGCACCGCTGGGCGAGATCAAGCCGGAGCTGATGGAGTCGGTGCTGGAGATCTCCACCGATCCCTGCGCGAACATCCCGGAGGCGGCCGGGCAGCTGCGGGCGCTGCGCCGCCAGGTCGTCGACACCGCGGGCGGCAAGGGCATGGCCATCGGCTCGGCCGGGACGCATCCGTTTGCGATGTGGGAGGACCAGCGGATCGTCGCCCGCCCCCGCTACCGCGACCTCATCTCGGCGCTGCGCTTCGTCGCCCGCCAGGAGCTCATCTTCGGCATGCACGTGCACGTCGGCGTCGATGATCCGGATAAGGCGATCCATGTGGCCAACGGGATGCGCGTCCACATCCCCGTGCTCCTGGCGCTCTCGGCCAATTCCCCCTTCTGGCGGGCGGACACCACCGGCATGGCCTCCACCCGGATGCCGATCTTCCGGGCGTTTCCGCGCGTGGGGATCCCGCCGACGTATCGCAACTGGGAGGACTACGAGCGGCGGATCGAGTTCATGATCGCCGCCGGGGTGATCGAGGACTACACGTATCTGTGGCACGACGTGCGGCCGCATCCGAGCTTTGGCACCGTGGAGGTCCGGGTCATGGACTCCCAGACCCACATCGAGCACGCCTTGGGCCTGGCGGCGCTCGTCCAGGCCCTCGTCAAGGAGCTCTCCGAGCACTTCGATGGCGGCAAACGGTTGTCGAAGTACCCGTTTGAGATGCTCGACGAGAACAAGTGGCTGGCCGCCCGGCACGGCCTGGAGGGCGAGCTCGTCGACCTGCCGAGCTCCGGCCGTGTCTCCACCCGGGCCCTGGCGCGGCGGCTGCTGGACCGGATGCGCGAGCACTGCACCGATCTGGGGTCGGTGTCGGAGCTGGAGGCCGTGGAGGATCTCGTCACCCGCGGCAACGGGGCGGCGCGGCAGGTCGTCGTCTATGAGGCCAACCACGACCTCCACGAGGTGATGGCCGAGATCGTCGCCGCCACCGCGGCCGTTTAGCCCCCGGAAGCGGCCGACGGTAACGCCCAGGACAAATCGGCTCAAAGAACGGTGCCGGAGGGGGCCTGGCCGGTTCTACAATCGATTCGTGAGCACCGGTGGACCAGATCTGTTTGTGATCTGCAAGAGCTGCGGGTCGGAGGTCAGCCCGTACATCACCGAATGCCCGTACTGCGGCAACCGGCTGCGCAAGCGCGCGCCGAAGCTCGATCGCGACCAGCGGGTGAGCGAGCGCAAGCAAAAGCGCCAGCCGCCGCCCCTGCTGACCCGGCTGCGCCGCGACGAAATCCCCGGAATCCGCGGGGAAACCCGCCCGTACGCGACCGGCGCGCTGGTGCTCGCCAGCCTCATCGCCTGTGTCGTGTACCGGACGAGCCTGGGGGTGCCGAACCTCATCGTGATCGGCCAGCCCGGCCCGCACTGGTGGCGGCTGTTCACGAGCGTGTTCGCGTACGACAACATCGGCTATGCGTTCGTCACGCTGCTGGCGGTGGCGGTGTTCGGCTGGCTGCTGGAGCGCCGCCACGGGCCGTTGCTGGTCCTCACGCTGTTTCTCATCGGCGGTGTCGGCGGCCTGGCGGCCAACATCGCCCTTCACCCGGGCGCGATTGAGATGGGCGCCAATGGGGCCGCGCTCGCGCTCCTGTGCGCCTGGGCGGTCCCGGACCTGCTCACCCTCCGGCGGGGTGGCGACGTGGAGGGCGACCTCATTGGGGTTGCCGCCATCGCAGTTGCCGTGGCGCTCATGCCGCTGGCCGACCCCAGCGCGAGCTGGATCGCCGATGCCGTCGGCGTCATCGCCGGGTTCGCCATCGGCCTGCCCCTCGCCCTGCTGGCCGATCGCTGACACCGCGGCCGCCGGGGCCGGCGGTGCCGGCCGAGCGCTGACACCCGCGGCCCCCGGAGCGAAGGCCGGAGCGGGCCGCGACGTATGATCCGGCGCGAGTGCCGGATCCCGCCTACACCGACGCCGAGCTGGAGGCCGCAATCCTTCAGATCACGGATCCCAGCCGACTGCGCGAGGCCCAGGAGATCGTCATGAGGGCGGCGCCCTCGTTGCAGCGCATCCTGTCGGCGGCGATCGAGGACGGGGGCTGGTTTGACTCCGGTCACCAGCAGGCCGTTCGCGAGGCGGCGGTCCACGAGGACCCAGAGACGCGCCTGCGCGCGATGCAGACGCTGCTGGCCGAGGAGACGCGACTGGGAATGCTGGTGGGGGTGGCGGTTGGCTTCGAGCTGTCCAGAGCGCTCGACAGGGCCCATCCACAAGATCAACAGGAGGACTAGACACCCATGGACGTGCGTTTTCTCGGCCACGCCTGCTTTGAGCTGTCAGACGGCGACACGACGGTCCTGATCGATCCATTCCTCACCGGCAATCCCAAGGCCGCCGCCTCCGCGGATGAGATGAACCCCACGACGCTCCTGCTCACCCACGGGCACGGCGACCACGTCGGCGACACGGTGGCCATCGCCAAGCGCACCGGGGCGCCGCTGGTCGCCATCACCGAGCTCGCCGGCGAGATGGAGGAGGAGGGGCTGGAGGTCGTCAACTGCAACCTCGGGGGCACGGCGACCTTTGACTGGGGATGGGCGAAGCTCGTCCCCGCCTGGCACACGTCGACCACCCCCAAGGGGACCGTCAACACCCCCGCCGGACTGCTCATCAACTTCAAGGACACGCTCGTCTATCACCTCGGCGACACGGCGCTGTTCTCCGATCTGCAACTGGTCGGCAGGCGCCGGAAGATCGACATCGCGCTCATGTGCATCGGCGGCCACTTCACGATGGATCGCCACGACGCCGTCGACGCCGCCGAGTTCGTCGGCGCCGGGACGGTGATCCCCTGCCACTACGACACGTTCCCTCCGATCGAGACCGACGCCCAAGCGTTCAAGTCCGACGTCGAATCAGCGACGAGCTCCAAGGTGGTCGTCCTGGCACCCGGCGACACCCACTCGGCATGACCCACGCGATCGTCCTCATCCAAGCCGAGGGGTCCGCGCTGGCGACGCTCGGCGGCGAGCTGGCCGGCATCGAGGGGGTGGCCGAGGCCTACTCGGTCACCGGCGACTGGGACTTCGTCGCCATCCTGCGTCTGCGGGAACACGACCAGCTCGCCCAGGTGGTGACGGGGAGGATGTCGCAGCTGCCCGGGGTCAAGCGGACGCAGACCATGGTGGCGTTCGAGGTCTATTCCCGGCATGACCTCGAGGCGCTCTTCTCGGTAGGCCAGT
>DASSZQ010000050.1:0-26537 GCA_035702755.1 Solirubrobacteraceae bacterium | reverse complement strand
CCGGCCGGGGGGTCTCGCCCGCAACCGGGGCGCGGCCAGGGGTCTCGCCAGCATTCGGAGGCCCGGCCCCGGGGCTCTCGCCCGCATCCGGGGCCCGGCCGGCGCCCTCTCGTCACCGCCGCAGCCCACCCCGCCGCCGGTGACCCGCCTCACCCCCGCGCCGGGTCCGCCTCGGCGTGGGCAGCACCGCGGGCGCGCGACGCCACCAGGTGCACGGCCGCGATGGCGGCACACGCGAGGTAGCACCCGGCCTGCACGTCAAGTAATGCGGACAACGAGACCTGGCCGCCGAGCAGGCCGGCGACGACGATGCCCGCCCCCTGCCCCAGGGCCTGGGCAACCTGCATCAGGCTGAGAACGCGCCCGAGCCGCCCGGCCGGGACGGACTGCTGAACGTCGGTGATCAGCCCGGTGACCAGCGCCGTCGACGGAATGCCGACGGTGACGAACAGCGCCACGTACCACCAGGTCGCCGTGGTGAGCGCCGGGCTGTTCCAGGTGAGCAGCGACACCAGCCCAAATGCCGCCAGCCCACCGGCGGTGAGCGCCCGCGGGTCCACGCGCCGGGCCACGGCGCCCACGACCACTCCGCCCAGGACACCGCCGACGGCCTGCACGCCGCGCAGCAGGCCGACCACGCCATCACCGGCGTGCAGCGACCGCAGGACGAACAGGACGAACAGGACGAGGAACAGGCCCTGGGCGACCGAGGCGAGCAGCGAGATCGCCAGGAGGGACAGCAGACCCCGGTCGTGGCGGATGCAGTGCCACGCCTCCCGCTGGGCACTGAGCCATCCGCCGGCCGTGGCCGCCGCCATGCCGCCCAGGCGCCGGGCACTCGGCCCGCAACCGACCAGGAGCAGTGCGCTGAGGAGAAAGCTGACCGCGTCACCGAGCACGAGGGCGCGCAGGCCGACGAGCGGCAGCAGAACCCCACCGAGAGGCGACCCGGCGAGCCGGGCCACGTTTCCGGCCATGTCCACCAGGGCGTTGGCGCTGGGCAGATCCCGGGGCGAGACCAGGGAGGGCACGAGCGCCTGCTGGGCCGGCGTGGTGATGCTGGTGAGGCCGGCCTGGGTCGCCGCGACGGCGAACAGGATCCACAACCGACCGGGGCCGAGCGCCAGCAGCGGCATCAGCACCACCGCCTGCGCCGCGGTCAGCGCGGCCAGCAGGCGCCCCGGCCCGCGCCGGTCGATGAGCGGCCCACACGCCGTTCCGACCACGACCGCCGGGACGAGCTCGGCCAGAAACACCAGCGACATGCTCAGCGCCGAGCCGGAGACGCCGAGCGCGTACAGGGGCAGCGCGATGAACAGCAGCCAGTCCCCGGTCTCCGAGATCGCGACCGCCGACCACAGCCTCAGGTACGCGGGGGTGCCCCACAGCGCTCGGCGGGATTGCGGGCGCATCCCCGCCCCGGGCGCGGTTGCGTCCGGAGCGTTCCCGGCGCGTGCGTCCTGAGCGTTCCCGGCGCCTGCGTCCGGAGCGGTCACGGCCCCTGCGTCCGACCGCTCACGGCGCGTGTGTCCGGGGCGTTCACGGCGCCTCCGGGTGACGGAAGGCGACGAGCCGCAGATACGCAACCTCGGCCCCCTCAGGAGCCTCCTCGCGGGTGAGACCGATGTATGGACGCACCAGGCGGTCGATCTCGCCGACGAGCTGCTCCAGCTCTGCGGCCGTGAGCCGCAGGGCGTAGCCGTTGTGGGCCTCGGCGGTGCGCCATTCCGGCGGCTCGGCGTCGCGCCGGGCCAGGGCGGTCCGGGTCAGCGCCTCTTCGCGCGCCAGCGACAGCTCATCGAGCGCCCGCGCCGCGGCGGCGGACGCCGGTGACCCCGCGGGCTCCCGGGGGCCGAAGGCCACGCCGGTGGCCGCGCTGCGCCACGGATGCTCGCGACCGTCGGCCGACGTTCCGGGCTCAACCAGCCCCACCCGGGCGAGCACCCGCAGGTGGTAGCTGCAGTTGGAGGCCGTCGAGCCGACGGCCTCGGCGCACTGGGCGGCGGTCTGCTCGCCAAACGACATCAGGCGGTCAAGCAGGGCCAACCGCAGCGGATGGGCCAGCGCCCGCAGCGCTCGTGGATCGGAGATGCGAACGCGCCGCTCCGGACGGCCAGATGTGAAAGACATGTTTCAGATTATCCAGGCCGGGCCGAGATGCGCAAGAGTCCTTTCACATATCTGCCGGCCCGGGAGGCGGTGCCTATGTCCCCGGCCGACCGTGAGCAGTTCGTCTTCCTCGGCGGCGGCTGGACGGTGGGGCTGGCCGCCGAGGCCGCGCTCAGGTTCCGTGAGGCATCGCTGGCCTGGACGGAGGCCTACTACGCGATGGAGTACCGCCACGGACTGATCAGGGTCGCCGGGGAGCACACACTCGTGTGGCTGCTCGGCGCGCGGCGGTGGCCCTCGCCGACGCCCGCGGCCTGGACCCGGACCGCCCGCAGCACCTCACGCGCCCGGTCATTCTCTGACGCCCGCGCCAAGCGATGAGTTCTCGCCGCCCGCGTTGTCAGACGGTGTGAATGACCCCGTGGGATGAGGAGAGACAGCCGTGATCGCGTCTGCAGCACCCACCAAACCCGGCTGGACGACCAGCGGGGGGAGCGTACGATCCCTCAGGATGGTGGAGGGATCAGCCGGCCGGGCGCCGAGCTTTGCTGAGCTTGAGCGATATCGCCGGGAGCTGACCGGTTACTGCTACCGGATGCTCGGCTCGCCGTTTGACGCCGAGGACGCGGTTCAGGAGACGCTCCTGCGCGCCTGGCAGGGCAGCGAGCGGTTTGAGGGCCGGGCCACCGTGCGGACGTGGCTGTACCGGATCGCCACCAATGTCTGCCTCAACATGCTCAAGAGCAGTCAGCGGCGGGCGCTGGTCACCGACCTCGTCTCACCGGCGTCGGCGGATGCGCCCGTCGGCGAATGGCTGCCGGCGGATGCATGGGTGCAGCCAGTCCCGGACGGGCGCGTGCTGCCCGAAAGCGGCGACCCCTCCGAGCTGGCCGCCGCCCGGGAGTCGATCCGGCTCGCGTTCGTCGCCGCGCTCCAGCGCCTTCCCGCCCGCCAGCGCGCCGTCCTCATCCTCCGTGATGTGCTGAGTTGGCAGGCGGCGGAGACCGCGGACCTGCTTGGCACCAGCGCCGTCGCGGTCAACAGCGCGCTGGAACGCGCCCGGGCCACCCTCGGCACTGACGACGCCGCCGGCCCGGGCCGTCCGCTCGATTCCGAGCAGCAGGCGCTGCTGCAGCGCTACGTGGACGCGTTTGAACGCTTTGACCTTGACGCACTCACCTCGCTGCTCCACCTCGATGCCACGCTTTCCATGGCCCCCTTTCGCCACTGGCTACGCGGCCGCGACGAGTTCCGGCGCTGGTTTGAGGGTCAGGGCAGCGGCTGTCGCGGCTCTAAGCTGTGCCCGCTGGTGGCCAACGGCACTCCCGCGTTCGGCCAGTACCGCCCCGGCGGCAAGCCGTGGGCGCTCCACGTCGTTCACGCATCCGGCGGACGGATCGCCGCCATCCATTCCTTTGTCGACGTCGAGCGGCTGTTCCCGCTGTTCGGCCTTCCCCTCCACGCGCAGCTCGAGACGGTTCCGGGCTGAGACAGACTGCGGGACCGGCACGGAGTAGGTTGCCCACCATGAGCGAGCACGACCCAGATGACGAGCTTGAGTTCAGCGAGGAGCTTGAGGAGCAGTGGGCGGCCGAGTGGGATCAGGCGGACCGCGACGCCGTGGAGGTGCTGCGCGAGGCGCTGTCGCAATACCAGGGCCAACCCCCGCCGGCGAGTGAGCTGACGGTCGCCGCTGACACCGTCCGCAGCCGGCTCCACGAGGGCGGTGGCTACCCCCTGGACTGGGTCCGGGAGGCGGCCGGGGTGAGCAACGACCCGGCGATCACCGACGACGCCGAGCTGCTCATCCAGCTGACCGCTGCCACGATCTCGCCGCTGGAGGAGACCGGCCTCGACATCGAGGAGGAGGCGCTGTTGATGTCGCTGGAGCACGCCGACTGGCTTGGCGCGATCGTCAGCGCCGTCCGCGGCGGTCCCGGTGCCGAAGTGTCACCGGGCGCGCTGGTCGACGGCATCCGCGACTGCCCGGAGGTGAACACCGACGACGGCATCGATTTCGACGAAGCGTCTCACCTTGAGGCCGCCTTCTCCATCATCGCCCTGCCCTGGCACGGGCTGGGACTGAGCGACTCCGAGGAGCGGCTGACCGAGCTCGGACAGTGGACCCTCCCCCGCGCCCTGGCCCGGGCGTGGCAGGGAAGCTTCGACGACGAGAGCGGCGGCGAGACGAGCTGAGGCGGCATCGCCGCGCGAGCGAGCCCGCCGTGCGTTCTCAGATCGTCAGCTGCCCGTCGGCCCGGGCGCGGTACAGGCGGATCACCCGCTGCCCGCCGGCGATCGGCGCCTTCCACGGGGCGTCCTCGACGGCGAGCCGGCGCTGCGTGCAGCCAAGCAGCGCCCGGACGAGCGCCAGCGCCTGCACCACCGGCTGGGGCGGCGACGTGTAGGTGCAGCCGGAGTGGCCGACCAGGCGGTGATCGCACTGGTCGTCGATCTCGACGATGTAGAGCTCGGAGTCGGCCATCAGGGCTGCACCGGTTGACGATGATCGCAGCCGCCCGCCTGCCGAGCCGCGCGCAGCGCCCGGCGGCGCTGCGTCCCCGCCCGCCGGTCCTCGGCCACGGCACCGAGCGCGAGCGCGCGCTCCCGGCCCAGGCGGGTCAGGTCATAGTGGTCCTTCTCCGGCCGGCCCGGCTGGGACTGAAGCCACTCGCGGCGCAGCCCCAGCCGCACCGCGAACCCGTGCAGCTCCTCCAGGCTGTCGGCCTGCAGGTGACCGCCGCCGGTCCACCGCCCCCAGTCACCGACGGCGAAGGCATGATCGACGTAGACGGTCACCCCCGTCTCACCACCACTTGCGCTCGCGGGCCGCGGCGGTCCCGCGGGTGCGGTCGAGCTTGTCGAGGGCTGCCATGTCCTCCTCGCCCAGCGTGAACTCCAGCGCCCGCGCGTTCTCCTCGATGCGGTCGCGGTGCGTTGACTTCGGCAGCACGATCGTGCCGCGCTGAAGGCACCAGCGCAGCAGCACCTGTGCCGGCGTGCGGCCCACGCGCCCGGCGATCTCGGCCACGGTCTTGTTGCCCAGGTGGCGCCCGGTCCCCAGCGGGCTGTATGCCTCCACGGCGACGTCCCGCCCCTCGCAGCCCTCCAGCAGCGCCCGCCGGTACTCAAACGGGCTGAACTGCACCTGGTTGATCACCGGCGGCGAGCTCGCCGCGGCAATGACCTCGTCGAGCTGCGTGAGGCTGAAGTTGGAGACGCCGATCGAGCGGGCGTAGCCGTGCTGCCGGGCGGCCTCCATCCCCGGCCACGCCCACGTCGCCCCGCGCTGGGGCCAGTGGATGATGTACAGGTCGACCTGGTCGACGCCGAGGCGGCGCAGGCTGCCCTCCACCTCGGCCAGCGGATCACGGCGCCGCGGGTGGAACTTCGTCGTGATGAACACCTCCTCGCGGGCAACCCCGCTGTCGCGCAGCGCCTGGCCCACGCTCTCCTCGTTGCCGTACGCCTGGGCGGTGTCGATGTGGCGGTAGCCGGCCTCCAGGGCCCAGCGGACGGCATCGACGCACTCGCGGCCGTTGGGCACCTGCCACACGCCGAAACCGAGCGTGGGGATCACGGTGCCGTCGGCCAGCGTGCGCCGGCGATCGTCGGAGAGTTCGGTCGAGGTGGGCACGCGGTCTCCTTACGGGTCGGCGACGGCTTCAGACGGGTCTTCGACCATAGCCCCGGCGACCGGGCTTCTGCGGGCGGGCGCTGCGGCGCCCTACGGTTGGCCGGCGCCCGGACCGCGGCGATCGTATGAGCATGCCACCCGCCCGGCGCACGTCCGCCGACGCCGGCTCACTCCACGAGCGGCGCCGCCGCCACGCCGGGGCCCCGGAAGCGCCGGCGCCCGCGCCGCCGCGGCGAGCGGCTCGGACGCCGTCGCCGCCGCACCCGGCAAACCGCTGGCTGACGCTGGCCGTGCTGTGCGTGCCGCTGGTGATCATCTCGCTGGACAACACCGTGCTCAACGTCGCGCTGCCGACGCTCGTGCGCAAGCTCCACGCCAGCGACACCGAGCTGCAGTGGATCGTCGACGCCTACGTGCTGGTGTTCGGCGGGCTGATGCTGGTGTCCGGGAGCCTCGCCGACCGCGTCGGGCGCAAGCGGACGTTCCTGACCGGCCTGGCGGTGTTCGCCGCGTGCTCCACGTGGGCGGCGCTGTCCGGCTCCGCCGGAATGCTCATCGCCGCCCGCGCCAGCATGGGGCTGGGCGCAACGCTGATCATGCCGGCGACGCTGGCGATCATCACCAACACGTTCACCGACCGCGGCGAGCGGCAGCGGGCGCTGGGGATCTGGGCGGGAACGACCGGCGCCGGCGTGGCACTGGGGCCGATCGTCGGCGGGCTGCTGCTGGCGCACTTCGCGTGGGGGTCGGTGTTCCTGATCAACGTGCCGATCGCGCTGCTTGGCATCGCCACCGGGATCCCGTTCGTTCCGGACTCCCGCAACGAGCACGCGCAGCGACTTGACCTCATCGGATCGCTGCTGTCGATCCTCGGCCTGGGGCTGGTGCTGTGGGCCGTCATCCAGGCGCCGGTGCACGGGTGGGCGTCGGCCGAGGTGCTCGGCACCGGGGCCGGCGGTATCGCCATCCTGGCCGGCTTCGTCGGCTGGGAGGCGCGCAGCTCGCATCCGATGCTGCGGCTGGCCTTCTTTCGGCAGCGCGGGTTCACCGGAGCGGTCCTGAGCACGGCGACGATGATGTTCGCCCTGATGGGGATGCTGTTTGTGCTGACGCAGTTCCTTCAGTTCCAGCTCGGCTACAGCGCGCTGCAGGCCGGGGTGCGGATGCTGCCGGCAGCGGGCGGGATCGCCGTCGTGGCGCCCCTGTCGGCGGTGGTCGTTCCCCGGCTGGGCACGAAGCTGACGGTCGCGCTGGGACTGGCCGTCGTCGCCGGCGGGCTGTGGCAGATGTCCGGCGCCACGGTGACGACGACCTACTCCGGGACACTGGCCGGCGAGATCATGATCGGCGTCGGCGCCGGCCTGGTGATGCCGGCCGCCGTCGGCTCGTTGATGGGCACGCTGCCGCTGCAGCACACCGGCGTGGGGTCAGCGACGAACGGCACGTTTCTGAACATCGGCGGTGCCCTCGGCGTGGCTGTGCTCGGCAGCATCATGTCCACGCGCTACGACCATGACCTGAGCGCGAGCGCCGCCGCCCATGCGCTGCCGGCCGCCGTGCACCAGGCCGCGCTGGGTTCGCTGGGCGCCGCGCTGCAGGTGGCCGAGCACGTCGGGGGCCTGCTCGGCGCCGGGCTTGCCACGGCCGCCCGCGGCGCCTTCATGAGCGGGATGAGCCTGGCCCTTGAGGTCGGTGCCGGCGCGGTCTGCGCCGGGCTGGTGGTGGCGCTGGTCGTGCTGCCGTGGCGACCCCAGTCACCGCCGGCGCCGGACGAACGCGCCGGCCACGATCGCTGACCGCGTCCGCGCGGCTTGCGTGGCGATTGACGCCCCGCATATGCTTCGCGCCGGACATGAGGGACCGGGGAAGGAGGCGCGCTCGCGCGTCGCTAGTCAGGGCTGCTCCAGCGTCGATCGCCGGGGTCAGCGGCGCCATCGCGATCGCGTGGGGGGCGGGTCCCTCCCTGGCCGCCAGGCGCGCCGCGGTTACCCATGTCAAGTCGTGCACGTTCTCGAAGCTCAGGTCGGCGATCGTCAAGCACGGGACGATCGAGCTTGACTGCAGCGGCAAGATCACCTTCTCAGGACCGATCGCGATCTCGTCCGGCACCACGACGGTCGACGCCGAGGGACACCGCGTGACCCTGGACGGCGGTGGCCGCGTGCAGCTGTTCCGGCTGACCGGTGGCACGCTCACGCTGGTGGGGGTGACCCTGCAGAGGGCGACGGTGACCGGAGGCAGTGGCGCCAAGGGCGCGGCCGGACAGAATCAGGACCAGCCCGGCGCCAACGGCACCGCCGGGACCGACGGGACCCAGGCACCAGATGCAACCGGCGGCGCGGGCGGCCCTGGCACCGATGGCCAGGCCGGATCCGCGGGCGCGGCCGGCGGCGCGGGCGCGGCCGGCGGCAAGGGCGGTGACGGTCAGGGCGGCGCGATCTACGTCGGAGCACACGCGACGCTCACCGTGATCGACGACACGTTCACCGGCGACTCCGCCAAGGGCGGCGCCGGCGGGGTCGGAGGCAAGGGAGGCTGGGGCTCCGGCGGCGGCGACGGCGGCAGCGGCGGCGACGGGGGGCGTGGCGGTTCCGGCGTCCCCTCCCCCGGCTCGCTCGGCCCCGGCGGGGATGGCGGAGCCGGCGCCACCGGGGCGAAGGGCGGCGACGGCGGCAACGGCGGGCCGGGTGGCAGCGGCGCCGACGGCGGAGACGGACAGGGCGGCGCGATCTACAGCGAGGGCACGCTTGTCGTTGTCGGTGCCACCTTCAGCGGAGATTCCGCCAGCGGCGGCAGCGGCGGGGCCGGCGGCGCCGGGGGCATGGCCGGCTTCGGCGGCAGCGGCGGCCACGGGGGCGCCGGCGGCCAGCCCGGGCTCGGCGGCAACGACGGGCTGGCCGACGGGGCCGCCGGGTCGCCTGGCAATCCCGGCACAGCCGGCAACGGCGGGAGGTTCGGCGCCTCCGGTGATGGTGGTGGCGGCGGCGACGGCACCGGCGGCGCGATCTACAGCGCCGGCAAGATCACCCTCGCCGCCGTGCACTTCACCGGCAACTCCACCACCGGCGGGTCCGGTGGTGGTGGCGGTGCCGGCGGACCTGAGGACGTCAGCCTTCACGGCTACGGCGCAGGCGGCGGCGCCGGCGGTGCGGGCGGCGGCTTCACCCAGTTCGTCGCCGGCGACGCCTCCGGTGGCGCGGGCGGCGGGGACGGCGGTGCCGGCAGCGACGGCGGCAACGGAGGCAACGGCGGCGCCGGCCATGGAGCCGCCGTCTACCTGGCCGGCGGGGGCAGCCTCAACGCCGTGTCCTTTGCCTCTGACACCGCAACCGGCGGCAGCGGCGGCGCCGGCGGCGCCGGCAAGCCGGGCGGCAACGGCGGTTCTGGCGGCAACGGCGGTGACACGCCGTGGGGCAACGCCGGCAACGGGGGCGATGGCGGCGGTGGCGGGGACGGTGGCGGCGGTGGCGACGGCGGCGCCCGGGGGCCGGCCGCGGGCGCGGCGATCTACGCCGAGCAGCTCGTCCGCGCCGCGGCTCTCACCTTCGCCGCCGACAGGCTCAAGCCCGGTGCCATCGGCACTCCGGGGCGGGGCGGCTCCGGCGGCGGTGCCGGCCCGGCGGGCGGGGGTGGCACGTCGAGCGGCGGGGGCGGCAACGGTGCCGCCGGGTCCGCCGGGGATGCCGGGACGGCGGGCGCTGTCGGCATCCCGGGGTCGCCGGTATCCAACGGCGCCGTGCAGACCCAGGGGCCGGAGGCCGGAGCGCCGGCGTTCCGGATCACAACCCGCAGGCTCTTGGGCGCACGGCTGAGATCGCGGTACAACACACCGCTCAGGGCCAAGGGCGCCGGCAGGGTCACCTGGGCGGCGTACGGGCTGCCGCCGGGAATCTCGCTGTCAGCCGGCGGCAGGCTGACCGGGACACCGACGGCCAAGGGCACCTACGCGATCGCCGTCTATGCCACCAACGGCCGGTCCGCGGCCTTCGCCGCGCTGCGGCTGAAGGTCTCGAAGTAGCTAGGCCCGGCGCCGCCGGGCGACCAGCCGGGAGAGCGCGACCGCGATCACCAGCGCGCCGCCGTAGAAGACGTCCTGCACCCACCCCTGCCCGCCAAGGAGCTGGAGTCCGGTGATGCCGGTGACGAGGAAGTAGGTGGCGACGAACACGCCCCACGGGCTGAACCGCCCGGGGCTGATCACCGTCTGTCCGAGGAAGGCGCCGGCGAACGCGGGCAGCAGGTACGGCGGGCCGCCGCCGGGGTCGGCGGCGCCGACGACGCCGGCCTGCATGATCCCGGCGATCGTGCAGATCAGCGCGGTCAGGATGAGGGCGAGAGCCCGCATCGAGTCCACCCGCAACCCGGCCAGGCGCGCCACCTCGCGGCCCTCGCCGACGAACAGCAGATGGCGGCCGAGCGGCGTGTAGCTGAGCACGTACCAGAGGATGAAGCAGATGAGCAGGCCGATGTAGAAGGCGATCGGCAGGCCGAGGAACGTGTCCTGCATCGCGTTGAGCAGGCTCTGGGAGATGCCGCCGATGGTGACCGAGTGCGAGATCCCGTAGCCGAGCCCGCTGAGAAACGTGCCCATGCCAAGCGTGACGATCAGCGACGAGACGCCGATGCGCACGACGAGAAACGCGTTGAATCCGCCGATGATCAGCCCCACCACAAGCGTGGCCAGGATGGCGGGGATGATCGGCCAGCCGTGGTTGACGTTGAGGAACGCCACCATCGTGGCCCCAAAGCCCATGACCGACGCCACCGACAGGTCGAACTCGCCGGCGGTGAGCGCCACGATCAGCCCCAGGGTGATGACGAGCTGGACCGCCTGGGTTCCGAAGATCGTCTCGAAGTTCGCCGACGTCGGGAACGTGCTCGGCTCCAGGATCGAGAACACGAGCACGATGACGCCCCACAGCACGAGGATCCCGTAGCGCTCGCCCAGTTCGACCGGGCTCCAGCGCGAGCGCAGGCCGGTGGCGCGCGGCGCGGTGACGGCGGCATCGGCCGACGCGTCCGACGCGCCCGCGGGAGGAGTGCTTGTTTCGGTCACAGCTCAGGCCGGCCGGTCACGGGCGGCATCGTGTCACAGTTCGGCCGGCGCGTTGCATATTCCATACCCACGGTTCGCATATTGCATACGATTCTGGTAGCGTAGCGGCCAGGTGACTGCGTGTCTACCGCTACCGGAAAACGGGCGGTCGCCGAGGTGAGGTGATCCTCACCGAGGAGGAGAGAGACGTCCTACAGAGAGGATTCCATGAGTCGGCCGAAGGGTTTTGCCGCGCTGGTTCTCGCCATGCTGTGCGCCGCAGCGCTCGCCGCCTGTGGCAGCAGTTCGAACTCGTCGACAGCATCATCGGCAGCGTCGTCCAGCGGCGCGGCCAGTTCGTCGGCGGGAAGCTCCAGTTCATCGGCGTCGTCTGGCGTCGCCCAGGCGAAGACGCTGGTTGCCCAATGGGAGCAGCCGCCGAAGTTCACCGGTCCCACGTCCAAGGTTGACATCGCCAAGGCCAAGGGCAAATCGGTCTACTACGTCAGCCTCACCGAGGAGATCCCGGCGCTGCACGAGTGGGGCGTCGTCCTCGCCCAGCAGCTTCAGGCGGCCGGCGTCCACGTGACCAAGTGCGACGCCAAGGGCAGCCCGGAGGGCATCACCCAGTGCCTGCAGCAGGCACTGGCGGCCAAGCCCAACGTGATCGTGGGTCAGGCGCTTGACACCAAGTTCATCGCCTCATACATCGCCCGCGCCAAGGCGGCGGGAATCAAGTTCGTGACCGCCCAGACCGGGATCCCCGGTCTCCCCACGGTCCCGGGCGACAACGCCGAGGTCACGTTCAACTACCCGCAGGTCGGCCAGATCCTCGCCGACTGGTTCGTCGCCGACTCCGGCTGCACCAAGGGCGGACCGCAGATCATCACCAGCACCAGCAGCCGCCAGCCATCGGCGGCCGAGGTCGCCGGGATGCAGGCCGAGATCAAGAAGCTGTGCCCCAGCCTCAGCGTCCCCTCGGTCCAGAACGTGCTCATCCCCAACTGGCCGACGCAGCTGCCGACGACGACCCGGTCGCTGCTGACCGCCAACCCCAACCTGAAGTACATGCTGCCGCTCTATGACGGCATGACCATCTACATGGTGCCCGCCATCAACGGCATCCTGGCGGCCAAGAACAACGTCAAGGTCGCGTCGTTCAACGCCACCCCGGTGGTCATGCAGAACGAACTGGCCAAGCCATCGCCACTGGCCGCCGACGTCGGCGGTCCCAACCAGTGGTACGGCGTCGCACTCGCCGACCAGACGCTGCGCGTCCTTGCCGGCCAGCCGCCGGTGGCCAGCGAGAACGTCCCGCTGCGCCTGTTCACGCGCGACAACATCGGCCAGATCGACGTCCACAAGGACGAAGCGACCTGGTACGGGTCGGTCAACCCGATCTGCGAGTACCACAAGCTGTGGGGCCTGCCCTGCAGCTGATCATCACCTGATGGCCGCCGAGGAAGGCGAACTCAGCCGCCCTGACCGAGGACCCTCCGCCCCGCGCGGGGGGTCCTCCGGGGCCGGCGGCCCGCTGGCGCTGGAGGCCGAGGGCCTGTCGAAGTCGTTTGGCGGCGTCCGCGTCCTGGACGACGTCAGCCTGTCGGTCAAGGCCGGAGAGATCCACGGCCTCGTGGGCAGCAACGGGTCCGGCAAGTCAACGCTGATCAAGATCCTCTCCGGCTATCACGCCCCGGACGCGGGCGGCTCGCTGAAGGTCCGCGGGGAGGACGTGCCGCTCCCGGTCCCCCCGGACCGGGCGACGCGCGTCGGGCTCAGCTTCGTCCACCAGGACCTGGGGCTCATCCCGCAGCTCAGCGTGCTGGAGAATCTCCGGGTCGGCCGCTTCACGTCGCACCCGGGCTGGCGCATCAGCTGGCGCGAGGAGCGCGCCACCGTCCACGCCGAGCTCAAGCGCTTTGATCTCGACATCCCGCCGGAGACGCGCGTGGAGCGTCTGACGAGCATCGAGCGGGTGCTGGTCGCGGTGGTGCGGGCGTTCTCCGATCTCCAGCACGCGCCGGGCGGAGTGCTGTTGCTTGACGAGCCGACCGCCTATCTCCCCCGCGACGGCGTCGACCGGCTGTTCGCCGCCGTTCGGCGCGCCGCCGATCATGGCGCCGGCGTGGTCTTCGTCAGCCACCGGCTTGAGGAGATCGGCATGCTGACCAACAGCGTGTCGGTCCTCCGCGACGGCCGGCTCGTCGGCACCGCCGAAACCGCGACCCTGACCGAGTCCGAGCTCGTCGAGATGATCGTGGGCAGCAAGGTGGCCACGGCGACGTTCTCGCCCCGCAGCGAGGGCACGGTCGTGCTGGAGACCCGGGGGATGTCCGGGCGCGTCGCCCACGACGTGACCCTGCAACTTCACCGTGGGGAGGTGCTCGGCCTCACCGGACTGATGGGCCTGGGCCACGAGGAGGTTCCCTACCTCCTGTTCGGTGCTGAGCCCGCCACCGGGGAGCTCGTGCTCGGCGGCGCGGAGATGCCGGTCGGCGAGATGTCACCGCGCCGGGCGATGAGCGCCGGCGTCGCCCTGCTGCCCGGCGACCGCCAGGGAGCCAGCGGGGCCGGGAGCCTGTCGGTCACCGAGAACCTGACGCTCCCCACGCTGGACCGGTTCTTCGCTGGTGGCTTTTTGCGCCCCAAGCGCGAGCGGGCGCGCGCGCTGGAGGTCCTGCGCGCCTACGACGTGCGGCCCGTCGCCCCGGCGCGCAAGCTGGAGACCCTGAGCGGCGGCAACCAGCAGAAGGCGCTCGTCGCCAAGTGGCTGGAACGCAAGCCGACGATCTTCCTCATGCACGAGCCCGTCCAGGGCGTCGACGTGAGCGCGCGGGAGGAGATTGCGCGGGTGATCGGCGGCATCGCCGCCGAGGGCGGATCGGTGCTCCTGTCCAGCTGCGAGTACGAGGACCTGGCCCGGATCTGCAGCCGGGTGCTCGTGTTCCGCAACGGCCGGATCGCCAGCGAACTGGCCGGGGAGGCGCTGACCAAGGAGCGGATCATCGAGCGCTGCTACGCGACCGGCGACCGGAACTAGCGCGCGCCGCCGATGGCCCACACGCTCGCCGAGAAGATCCTGCTCAGCCACGCCGAGGTCGATGACCTGGCGCCGGGAGACATCGTCATGGTGCGCGTCGACACGGTCATGGCCAACGACGTCTCCGGCCCCGTCGCGTTTCGCCAGATGGAGAAGATCGGCGCCCAGCGGGTGTTTGACCCCGCCCGGGTGGTGATGGTCGCCGATCACTTCGTCCCCGCCAAGGACGCCCGCTCGGCCGCGCTCCAGAAGCGGCTCAAGGACTGGGCGCATGAGCAGGGCGTCGTCTTCTACGACCAGGGGCGGGGCGGCATCGAGCACATGCTCCTGGCCGAGGAGGGCTGGGTGGCGCCGGGCGAGGTGATCGTCGGCGGCGACTCCCACACGTGCACGTACGGCGCCCTCGGTGCCTTTGGGAGCGGCCTCGGCTCCACCGACATCGCCGCCGCCCTGGCCACAGGCGAGTTCTGGCAGCCGGTGCCGGCGACGATCCGCGTGCACTTCGACGGCGAGAAGCGCGGCTTTGTCTCCGGCAAGGACCTGATCCTGGCCGTGATCGCCGAGATCGGCGTCGCCGGCGCCACCAACGCGGTGCTGGAGTTCGTCGGCGACGGCGCGCGGGCGCTGTCGATCGACGAGCGCATGGCGGTGGCCAACATGGCGGTCGAGGCCGGGGCCGAAACCGGACTGTTTGCCGCCGACGAGGTGACCCGGACCTACCTGCACGGCCGGGTGACGCGCGCCTACGCGGAGCTGCGCTCCGACGCGGACGCGCCGGTCGCCCGCGAGGTCGCCATCGATCTGTCGACGCTGGGGCCGCTGGTGGCCGCCCCCCACTCACCGGGCAACGTCGTCGCGCTCGCCGACGCTGTCGGCACCCGCGTCGATCAGGTGTACATCGGCAACTGCGCCAACGGCACGATCACCGATCTGCGGCAGGCGGCGGCCATCCTCCGCGGCCGCCCGGTCCATCCGCGCGCCCGCGCGGTCGTGGTGCCGGCGACCCAGACGATCTGGCGCCAGGCGCTGGAGGAGGGCCTGCTCGATGTCTTCGCCGAGGCCGGCGCGATGGTCTCCACGCCGACCTGCGGCGCGTGCTTCGGCGGCGGGATGGGCGTCCTGGCCGCGGGCGAGACGGCGGTGACGACGACCAACCGCAACTTCCGCGGGCGCATGGGCTCACCGGACGCCGGGGTGTATCTCGCCAACGCCCATGTCGCGGCCGCGGCCGCGGTTGCGGGCGAGCTCGTCGATCCCAGCGAGCTGGTCGGTCAGCGCGAACTGATGCAGGCGCCGGCGCGATGAGCCTTGCCGGACGCGCGGTGGCGATCCACCAGGACAACGTCGACACCGACGTGCTGTATCCCGGGTCCTATCTGAACATCGAGGATCCGGAGCTGATGAGCCCGCACCTGTTTGAGGGCCTTGACCCGGGACTCCGCGACGAGCTGGGTCCGGACACCGTCCTCGTCGTCGGCGAGAACTTCGGCACCGGCTCCTCACGTGAGCACGTGCCGCTGGCGATGAAGGCCTCCGGCGTGTCGTGCCTGGTCGGCAAGAGCTTTGCCCGGATCTTCCGGCGCAACTGCCTGAACCTGGGGCTGCCGCTCGTCGATTGCCCGGACGCCGTCGCCCGCGCTGACACCGGCGCCCGGGTGCAGGTCGACCTTGACGCCGGCCTCGTCATCGTCGACGGCGAGCCGTTTGCGATCGCGCCGATGCCGGACTTCATGCGCCGGATGGTCGACGCCGGCGGGCTGATCCCCTGGCTGCGCCGCCAGCCGGCCTAGCGGCCGCGCAGGACAGCGATCGCCTCGTCCACGGAGACGACGTCGCCGTACTTGGCGTCGATGTCGACCAGCGACGCGTCGTGGGCACTCGGCGCGCGGTCGGCCACCGCCTCACGGGGGACGAGCACCGAGAGCCCGTGCTGGACGCCGTCGACCACCGTCGCCCGGACGCACCCGGACGTGGAGGCGCCGGTGACGATCAGCGTGTCGCAGCCGGCGGCGGTCAGCAGCGATGCGAGCGCGGTGCCGAAGAACGCCGACGCAAACAGCTTGATCAGCACCGGCTCCCCCTCGCGGGGGGCGATCCGCTCGTCGATCTGCGCCCAGCGAGACCCGGGCGTGAGCGTGGCCAGCGCCGGGGACTTGGCGATGAACGCCTTGGCCACCTGCCGGGCACCCGCGTCGTACTCCAGCGTGGTGAACGCCACCGGCCGGCCGGCCTCCCGTGCCGCCTCCAGCAGCCGCGCCGTGGCCTGGACCGCGGCGTCGGTGTCGCAGTGCAGCGACGAGCTCGGATCGGTGAACGCGTAGTTGAGATCGATAACGACGAGGGCGGGGTGCTGCCCGGCGCCCTGGCGGCCGCCGAACCCCCGCTGCCCGTAGACGTCGCGGACGTCGCTCACGCCATCGCTTCCCAGCGCGACAGGCCGAGCAGTTCGTTGACGTCGTCAAAGGCCATCATGCGGTCGCGCAGGCCGCTGCTCGTCCCCGTCGCGATCACCTCGTCCAGGAGCTCCTGATAGACGCGGGCAAACAGCCACGTCTGGGTGCTGGGGAAGATCACGATCGAATAGCCGAGCTCCTGCAGCTCGTCGGCGCTCAGCGGTGGCGTCCGGCCGGTCTCGGACATGTTGCACAGCGACGGGCCGTCCACCCGGCGCGCGATCTCCTCAAGCTGCTCGCGCGAGCGGGGGGCGTCGACGAAGGTGACGTCGGCCCCGGCCTCGGCGTAGGCGTTGCAGCGCTCGATCGCGTCGTCAAGCCCGTGCACCTGAAGGGCATCGGTGCGGGCGATGATCAGCGTGTCCGGGTTGCGCCGCGCGTCCACGGCGGCGCGCACCTTGAGCACCATGTCGTCGGTGGAGATGACGGCCTTGCCCTCCATATGGCCGCAGCGCTTGGGGAACACCTGGTCCTCGATCTGGACCGCCGCCGCCCCGGCGCTCTCCAGCTCATGCACGGCGCGGCGCACGCCGGGCTCTGAGCCGTAGCCGGTGTCGGCGTCGACGATCACCGGGACGCTTGACACGGCGGTCATGCGGCGCAGGCTCTCGGCGACGTCGCTGAGCCCCACCAGGCCGATGTCAGGAAGGCCGTGGTGATGGGCGGCCACCGCGTAGCCGCCCTGATAGACCGCCTCCAGTCCGGCGCGCTGGGCCAGCGTGGCCGTCAGGCCGTCGTGAGCGCCGACGGCGACCAGGATTCGCGGATCCGACAACCGCTCTCGCAGGCTCGTCACGCCAGCACCTCCTTCTGGCCGCTCACCGGCCCACTTCCGTCGCCATGTCACCGCCCTCGTACTTTCCATACATTACACAATTGAGAGCGCTCACACAATTGCGCCGCCATCCGGCCGGGCGCACGCGCGGCGGGACGCGCGTCGGCGCCGCCGCGCGGGTGGCGGATTGGCGGGTGGGGACCCAGTCAGTGGAGCCGGCTCGCGCTAACCGACGGCCTCGACGGCACGCAGGGTCTCCCCCTTGTCGGCCGCCTCGGCATAGGCGTTCGTCAGCGCCTCGCGCGCGTTGAACAGGTGATGGCGCATGTCGTACTCCGCCTGCTCGGCGTCGTGGCGCTCCAGCGCGGAGAGGACGCGGCGGTGGTACTCCAGCGACAGCGACAGCTGTTCCGTCGTGTACCACGCGTAGGACTGGTAGGTGAGCGGCAGGGCGCGGGTCTGGGTCACCATCGCCACCAGGAGCTGGGAGTCGGCCGCCTGAAGGATCGTGTCGTGGAAGATGCCGTTCTGCTCGACGAGGTGCTCGAGGTCCTTGGGCTTGAGCTTCTCCATCCGCTCACAACTGACCCGCAGGCGGTCCAGTTCCGGATCGGTGATCCGCGTCGCCGCCCGGCGAGCGGCGTAGCCCTCCAGGATGCTGCGCAGGTCGTAGATCTCCTCCAGCTCACTGGGCGTGTAGCTGCGGACCTGGGCACCGCGGTGCTGCTGGGCCTCGAGCAGACCCTCGGCCTGGAGCATCGCGATCGCCTCGCGGACGGGCGTGCGGCTGACGGCGAGCTCCTTGGCGAGCATGTCCTCCTTGAGGCGATCACCGGGGCGCAACCGCCCTTCCAGGATGCCCTCACGGATCAGGTCAGCGACCATGACACTGGTCTTCCGCGTTTGGATTGGCCCGCCAAGCACTGAATACATCCTACTTGGTGCATCGGGCCTACTTTGAGGATCGTCGTACGAGCGCCGACGCGGAGTTGACGCGTCGGCCGGCCGACCCCGGGGTGTGACGTCGAAAGCTGTTGTTCCGCTGAGAGAAACACACTGACCTGGCGCCAGAGCTTGACACTCCAGAAGTTAACTGGTTGACTCGCGCTGTCAAGCGCAACCGGCGATTTGACTGTTTCGCGTAGCGAAACACCACTGGCGAGCGATGGGTCGGCCGGGAGGAGACGCACCACTGATGACGTCCGCCGCGCATCTCGCTCACGCTCCCGTCCGGGTGCGTGCGTGAGGCGATGAGAGCGCTGCTCAGCAGGCCGGCCGCCGACGGCCCGCTCATCCTCCCCGGGGCCTCGGATGCGCTCACCGCCCGGGTGATCGAGGCCCTCGGCTTTGCCGCCGTCTACATCACCGGGGCGGGCGTGACCAACGCCCGGCTGGGCATGCCTGACCTGGGGCTGATGACCCTGACCGAGCTCGCCGACACCGTCGAGGCGGTCCGCAACGCGGTGCAGATCCCCATCGTCGTCGACGCCGACACCGGGTTCGGCGGGCCGCTGAACGTGCGCCGCACCGTCCAGACGCTGGAGCGCCGCGGCGCCAACGCCATCCAGCTGGAGGATCAGGTCGCCCCCAAGCGCTGCGGCCACTTCGCCGGCAAGGAGGTCATCGCCACCGCGGAGATGGTGGCCAAGCTCCAGGCCGCGCTCGACGCCCGCGGCGACGAGTCGCTGCTGATCATCGCCCGCACCGACGCCCGCCAGACGCTGGGGCTGGAGGCGGCGCTGGAGCGGGCCGAGCGCTACCGCGAGGCCGGCGCCGACGTGATCTTCGTCGAGGCCCCGGAGTCCAGAGACGAGCTGACCGAGATCGGCCGGCGCCTTCCCGGGCCGCTGCTCGTCAACATGGTGGAGGGGGGCGCCACCCCGCAGCTGCCCGCAGACGAGCTCGGCGACCTTGGCTTCTCGATCGTGCTCTACGCCAACGCCGCGCTGCGCGGCGCCGTGCACGGCATGCGGGCGGTCCTTGAGCACCTGCGGCGCACCGGCTCAACGCTCGGCGCGCTGGAGCAGATGATCGGCTGGGACGAGCGCCAGAAGCTCGTCGGCAAGCCCTTCTTCGACGAGCTCAGCGACCGCTACGCGACAGCGCGTGCGCAGGAGGCCGTCAATGAGTGAGCGGTTTGACCTCCGGCTCAGCGGCGGACGGGTGCTGCTGCCCGGCGCGGAGGACCTGAGCGAGGTCGACGTGCTCGTCCGCGACGGGACGATCGCCGGTCTGTGCGCGCCGGAGGCGGCCGCCGACGTGGCCGAGGAGGTCTCGGTCCGCGGCCTCGCCGTCCTGCCGGGAATCATCGACGCCCACGTCCACCTCGGCCAGGACATCACCGTGCCCAAGACGCCGGACGACGCCCGCAAGGAGACCGAGGCGGCCGCGGCCGGGGGCGTGACCACGCTGATCGCCTACCTGATGATGGCCGTCCCCTACCACGAGGTGCTCGACGACGCGGTGGCCATGATGGAGACCCACGGCGTCATCGACTTCGGCTTTCACTTCTGCATCGTCACCCGCGAGCAGCTCGCCGCGCTGCCCGCCTACGTCTCCGAGCTCGGCGTCTCCTCGTTCAAGTTCTTCATGAACTTCCGCGGCGACGAGGGCAAGTACCTCGGCCTGCCCGGCAACGACGACGGTTTCCTGCTTGACCTCATGCGCGCCGCCGCCGACGCCGGCGGCATGGTCGACCCCCACGGCGAGAACATCGAGATCGTCTGGAACCGGCGGGCCCAGCCGATCCCGGAGGGTCTGTCCCCGCTGGCCGTCTGGAATCACACGCGGCCGGACTTCGTGGAGTCCGAGGCCCAGCAGCGGGCGGCGTTTCTGGCCTCGGTGGCGGGCGCGTCGATGTACGCCGTCCATGTCACCAACGCCCAGACGCTCGATGTCCTGACCCGCCAGCGCGACCGCTACCCGCACATCTTCCTGGAGACCTGCCCCCACTACCTCACCCACGACATCGACTCCGAGCTGGGCGCCGTGGCCAAGGTCAACCCGCCGCTGCGCACCGCCGCCGACCGCGAGGCCCTGTGGCGGGCGATCGCCGACGGGCACATCAACGTGATCGGCTCAGATCACGTCCCGCGCCACCGCTCGGCCAAGCAGGCCGACATCTGGAAGGCGAGCGCCGGCTTCCCCGGCCTTGAGACGCTCCTGCCCGTGCTCCTCTCCGAGGGCCATCACCGGCGGGGCATTCCCCTGGCGCGGCTCATCGACACGGTCACGCGCGCGCCGGCGCGGACGTTTGGACTGTGGCCGCGCAAGGGCGCGATCGCCATCGGCGCCGACGCCGACTTCGTCATCGTCGACCTGCACGGCCGCCACACCGTCCGCGCCGCCGACCAGCACAGCAGCGCCGAGTACACCATCTATGAGGGATGGGAGCTGACCGGCGCCGTCGAGCACACGGTGCTGCGCGGACGGTTCATCGTCCGCGACCGCGAGGTCATCGCCCATGACGGCCGGGGACGCTTCCAGCCCCGCCATCGCAGCGGAGCCGCCGCCCGGCGCGCGGCCCCGGTGAAGGTGCCCGCATGACCCCGGCACCGTGGTCTGAGGTGATCACCGCCGAGGACGAGGCCCGCTACGCGGCGGCCGGCTTCGGCCGTCCGGCGGGGAGCGGCACCCGTCCGGCCCTGCTCATCATCGACGTCCAGTACCGGACCGTCGGCGACGAGCCCAGGCCGTTCTTTGATTCGGTGCGCGAGCACTACCCCACCAGCTGCGGCGAGGCGGGGTGGGCGGCGGTGCGCAACATCGCGCCGCTGCTGGCCGCGTTCCGGGCGCGGTCGCTGCCGGTTCTCTATCCCCATGTCGCCCCCAAGCAGACCTACGACGCCGGGCGGCTTGCCGCCAAGGTGCCGTCGATCATGGACATCCCGGAGCGGGGGTATCGCTTCGTGGAGGAGGTGGCCCCGCGCGACGGGGACATCCTCATCCCCAAGCGCCATCCGAGCGCCTTCTTCGCCACCGCGCTCACCAGCTACCTGATCGACCTCGGCGTCGACTGGCTGGTCGTCAGCG
Source organism: Solirubrobacteraceae bacterium (assembly GCA_035702755.1). Lineage (GTDB taxonomy): Bacteria > Actinomycetota > Thermoleophilia > Solirubrobacterales > Solirubrobacteraceae > Palsa-465. Next base: position 5,456 of record DASSZQ010000050.1, on the reverse strand, counting down.
GCTGCACCACCAGCGGCTGCGTCCGGGCCTCGGTCGTCGACGGGTTTGCCTTCAACTTCCGGATCACCGTCCCCCACGACGCCGTCTATGACCGCAGCCCCACCGTGCACGCGGTGAACCTGTTCGACATGGCCCAGAAGTACGCGGACGTGACCACGACGGCCGACGTGATCGCCGCCCTCCCGGACGCCCCTGCTCAGAAGGCGAGCGGCGAGCCGCGATGAACCTGGCGCGACAGCAGCCGCGTCTCCTCAAGCAGGAGCCGGACCGCGTTCTCCCGCCGGGCCTCGAAGCGGTCGATCGGTCCGCACACGCTGATCACCGCGGCCGGGGCGCCGCCGGCGTCGAACACCGGGGCGGCGACCGACGCCGCCCCCGGCTGGCGCTCCCCGCGCGAGGAGGCAAAGCCGGCGGCGCGGATCTCGTCAAGCTCGGCGCGGAGCGCGCGCTCGTCGATGACGGTGCGCTCGGTCAGCGCGGGCAGGTGCCGGTGCTCGGCAAAGAAGCGCTCGCGCTCGTCCTGGGGCAGGAAGGCGAGAAACGCCTTGGACGAGGCGCCCGCGTGCAACGGGAACAGGCGGCCGATCGGCACCACCATCTTGATGTCATCCGGCGGCAGGACCTGGTCGACGTACATCCGCTGCCATCCGGTGCGCAGCGACAGGGTGGCCGTCTCCTCGGTGCGGGCCGACAGCGTGACGAGCGCGTCGTGGACCGAGCGCCGGGTCTCGGTTCGCTCCAGGTAGGCCATGCCGAGGGCCAGGCTCTTGGGGCCGAGCAGGTAGCGGCGGCTGCGGGCGTCGAACTCGACGTAGCCGCGGTCCTGAAGCGAGACGAGGATCCGGAACACAACCGCCTTGGACAGGCCCAGGCCGGTGGCGATCTCGGTCACACCCACCGGCCGGGGCGGGGCCTGGGCGAGGAACGTGAGCACGTCGGCGGTGCGCACCACGGCCGTCACCGTCGAGCCGCCGGAGGCCGGGGCGGCGGGCTGACGATCGGTGCGGGGCGGGGTCACGGGATGCCTCTGACCAGGATTGTGACGAGCGGAGCGGGCGATGCGTGAACCGGAGCCGGCGGGCGGGGACGGAGCGGGCGCGGGGCAGGGCCCACTGTCCGGGCTGCGCGTCCTGGATGTCTCCACCGTGCTGGCCGGCCCGCTCGCCTGCCAGATCCTCGGCGATTACGGCGCCGACGTGATCAAGGTTGAGCACCCGCGGGGCGACAGCATGCGCGGTCACGGCCGGGTCAAGGACGGGATCCCGCTGTGGTGGAAGATGATCTCGCGCAACAAGCGCTGCGTCGCGCTGTACCTCGGCGACCCGGACGGTGCCGAGGTCTTCCGCAAGCTGGTGGCGACGGCCGACGTGGTGGTGGAGAGCTTCCGGCCCGGGACCTTTGAGCGCTGGGGCCTGGGGTTTGAGGCGCTCCAGGAGGTCAACCCCGGACTGGTGCTCGTCCGCATCTCCGGCTTTGGCCAGACGGGGCCGTATCGCGAGCGGGCCGGTTTCGGCACGCTGGCCGAGGCGATGAGCGGCTTTGCCGCCATCACCGGCGAGGCCGACGGTCCGCCGACGCTGCCGCCGTTCGGTCTCGCCGACAGCATCGCCGGGCTGACCGCGGCCAACGCGACGATGATGGCCTTGTATCACCGCGACGCCCGCGGCGGCGAGGGGCAGGAGATCGACGTCTCCATCCTTGAGCCGCTGGTCACCGTGCTCGGCCCCCAGCCGATCGTCTATGACCAGCTCGGCGAGATCCAGGAGCGGACCGGCAACCGCTCGGTCAACAACGCGCCGCGCAACACCTACCGGACCTCCGACGGCAAGTGGGTGGCCGTGTCCACCAGCGCCAACTCGGTGGCGCAGCGCGTGCTGCGACTCGTCGGACACCCGGAGCTGACCGAGGAGCCGTGGTTTGCCACCGGCTCCGGGCGCGCCGAGCACGTGGAGCTGCTTGACGAGATCGTCTCGGACTGGGTCGCGGCCCGCACCCGCGATGAGGTGATCGACGCGTTCACCGAGGCCGGAGCGGCGATCGCCCCGGTCTACGACGTCGCCGATCTGATGGCCGATCCCCAGGTGCTCGCCCGGGACGCCATCACCGAGGTGGCGGACCCGGACCTGGGGCCGGTGCGGATGCAGAACCTCCTGTTTCGGATGAGCGCCACCCCGGGCGCGATCCGGTTCACCGGACGCCCCCTCGGCGCCGACACCGAGGCGATCCTCGGCGGGGAGCTCGGTCTCGATGTCGCTGACCTGCGTGAGCGGGGAATCGTTGCCTGAGCCCCCGCCCATCCGCAGCTACCTGTACGCGCCGGGCTCGGCCCCGCGGGTGATGGAGAAGGCGCTGGCAGCCGGCGCCGACGCCGTCATCCTCGACCTGGAGGACGGCGTGGCGGCGCAGGACAAGCTCACGGCCCGCGACCAGGTGGCGGCGGTCATCGCCGGCACCGGCGCCGACGCCGGCCAAGAGCTCCATGTCCGCATCAACCGCGGGCCGGACGGTCCTGATCTTGACGATCTCGCCGCCGTGACCGCGCCGGGGCTGACCGGGATCCGGCTGCCGAAGGTTGGCTCCGCCGCCGAGGTCCAAACGGTCGCCGCCGCGCTGGACGGACTGGAGCGCGCCGCGGGAATTCCGCCGGGCACCGTGCGCCTGTACCTGAGCATCGAGACGGCGGCCGCCGCGCTGGCCGCGACCGAGCTGGCGGCCGCACCGCGGGTCGCCCGGCTGGTGTTCGGCGCCACCGACTTCCTCGCCGACATCGCTTCCCCCGGTGCCGCCGACGGACCGGCGACGCTCGTCGCCCGCGGGGCGCTGGTCCTCGCCTCGCGGGCGGCGGGAATCGGCGCGCCCGTCGACAACGTCCACACGGCGCTTGACGACGAGGCGGGCCTGGAGCGCGAGGCGCGCGCTGCGCGCGAGCTGGGGTTCTTCGGCAAGTCGGTGATCCATCCGCGCCAGATCGCGGCCGTGCACGCGGTCTTCACCCCCAGCGACGAGGAGCTCCTCGCCGCCCGGCGGGTGCTTGACCACGCGCAGGCCCACGGCGATGGGGCGACGGCGCTTGCCGGCCAGATGATCGACGCGGCCGTGGTTGCGCGGGCCCGGCGCCTTCTCGCCATGACCGGGCGGAACCGCGGATGAGCCAGACCGAGCCACGGACGACCGATCCGCTGCTGGAGGCGATCGCCGCCGGCGTGCGGATCTTCGACCTCGGGCGGGCGATGGAGGTGGGGATGCCCCAGTCCCCCAATCATCCGCAGTTCCGGATCGCCCTCGCCCGGCGCCACGGAGACTCGGTCCGGGCCGACGGCGGCTCGGCGGCCAACGAGCTGATCGTCACCGGCGGACATGTCGGCACCCACATCGACGCGCTCAGCCACGTCTCCCACGACGGGCGGCTGCACGGTGGGCTCGACGCCGATGAGGCCCAGCGCGGCGGGCGCTTTTCGGCGCTGGGGGTGGAGACGATCGCGCCGATGGTCTGCCGCGGCTGGATGCTTGACGTGCCGGCCGCGCTCGGCCTCACCGCCTGCGCGCCCGGGTATGAAATCACGCCGGACGATCTGGAGAGGGCGGCGGCCGACCAGGACGTCGACGTCGCCCCCGGCGACGTCGTGCTCGTGCGCAGCGGCTGGGCCCAGCGCTGGGGTGACCGCGAGGCCTACGTTGGCTTTGACAGCGGTGTGCCCGGTCCGGGTGAGGCGGGCGCGCGCTGGCTGGCCGCACTCGCGCCCCGGGCGGTCGGTGCGGACTCGATCGCGTTTGAGCACCTGGCGCCCGGCGCCGGGCATGCCCTGCTCCCGGCCCACCGGGTGCTGCTCGTCGAGCACGGGATCAACATCATCGAGACCCTCAACCTGGAGGAGTTGGCGGGCGCGGGGGTCCACCGGTTCGCCTTCGTGCTCGCGCCGCTGCCGCTGGTGGGCGCGACCGGGTCGCCGGTGCGGCCCCTCGCCGTCGTCTCCGAGGGGCGCCGGGACGGCCGATGACCACGATCGCGCAGCGGCTGGGGGAGTTTGCGGTGGCGCAGCCGCATGACCGGCTCCCGGAGGAGGTCCGCCACAGCGTTCGCCAGCGCACGCTGGACACGCTGGGGATCATGGTCGCCGCCAGCGGGCTTGAGACGAGCGCCGCCGTGCGCGCCTACGCGGTGAAGCGCGGCGGCCGCGCCGAGGCCCACGCCGTCGGCGTCGCCGACCCCCTCCCCGCCGAGCTGGCCGCGCTTGTCAACGGGACGCTCGCCCATTCGCTGGACTACGACGACACTCACCTCCCCTCGGTCCTGCACCCCAGCGCCTCGATCGTTCCCGCCTGCCTCGCCGTCGCCGAGGCGGCGGGGCGGGACGGTCGCGCCCTGACCGCGGCGATCGCCGTCGGCCTGGAGATCTGCGTGCGCCTCGGCATGGCCGGCTATGACCGGGACGCCCGCAACAACGTCTGGTTTGACCGCGGCCAACACGCCACCTCGATCTGCGGCACGATCGGCGCCGCCGCCAGCGCCGCCGTGCTCCTCGGCCTCGACGCCGCCGGCGTCACCAACGCGATCGGCCTGGCGGTGAGCATGGCCGGTGGGGTGATCGAGGCCAACCGCACCGGCGGGACGGTCAAGCGGATCCACTGCGGCTGGGCCGCGCACTCGGCGATCTCCGCCGCCCGCCTGGCCGCGCACGGCATCACCGGTCCGCCCACGGTGCTGGAGGGCCGGTTCGGCCTGTTTCGCGCCTTCCTGGATGACAACTACGACCCGGCGCCGATCGAGGCCGAACTCGGCGAGCGCTGGGAGGTCCCCGGGATCTTCTTCAAGCCCTACCCGGCCAACCACTTCACCCATGGCGGCATCGACGCGGCGCTCGCGCTCCGCGCCCAGGGGGTGTCGATTGAGGAGATCGAGACACTCGCGCTGGGGGTGGCCGAGCCGACCGTGCGCACGATCGGCGAGCCCATCGAGGTCAAGCGCGCGCCGTCCACCGGCTACCAGGCGCAGTTCAGCGGCCCCTACACGGTGGTCGCGGCCCTGCTCGGCGGGGGCGGATTGGGGCTGGGGCTCGATGACTTCACCGACGCGCTGGCCACCAACGATGCGCGCCGGCGCCACATGGCCAAGGTCAGCGTCGCCGGCCGGCCTGAGTGCTCGGAGATCTTCCCCAACCAGTTCCCGGCGGTGCTGACCGCGCAACTGCGGGACGGACGCGTGCTGACGGAGACCGTGATGAGCAACCGCGGCGGCCCGCAGCGCCCGCTCTCAGACCGTGAGCTGGAGCTCAAGTTCACCGACAACGCCGGTCGGCGGCTGGACGACGGCGCGCTGCGCCAGGTTCAGGACACCGTCCTGTCGCTCGGTCGCCTCGACGCGATCGGCCCCCTTCTCTCACCCATGACCCATCTCCAGGAGGAATAGACATGGCCCGCTTCGACACGGTCGTCAAGAACGGCCTCGTGGTGATCCC
>DASSZQ010000120.1:0-3460 GCA_035702755.1 Solirubrobacteraceae bacterium | reverse complement strand
GCCCCCAGGCTGAGGGGCCCGAGCGCGAGCCGGCGGACTCGCTCAGGGAGCATCGTCGCCGTCGGGTCAGTTGCGGCGCCCTCCCCCACTCGCCGCGAGAGCAGGAAGCGCACCCCGTCGCCCGGCGCCACCCGGCGCAGTGCATAGGCCATCACTTCGGCCGACGCCGCATCCAGCCACTGGACGTCGTCGATAGCCAACAGCATCCCCTTGCCGGCGGCGAGCGCGCGGATCGCCGAGTAAAAGCCGGCCGCGACGACGTTGATCGCCGGCGGGTGGTCGCCGGCGTCGCGCAGGAGCAGTGCCACCTCCAGTGCACGGCGCTGTGGCGAGGGGACCTCGGTGAGGAGGTCCTCGAGTCGTGGTGGCAGCAGGTCGGCCAGGGCCGCAAAGGCATAACTCGCCTCCGCCCGGGCCGGCCGGGTGGTCCCCACCGTCAGGACATGGCGGGCCTCGCTCACCGCGGCGCCCCACAGCGCGGTCTTGCCGATCCCCGCCTCCCCCTCCAGCGCGAGCGCCACCGCCTCCCGCTCCGAGCCGGAGATGAAGCCGCGGATGACGTCCAGTTCAGGCTGGCGTCCGACGAGCATCGGACCCCGGGGCAATATGTGTGGTTTCCCGCAATTGAACGGTTATCCGGAGAGACGTAGCGTGGCCCCCGTGCCCGACTACGTGGTCGAGTTCTATCTGTCTCGCCTCCATGCCCGTGAGGTCGCGCCGGCAGCCGAGCGCGCGCGAGCGGCAGCGGCCGCGATGACGCGGGACGGTACCACGGTGCGCTACCTGCGGTCGGTGTTCCTGCCTGAGGACGAGACGGGGTTTCACTTCTTCTCGGCCGAACAGGAGGAGGACGTGCGCGACGCGGCGCGGCGGGCGCATCTGCCATCGGATCGTGTCAGTGAAGTGATCACCACTCCCGGGGGGCTCCCATGACCTGCTGTGCTCGTGACCGTATTCCCGGCCTGCGACTGCTTCTGGCTGCCGCGGTGCTGGTGCTGTGGCTGGCGGTGTGGCTGGGGCTGTGCGGACGCGCGGAGGCGACGGTCCCCTCCGGCAATCTTCTTCAGAACCCTGATGCCGAGGCCGGCGGGTGCTCATCCACATCGGGGCCGCCGGTGAGCATCCCGGACTGGACGACGACCGGAACGTTCACCGTCGTGTGCTATGCCGCCGGCATCTCGCAGACCTCCGCCAGCGGCGCGCAGATCGGCGGCGGCGCCGCCTACTTCATGGGCGGTGACCAGGCAGCGACGAGTGCCTCGCAGACCGTCGACGTCTCCCAGGCCGCCGCCGAGATCGACGGCGGCGGCGTTCAGGCCGTTCTCTCCGGAGACATCGGCGGCTTTGACGTGCAGGATGACAACATGACGATCACCGCCACGTTCCTGGACGGCTCGGGCAACCCCGTGGGTTCGCCCATGCAGATCGGCCCGGTGATGGCGTCGGATCGCTCGTCGCAGACCGAACTGCTTCCGCGCTCGACCTCTGGGGTCACGGTGCCGGCGGGGACCCGGTCGATTGCCGTGACGATGACGGCGAACCGGGTGGCGGGAAGCGACAATGACGCGGCCGCCGACAATCTGTCACTCATCCTCGTCAACATCGCTCCGCCGGCGGGCACGTTGCCCGCGGCCAACGTGGGCAGCCGTAGCGCAACGCTCAGCGGGGTTGTCAACCCGGCCGGAGTGACCACGTCCGCGGCATTTGAGGTGGGGCCGACGACCGCTTACGAGATGGGGAAGTGGGGCGGTCAGGTCGTCGGTTCCGACACGAGTGATCACACGGTGCAGTACACCCTCAACCAGCTGCAGCCCGGCACGACCTATCACTATCGGATCGACGCTACCAGCACGCGTGGCACCCGGTTGGGCAATGACGTCACGTTCACCACCAGCCCGGTGGCGCCGGTGGAGGGAGCGGACGCCTGCACCGACACGACGAGCACATCGGTGACTTATCAGTTCTATCTCAACCCGGGCGGCGATCGCACCGAGATCTACGTCAACAACCAGTTCAGCGGGATCGTCGGCAGCGCCGGGGACAACAGCCTGCAGAAGGTCGACGTCCCGGTGACGGGCCTGACGCCGTACACCAACAACCAGATCCGTCTCATGGCCCAGAACGCCGCCGGGCAGATCACGTGGACCGGCGCCTGCTTCACGCCGGACCGCCCCGCGGTGCAGGCGGGGCCGGCCGATGGCATCACCAGCAGCGCGACGGTCGTGCACGCGGTCGTGACCCCCAAGCTCAGCGCGACGCAGGTGCATGTGGAGTACGGACCGACCCAGGCATACGGCCACTCCACCGCCACGGTGGCCTACGGCGCCACCTCGGCCGTGTATGCCTTCTCCCAGACGCTGACCGGTCTGAGCGCCGGCACGACGTACCACTACCGGATCGTCGCCGTCAACGGCGTGGGCACGACGGCCACGTCCGATCAGACGTTCACCACCTCCGGCGTCGCCGCCTCCGGCGGCCTGGTCCTTGCCGCGGGTGCACGGACCTCCCAGGTGCTCCGCTGCCTGGTCCCGCGGACGTGCGTGGGCCGGCTCCAGCTCGTCAGCCTGGGAGCCCTCCCCGCGCGGGCCGGAGCTCATGCGGTGGTGCTTGCCGCCGCGGGCTTTCGCATCCGCGCTCGTCACAGCGCCCGGGTTCGCCTCCACCTGAGCGGGCGCGCCCAGCGCGTGCTGCGTCGCCACCGCCGGCTTCAGGCGATGGAGGTGATGACGACGCAGCTCGGCGGCGGCCACGTCAGCGTCAGCCGCCGAGTGGTGACGCTGCGGGGGAGGGGTCGCTGAGCAGTTCCTTGACCGGGGGTCGGCGCGAGGGGCAGCGCCGCGGGATGTGGGCGCTGGGGGCGGCCGTCGCCGCCCCCAGCCTCACCCCGGAGATCGCGACGGCGGCATCGATCACGTTCATCCCCCCCGTCAGGTGCGCACCTCGACGCCGCCGACGACCCGCCGCAACGCCGGCGCGCGCTCGATCAGCCCCGAGATTGGCGGGTACCGGGTGGCAGCGCGCTTGCCGGGGCGGATTTCCGAGGCAGGACGTGAAGCAGCGGGAGCGACGGGACTCGAACCCGCGACCTCCGGCGTGACAGTGGAAGGTTATGGGTCTGAAACGCGCAAACTGCGGCCAAATAAGGTGACGATTTGCAGCGATAAGGCCTGATTCTGGCCGAGACGGTTGCCCGCTATCTGAGGGGTGCGGTACGGTGTGCTCTGCGATGGCCACAGCCGAGGCATCGACGAGCCCCAGTTCGACCGCGCGGCCGTTCGTCCGCAGCCGCGCGAGCGGGCCGTTCTGGTACGGGAAGTGGTACCGCGCCGGCAAGCCGGTGATCCGCGCGCTCGGGCGCGCGTGGGTCGTGGTCGACGCCGACGGCTCCTGGAAGCCGCGCCGGGGCCGTCCGCGCGACGATGCGTTGACCGAGTCCGAGGCGGGGCAGCGGATGCTGGCG
>DASSZQ010000202.1:0-9565 GCA_035702755.1 Solirubrobacteraceae bacterium | reverse complement strand
CGCCGATGACCAGCGCACGGGTCGCCGTCAGCCGGCACCACCACGCCCCGTCGGCGCGCAGCGCGGTGCCGAACGACAGTGCGGTGCCGGCGGCGGCGTCGATCGCCTCGGCGCGGCCCTGCAGCTGCAGCTTGCCCAGGTGCGAGGCGTCGGCCCACGCGGCGGAGGCCAGCGCCCGCTCCGGCGGCCCCGTGTAGCCGACGGCGACGCTCCAGCCGTCGCGGACCTCAAACCGGCCGCCGGCGCTGCGCGCCTTGGCCTCCATCGGCGAGCGGGCCACCGCGCCCTCGCCGGCCGCCACCTGCAGGAACTCCAGGTTCATGAGCGCAGCACCTCCCCGTCCGGGTCATAGAACGGCCGGGTCTGGATCTCGGCGCTCAGCCGCCGGCCCTCGTCGGAGATCGTGATCCGGGCGCCGTCGTGAGCCAGACCCTCCGGCACCCAGGCGAGGCCGATCGTTCGGCCGAGCACCGGCGAGTGGCGTGAGCTCGTGACCTGCCCCGCCGGGGTCCCCGCGTCGTCGACGACGACCGCCCCCTCGGTGGGGACATCGCCGTTGGTCATGGTGAAGCCGACGAGCGCGGCCGCCGGTGTCTGCTGGGCGTAGTGCTCAAGCGCCCAGCGGCCGATGAAGTCCTGCTCCTTGTCGAGCTTGACGATCCACGGCATCGCCGCGGCAAAGGGCGTCGACTCCGAGTCGGTGTCCTGGCCGACGAGGATGTGCATCTTCTGCAGGCGCAGAATGCGCTGGGGCTCCAGGCCGAACGGGCGCAGGCCGTGCGGCTCGCCCGCTGCCATCAGCGCGTCCCACACGTGCTCGCCGTACGCCGCCGGGAAGTGGATCTCATAGCCCACCTCACCGACGAAGCCGATGCGCAGGATGAGGCACTCCACGCCGGCCACACGTGCCTGGCGGGCGTCGAGGTAGCCGAAGGCCTCGTTGGAGCAGTCAAGCTCCGGGGCGGCGGCGCTCAGGATCTCCCGGGCGCGGGGGCCGGCCAGGTTGACCGCGCCCAGGCCCTGGGTGACGTCGGTGAGCGTGACGTCGTTGCCCCAGTCGGCCAGCCACCAGGAGAACCACTCCTCCACGGCGCCGGCGCCGCTGGAGGTCGTCGTCACATAGAAGGTGTCCTCGTCGATGCGGCAGATCGTCCCGTCGTCGACGATCCGCCCGGCGTCGGAGCTGATCACGCCGTAGCGGATCCGCCCGGGTTTGAGGTTGGAGAACCGGTTGGGGTACAGCCGGTCGAGGAACTCCCCCGCCTCCGGGCCGCGGACGATGAGCTTGCCCAGCGTGGAGACGTCGATCAGCCCCGCCGCGCGGTTGACCGCCAGCGCCTCGGCGGCCGGATCGCCGTAGTCATAGGCGCGGCGCCAGTCGCCGGCCCACTTGATCGTGGCGCCGAGCGCCCGGTGGCGGTTGTGGATGGCCGAGCGCTTGGCCGGCTCATGCGGTGCGCTGCCGCCACCGGCGAGGATGCCCATCGGCACCGAGACCCAGGGCGGCCGCGCCGTCGTCACGCCGACGTCGCCGAGCGACAGCCCCGTCTCCTGAGCCATCAGCCGGACCGCGGGCAGCTGGCACATGCGCCCCTGGCACGGGCCCATCGTCACCGTCGTGTAGCGCTTGGAGAGCTCGATCGAGTCATAGCCCTCCTCGATCGAGAGGTGCACGTCCTTGCTGGTGACGTCCTCACACAGGCAGGCAAAGCACTTGCCCCGTCCCTCGCCGCTGACCGCGGGCGCGACCGCGACGTTGGCCGCCACCGGCTCGGCCGCCCGCCGCTCCAGCTCCTGGGCCCGCTCACGCGACGCATCGTCGCCGAGTCCCAGCGCGTGCGCCGCCCGCAGCCCGGCCAGCTCCCCGGAGGCGGCGACCGCAGCGTCGCCGTCGGCGCCGGTCAGCTCGCCGGCGGCGTGCACGCCGTCCGGCAGCCGGCTGACCGCAAAGTGCCCGCGGGCCGCGTCGTACGCGCTCTCCGCGCCGGCCTGCAGCAGCAGGGAGCTCGCCGGGATGGCACCGCCGGAGACAACGACGAGGTCGCAGGCGAACTCGTGCTCGTCCGGGCGAGCCGGATCCGCATTCACCGGGGCGATGACCGCCCCCTCCACCTGCTTGCCCCCGCGCGCCTCAATCACCGTGTGCCCGGCGAACACGGGCACGCCCGCGCTGCGCAGCGCGCGACCGAGCTCGCCGATCTCCGGGCGCAGGTCGGCGACGGCGACGATCTCCACGCCGGCGTCGCGCAGCGCCCGGGCGGCGTGCAGCCCCCGGTCTGAGGTGGTGGCCAGCACCGCGCGCCGGCCCGGGCTGACCGCGTACAGCGCCGCCAGCCGGCGGGCCCCGCCGGAGAGCATCACGCCGGGCAGGTCGTTGCCGGCGAACACCAGCGGCTGCTCGATCGTGCCCGTGGCGAACACGTGCTGGCGCGCCCGCACCTGGTGCATGGTGTCGCCCTGCCAGACGGGCACCAGGCCGTCGAAGTAGCCAAGGGCCGACCCGCCGGTCAGGATCTCCACCCCGGCGTCGCGGGCGCGCGCCACCAGCTCGCGCACCGCATCACCCGCGCCCTCCACCAGCTGCTGGCCGCCCGGCTCCGGGCCCTCGTCGGCGAGCACGACATCGGCGCCCAGCCGGGCCGCCGCGGTCGCCGCCTCAAGGCCCGCGATGCCGCCGCCGGTGACGAGCACGTCGGCGTGGCGGCGGCGGTACTCGGTGCGCCACTCGCGCTCAGGCTGTGACTTGCGCAGCTTGCCCAGCCCGGCGGCGTTGCGCAGGAGCTTCTCGTACAGCGGCCACAGCCGCCGCGGGCGGATGAACGTCTTGTAGTAGAAGCCCGGCGGGGTGAACGGGCCGCCGACGATGTCGGTGGCGCGCATCGCGTCGAGCTCCAGCGAGGGCAGCGCGTTGATGTGGGTGACGGTGATGCCCTCGCGGGCCGGCTCGGTGCACGCCCGGGCCCCGGGGGCGCCGTTGACAGAGCAGATGCAGTTCGGACACGAACCCGCCACACATAGAAGCCCCCGGGGGCGATGGTACTTGAAGCTGCGGCCGAAGATGCGCCGTCCGGACGCGTACAGTGCCGAGGCGACGGTGTCGCCCTCGTAGGCCTGCACCGGCTTGCCGTCGAACGTGAACGTGACCGTGCGCTGACGGTCGATGCGCTCGCCCGGCTGGCGTGCCATCCGACTCATGGCAGGCTCACCGCCTTGACCTCGTTGGTCGTGGTGTCGCGCTCGGCGATGAACCAGGCGCGGCAGCCGGAGCGGTGAAACCACCACTCGCGCTGCACGCCGGCGACGTTGCGCCGGAAGTAGTTGTAGGTGTTGAGCTCCCGGAAGCTGGGGCGCTCCTTCGGCCGCGCCGACACCTCGCCACCGAAGCCGAAGTCGGTCACCTCGCGCACCCCGCAGTTGGGGCACTCCAGGACGAAGGACATGGCGGGCACGCTACGCCCGGGCGCTTGATTGTGTCCAATACGGAATTAGGATTGATTGATTTGTTTTCAGTATCAGGTTGTCAACCCGCTCCGCCATCGGTCGCACCGTGGAACTTCGCCAACTTCGCTACTTCGTCGCCGTCGCCGAGGAACTGCACTTCCGCCGGGCGGCGGCGCGGCTGCACATCTCCCAGCCGCCGCTGTCCCAGCAGATCGCCGCCCTGGAGGGCGAGCTGGGGGTTCGCCTGCTGGAGCGCACCCGCCGCCGCGTGGAGCTGACCGCCGCCGGCGAGGCGTTCCTGCGTGACGCCCGGGCGACGCTGGCCGAGCTCGACGTCGCCGTCTCCACCGCCAAGGCCATCGACGCCGGCCTGGAGGGGGTGCTGCGCGTCGGCTTTGTCGGCTCGGCGCTGCTGTCGATCGTCCCGGCGATGGTGCAGCGCTTCCGCCGCGCCCGGCCCGGCGTCGAGGTCGAGCTGCGGGAGCGCTCGACGGTCGAGCAGCTGCGCGCGGTGAGCACCGGGCTGATCGACATCGGCCTCGTCCGCCCCCCCATCGAGACTGACGAGACCCTCCACACCGAGGTGGTGCGGCGCGAGCGCACGATCGCCGCCATCCCGGAGGGCCACCCGCTCGCCGCCCTGCGCCGCGTGCCCCTGCGCCGGCTCGCCGCCGAGCCGCTCGTCCTGTTCCCGCGCCGGCAGGCGCCCGGCTTTCATGACCTGCTCATCGGCCACATGGCGGCGACCGGCGCCACCCCCCGCGTCGTCCAGTACGCGCCGGAGATGATGACGATCATCGGCCTCGTCGCCGCCGGGATCGGCGTCTCGCCCGTGCCCGCGTCGGTGGCGCACCTGGCGCTTGACGGGATGACCTACCGCCCGCTGTCCGGCGCGCCGGACACCGAGCTGGTGGCGGTGACGCGGGCCGCCGACCAGTCCGCGCCGGTGCGGGCGTTTCTCGCTGAAGCGCGCACCGGCGGGTAGGCTCGCCCCATGCCTGAGATCCCCTCCCCGCTCAATCCCCCGGAGCGCCTGCTCTGCGGCCCCGGCCCGTGCAACGTCTCCCCCGCCGCGCTTGAGGCGATGCGGCGCCCCATGCTCGGCCACATGGATCCTGACCTCGCCGACATCCTGGCCGAGGTCGTCTCGCTGCTGCGGATCGCCTACCGGGCATCCGGCGGCCTGGTGCTGCCGCTGTCGGCGACCGGCACGTCCGGGATGGAGGCCGGGCTCGCCCACCTGCTGGAGCCCGGCGAGGTGGCGATCGTCGCCGTCAACGGTTTCTTCGGCCGGCGGATCGTCGAGATCGCGGGGCGGATCGGCGCCGAGGTCGTCGCCGTCGAGGCCGGCTGGGGGCAGCCTGTGGCCAACGAGCGGCTGCTGGCGGCGTACGACGAGCACCCGGATGCCCGGCTGATGTGCGTCGTGCACGCCGAGACCTCCACCGGTGTGCGCCACCCGCTCGCCGAGCTGGGGGCGGCGCTGCGCGATCGCGACGTCCTGCTGATGGCCGACTGCGTGACCTCGCTGGGCGGAATCGAGCTTGACGTCGACGCCTGGGGCGTCGACTACGCGTACTCATGCACGCAGAAGTGTCTCGGCGCGCCTCCCGGCATGTCCCCGGTCGCCGTCTCCGAGCGCGCGATGGAGCGGATCGCCGCCCGCACCCATCCCGTCTCGTACTCGATGGACCTGCACCTGCTCCGGGACTACTGGGTCAAGCGGCCGTTCGTCTACCACCACACCGCGCCCATCCTCCACATCTACGCGCTGTACGAGGCCCTGCGCGAGGTCGCCGTTGAGGGCCTGCCGGCGCGCTGGGAGCGCCACATGGACGCCGGCCGGTATCTCCAGGACCAGATCCGCGACCGCGGGCTTGAGCTGCTGGCCGACCCGGACCACCAGCTGCCCCAGCTCTCGGCGGTGCGCGTCCCGGAGGGCGTCGACGGCAAGGGCGTGCAGATGCGGATGCTCCGTGAGCACGGCATCGAGATCGGCGGGGGCCTGGGCCCGGCGGCCCCGGACATGTGGCGCATCGGCCTCATGGGCCACAACGCCCGCCGCGACATCGCCGACCGCGTGCTCGCCGCCCTGGACGCGGCGCTCGCCGACGAGCCCGCGTTCGCCGCCTCAGCCTGAGGGGAGGGTTTTGGGGGCTCGAGTACCTATACGGTCACTGAGCCCCCAAAGCTCGGCTGGGACTACACCGCTGACCGCGCCACGCCGGCCTGGGCCTGGGCCTGGGCGGCGGCCAGCGTGTTGGCCAGCAGCATGGCGATCGTCATCGGCCCCACCCCGCCGGGCACCGGCGTGATCAGCCCGGCCACCTCGGCGGCGGCCTGAAACTCGACGTCGCCGACCAGCCCGGCGTCGGTTCGGTTGATGCCGACGTCGATGACGGTCGCGCCCGGCTTGACCCAGTCGCCGCGGATCATCTGCGGGTGCCCCACGGCCGCCACCAGGATGTCGGCGCGCCGGCACACCTCCGGCAGGTTGCGGGTGCGCGAGTGGCACATCGTGACCGTCGCGTTCTCGGCGAGCAGCAGCGCCGCCACCGGCTTGCCGACGAGGTCCGACCGCCCCACCACCACCGCCTCGGCCCCCTCCATCGCCACGTCGTGGCGCCGCAGCAGTTCGATCACGCCCGCCGGCGTGCACGGCCGCAGCCCGGGCCGCCGCTTGGCCAGCTGGCCGGCCGAGACCGGGGTGAGGCCGTCGACGTCCTTGGCGGCATCGATCAGCGTCGTCAGATGCGAGCCGTTGATGTGGGCCGGGGTCGGCAGCTGGAGCAGGATGCCGGAGACGCGGTCATCGGCGTTGAGCTCGTGCAGGAGCGCGACGACCTCCTCCTCGGTGGACTGGGCCGGCAGGTCGTGGGCGAACCCCTCAATGCCCACCTCGGCGCACGCCCGCTGCTTGCCGCCGACGTAGACGGCCGACGCCGGGTCATCGCCGACGAGGATCGTGGCCAGCCCCGGCCGGCGGCCGCCGTCGGCCACCCACCGGTCGATCGCGTCACGCACCTCGGTGCGAACCTGTTGCGCGATTGCCTTGCCGTCGATCAAAGTTGCAGTCATCGAACCAATTCGTACAGGTGGGAAGGACGTGTCGGACGACGGCACCTTAGCGGCGCCACCCCCCGTCTGGCTACTGCGCGTGCCGCTTGACTGCCGGATGTCCCCGGCTGAGGTCCTGCGCGCCCTCGCCGGCGAGCCGCTGCCGTTCGCGCTCGTCGGCGCCTGGGCGGGCGGCGGCGCCATCGTCGGCTCTGACCCGGTCCGGGTCGCGGGCCAGGACGAGGACCCGTTCGCGCTGCTCGACGATCTGCCGCCGCTCGCCGGGGAGCCCGCTCCCGCCGGCACCGTCGGCGGCGGCTGGTTTGGCTGGCTCGGCTACCGGCTCGCCGCCCGCGTCGAACGGGTCCCGCTGCACGCCCACCGTCCCGTCGCCCTGCCGGACTTCCACCTCGCCTACTACGACAACGTGCTGCGGCTCGACCCGGGAGGCCGCTGGTGGTTTGAGGCGCTCGCCGGCGAGGAACGCCGGGCCGAGCTCGAGCGCCGCCTGCGTCACGTCCGCGCCCGCCTCGCCCGCCCTGCCCCCGCCGCCGGCGCCGACCCGCCGGGACCGCTGCGCCTCGGCGCCGAACCGGCGGCCCACCATCTCGACGCCGTGGCCGACTGCCGCCGCCGCATCGCCGCCGGCGAGATCTTCCAGGCCAACCTGTGCCTCCGCCTGGAGACCGCGTTCACCGGATCCCCGGCGGCGCTGCTCGCCCGCGCCCTGGAGCATGTCGCGCCTCCCTACGCGGCCGCGTTCACGACGCCGCGCGGCGCAGTCGTCTCCCTGTCGCCGGAGCTGTTCCTGCGCCGCCGCGGCCGCGACCTGGTCACCGGCCCCATCAAGGGCACGATCGCGCGCGCCGGCGACCCGGCGGTGGCGGCCCGGGCGCTGGCGCGGCTGCGCGCGTCGGCGAAGGACGCCGCCGAGCACGTGATGATCGTCGATCTCATGCGCAACGACCTCGGACGCGTGTGCGAGTACGGCACGGTCAGCGCGCCCCGGCGGCCCGCGGCCGAACCCCACCCCGGCGTCTGGCATCTCGTCTCCCACGTGCGCGGGCGTCTGCGCGCGGGCGCCGGCGACGCGGACGTGCTGTGCGCCACCTTCCCCCCGGGCTCGGTCACCGGCGCCCCCAAGGTCCAGTCGCTGAAGGTGATCGCCGCCCTGGAGCACTCCGGCCGCGAGGTCTACACGGGTGCCGTCGGCCTGGCCAGTCCCGTCGCCGGCCTGGAGCTCAACGTCGCCATCCGCACCCTGGAGCTCGGCGACGGCCGCATGTGGCTGGGCGCCGGCGGCGGGATCGTCGCCGACTCCGACCCCCGGACCGAGCTGGAGGAGGCGCTGACCAAGGCCCGCCCCATCGCCGTCGCCATCGGCACGTCGGTCCTGACCGAGACCACCGGATCGCCTCACCATGCCGCGTCCTGATCCCGGTCAGGGCGTGTTTGAGACGCTGCTGCTGCGCGACCGCCGCGTGCAGGCGCTGGACGCCCACCTGCAGCGGCTGGAGCGCTCCACGCTGGCGCTGTATGACCTGTCGCTGCCGGCCGCCACGCGCACCCGGATCACCGACGCGCTCACCCGCGCCGCCGCCGGCCACCCCCCTCCGCAGCGGGCGCGCATCGACGCCGTCTCCCGCGACGGACGGCTCGATGTCACGCTCACCATCAGCGCCGTGCCGCCGCGCCGTCCCGTCGCGCTCGCGCCGCTCGTCATCCCCGGCGGCCTGGGCGCCCACAAGTGGCGCGACCGGCGGCTCGTCGAGCCCGGCGACACAGCGCCCGTCCCGCTCATCGTCGATGAGGACGGCACCGTGCTTGAGGCGGCGTGGGCGAACGTGTGGCTGCTTGACGGCGCCGTGCTCACCACCCCGCCGCTCGACGGCCGCATCCTGCCCGGCGTGACCCGGGCGCGGCTGCTGGCGCTCGCCCCCCGGCTGGGGCTGCGGGTCCGCGAGAGGCCGCTCACCCTCGCCGACGCGCGCGCCGCCGGCACGCTGTTTCTCACCTCGTCACTGCGCCTCGCGGTGCCGGCGAGCTTCGCCCGCCGTCCGCAGGACCGGCCGGCGGTCGACCGGCTCCGCGACGCACTGGCGGCTTCGTAGAGTTTCCGCCGACTCATGCTCATCCGCGATGCCGATCCGGAGCGCGACGCCGCCGCCTGCGCCGCCATCTACGCCCCCTCGGTGCGCGCCGGCGTCGCCTCGCTGGAGGAGCGCGCCCCGGAGGCGCCGGAGCTCGCCGACCGCATCCGCATCATCCAGCGCACCCACCCGTGGCTCGTCGCCGAGATCGACGGCCAGGTCGCCGGCTACGTCTACGCCTCCCGCCACCGCGAGCGCGCCGCCTACCGGTGGTCGGCCGACGTCACCGTCTACGTCGGCGCCGGCCATCACCGCCGCGGGATCGGCCGCGCCCTGTACCAGACCCTGTTCGAACTGCTCGTCGGCCAGGGCATCTATGAGGCGTGCGCCGGCATCACCCTGCCCAACCCCGCCAGCGTGGGCCTGCACGAGTCGCTCGGCTTCCTCCCCGTCGGCGTCTACCGCGACATCGCCTACAAGTTCGGCCGCTGGTGGAGCGTCGGCTGGTGGCAGAAGACCCTGCGTGACCGGCCGGACGGCGCCGCCCCGGGCGAGGTGGGGCCACCGGTCCGGCTGCGGGCATAGCCGGCGAGCGACGCGCCGTTCGCTGCTGGCCGTTGGGGATGGGGGATCGCTGCACCCGGCCACCGCCATCGGTGAACGGGCTCGGCGCAGCAAGAAACGGCAGCGGTGAAGAAGGGGGTCGCGACCGGGCCGGGATGCGGGCGAGGCCCGCCCGGGAGCGTCAGATGCGTTCGAAACTCGGATCTGGGCTGACGATCTCGAACACACCCGCTGCCATACGCCACCCACAGACGAGATCGAAAAGGCGCGACCCGGATTTCAGTGAGAGTCTGGGGTGCGCGGCCCTCTTGTGTTTTGGGGGCGTGTGGTGGATGGTCCTCGGCGGCGGCGGGCTGACTCACTCCGGATTGGTCGCCCCGGGTGGGGTTGACCTGCTCGAAAGCTGTCGCCCG
>DASSZQ010000090.1:0-8122 GCA_035702755.1 Solirubrobacteraceae bacterium | reverse complement strand
GCCACTTCCTTCTTGCGGCTCATGACCCCGGGGAGGTCGATCGTGCTGTCGGCCGGCTCGGCGTTGAAGCTGCGCGCCACCGCGGCGACGTCGCCGGCCACCAGCATGCGCGTCCCCTTGTCGTGCACGTCGGTCACCATGAGCGCGTAGAGCTGGAGCGAGCGATCCTCGCGCAAGCGGCGCAGGGCCTCCAGCAGCTCGTCCTTGCGATCCAGCAGGGCGGTGCCAACGACCTCCACCTGGGCGATGCAGATCTCCTGGCCGCCCCGCACCTGGTAGCGCTTGGCGTCACGGCTGACGATCTCCTCGGCGCTGAGGTCGGACACGTCGGAGGTCTCCTGGAACATCTCGCGCCCCAACTGCTCGGCGTCGATCGCCAGCACGCGCTCCAGATACTCGACGACGGAGCGATCGCGATTGGTGGTGGTGGCGGAGTTGAGGATGACGGTGTCCGACAGGACGGCACCCAGCAGCATCAGCGCCGTCGAGTGACTTGGCTCCATCCCCGCCTGGCGGAAGCGCTCGATGACGAGCGTCGCCGTCGACCCCACCGGGTCGAACGTGGCCGTCACGGGGATGCGGGTCTCGATCGAGCCGATGTGATGGTGGTCGAGGATCTCCAGGATCTCGGCCTCGTCGATCCCCACCGCGCTCTGCCCCTGCTCGGCGTGGTCGACGAGGATCACTCGCCGGCGCGGCGGGGCCACGAGATCTGAGCGGGTGACGAGTCCCACCGGACGGTTATCGGCATCGACGGCCACCGCGGCCCCGTAGTGGCTCTCCTTGATCTGCTCGGACATGTCGTCGACGAGATAGTCGACGGTGACCGTCAGCGGGTCTGACTCCATCAGGGCGCGGCACGGCGCGGCCAGCGTGATCATGCGCCCGCACACGTAGCTGTCCAGCGGCGAGACGATGATCGCGGTGCCTCGCTTCCGGGCGGCCGCCAGCGCCGCCTCGGACGGCCTCGTGCGGTTGGAGAGCACCACCAGGGCGGCTCCGAGCTCGATCACCCGCAGCTGCGCGTCCGGTTGGTTGCCGACGACGACGACGTCGCCCTCGGAGATCCCGCTGTCGGACGCCGGGTCCATCGCGTAGACCCAGACGCGTCCGGAGAGCTGCCGCTCCTCGCCACACACCAGCTCCCCGTCCAGGATCGACACCAGGGCGCTCAGGTCGGTGGGGGCCTCCTCCAGCGTCGAGGTCCGCTGGGACTCGCGCACGTAGCGGCGGGCGAGCGCCCGCTCGGTCAGCACCCCGGCCAGGGCGCCCTCGGCGTCGACGATCGGCACCAGCTCCAGGTCGGCCTTGGCCATCGCCCGCCCCGCCTCCCGGACCGGCTCGTCCTCGTGGCCGATGGGAAAGCGCTCCTGCATGACATCGCCGGCGCGGAGCATGACGTGCGACAGATACCGAGGCTCCGGGGCGCCGCTGCGCGCCAGCAGCCAGCGCGTCTGCGCATTGCACTCGCCGAGCCGCACCGGCACGTACTCGTTGTTGGGATCGATCCGGCTCTTGAGCTCGGCGTAGCCGATGGCGGCGGCGATCGAGTCGGTGTCCGGGTTGCGATGGCCGGTGACGTAGATGGGGCGCACGACAGCGATTATCCAGGGAGGCGGCGATCGACAGGGGCGTGACTTGGCGCGGGGGGTGGCGCCGCGATAGCGTCCCCTCTCCCGGGGCGGCGGACGATACCCGCACGCGCTCACCCCAAACCGCGAGGAGTGAAGATGCCGACGGCGCCAACGATCCTGCCGACCCAGATCCCTGAGGGTCGCGCTCCCGGCCTGAGCTACCGGCTTGAGGGGGAGCTCGTCCCCGTGCTCCACATGGCGCTCGACGGCCGGGTGCCGGTCTACTTCGAGCACCACGTGCTCCTGTGGAAGTACCCGGAGATGCAGATCGGCCTGCATCCCCTGCGCAAGGGCCTCAAGCGCCGCATGCTCGGCGGGATGCCGCTGCTGTTGCTCGAGGCCCAGTCGGCGGGCGAGATCGCCTTCAGCCGCGACGCGCCGGGGCACATCGCGGCCCTCCATCTCCAGCCGGGCGACGGGATCGTCGTGCGCGAGCACCAGTTCCTGGCCGCCACCGGCGGCGTCCAGTACGACTACAGCCGGATCAAGGGCTTCGCCAACATGCTCTACGGCGGCGGGTTCTTCGTGGATGAGTTCTTCGCCGGCGACGAGGAGGGCGTGGTCTGGGTCCATGGCTACGGCAACGTGTTCGAGAAGCGGCTGGAGCCGGGGGAGACGATCGACATCGAACCCGGCGGGTGGGTCTACCGCGACCACTCGGTGAGCATGACCCAGGAGGTGTACGGCTTCCGGACGGGGCTGTTGGGGGGTGGGACCGGCAACCTGGTCTTCAACCGCTTCACGGGGCCGGGGAAGGTGGGGTTGCAGAGCGCCTACTTCCACCCACCCGTGCAGGAGGGCGCGGGCGGCAACGCCCAGCGCGATTCTCAGGACTCGATCGGCGGCATCATCGGCGGCCTTCTCGGCAACTAGTGGCGGACGATGGGCTTGGCGCCCGGTCATCTCGCCGCGCACCCGCTGCCGCCGGGGATCGTCGGCGCCCTCGGACTCGCGGGCTACCAGCTCCTGGCCGAGGTCGGCGGGGTGGGGGCCGGCCGGCTGGGATCGCAGGCGTTTCTCCTCATCGCCCCGGAGCCGGATCCCGCCACTCCGGACGCGGGGACGCAGATCGCCCTGCACCACCGCCGCCTGCGCAGCGAGGAGGAAGCCGCCGCCTTTGTGCAGCTGGCGGCCCAGCTGGGATATCTCCGTCTGTCCGGCTACCGGCTCGCCCTGGAGCGACTGGGGTTGCGCAGCCGCGTCGCGGTGGTCGACCCCGGAACCGGTGCCATCGTCGTCACCATCCCGGACAAGCATCCCGGGGGCGTCCTGGGACTCGGCGGCGGTGCCGGTGCAGCCCGCCTGCTCGCCTCCGTGCGCGGTCTGCCGCCGGCGGGCAAACCGCCGGAGCTCGCCGGGCCTGAGCAGCTGCGCGAGGTCCTGCTCGCGCTGGCGCTGCGCGACGACACGATCGGAGGCGCCCAGGCCGCCGAGCTGGCCGACCGGGCACTGGCGCTCGCGCTGCGCGACCCGGCGCTGGACCCCCCGGCGGCGCTCGCGGCGGCTCGCTCCTTGCCCGCCTGATCGGCCGCGCACTCCTCCCCCTCAAGTTCACCGGAATCAGGACCGATAGGAGACGAGATGGATGTCGTCTGCTCTCCCGCGCCCGGGGGCGCCGCGCGCGGGAACTGATCGCCGGTGCCCAGGCCCAAGCTCTCAAGCGATCAGCGCCTGTCGCTGGTCCTCGACACCCAGCGCGCCATCGCGACCGCCGGCGATGACCTGCAGAGCGTTATGCAGCTCGTCGGCGAGCGGTCGCAGGCGATCCTCGGTGCCGATGGCGCGATGGTCAGCCTCGTCGACGGCGACACGCTCGACACGCGCGTGGTCACCGGCATCGGCACCCGTGTCTCGCCCGGGCGCCGCCCCCTCTCCGGATCGATGGCTCGGTTCGCCATCGAGAGCCGGCAGCCCGTGCTCGTCGAGGACGCGACTCATGACCCGCGGATCAACCAGCGACTGCTGCAAGCGATCGGCCATCGCTCCATGATCTGCGTGCCGCTGTTTCGCGGCGCGGAGGTGATCGGCACGCTCAACGTGTTGAGCGAGTCCGACGAGCACCGGCTCACCGAGGACGACCGGGAGACGCTTGAGATGCTGTCGGTGGTGCTCTCGGCGGCGGTGGCGCGGGTCGCCGAGGTGGAGGCGCGCAGCGCCCAGGCGCGGGCGATCGCTCGCTTCCGCACGCTGTTTGAGGGGGCGTCGATTGGGATCCTGCGCCTCGACGCGCTGGGGGTGGCGGTCGAGGCCAACCCCGCGCTTGAGCAGATGCTGGGCGTGGAGGCTGGGCAGCTGGAGGGGCTGCGCTTCGCCGAGCATCTCACCGGTGACGACGCCCAGATCGTCGAGGAGCTGCTGGCGGAGATGATGGGCGGGTGGCGCCAGTCCTTCGAGCTGGAGGCGCGGTGCGCGACGCGCTCCGGTCGCCCGGTGTGGGCGTTGGTGCGCGCGGTGGTGGAGCGGGGCGCCGGAGGACGCCCCGTGGCCACGGTGGCGATGATCGAGAACATCACCGAGCGCAAGCGCGCCGAGCAGGAGCTCATCCGCCAGTCCGAGCTCAACGAGCACCAGGCGCTGCACGATCCGCTCACCGGGCTGCCCAACCGGGTGCTGTTCGGCGAGCGCATCGCCCAGGCGATCCGCGACGCCCAGCGCGGCGGCACCCAGCTGGCCGTGGCGCTCATGGACCTCAACCGTTTCAAGGAGGTCAACGACTCGCTCGGTCATGCCGCCGGGGATCAGCTGCTCATCGAGGTCAGCCGCCGCATCAGCGACGCCATCCGCGCCTCCGACACCATCGCCCGCCTCGGCGGGGACGAGTTCGGCCTGCTCCTGCCCCGTCTGAGCGGGCGCGATGACGCCGTGCCCGTGCTGGAGCGGATCGCCGCCGCGCTGGAGCGGCCGGTGTATGTGCAGTCGCTGCCGCTCGCGGTCGAGGCCGCGGTGGGCATCGCCGTGTACCCCGGCAACGGGGTCAGCGCCCAGGCGCTTATCCAGCGCGCCGACGTCGCCATGTACGACGGCAAGCGCGACAGCGCCTCGTTCACGTTCTACGACGAGGCGACCCACGAATACGACGTGGGCCGGCTGACGCTGGTGTCCGAGCTGCGTCGAGGGCTGGCCAACCGCGAGCTCGTCCTTCACTACCAGCCCAAGGCGGAGCTCGGCACGGGCGAGGTGCAGAGCGTCGAGGCGCTGCTGCGCTGGCATCACCCGCAGCGAGGGCTCGTCTTCCCGGACGCGTTCATTCCGGTCACCGAGGAGACGGGCCTCATCGGCCCGCTCACCCTGTATGTCATCGACGAGGCTCTCAATCAGGTCCGGGCCTGGCTCCAGGAGGGCCTGGTGATGTCGGTGTCGGTCAACCTCTCGACGCGCAACCTGCTCGACCGCGAGTTCCCGGCGCAGGTGGCGCAGCTGCTCCGGCGCTCCGGGACGGCTCCGCAGGTGCTGGAGCTGGAGGTCACCGAGTCGGCGATGCTGGCCAATCCCGCTCGGGCCAAGGCGGTCCTCCTTGAGCTGTCGAACCTGGGGGTCCGCCTCTCCATCGACGACTTCGGCACCGGCTACTCGTCGCTCGCCTACCTGCGCCACCTCCCGGTCGACGAGATCAAGATCGATCGCTCGTTCGTGACGGGGATGGGGGACGCGCCGGACGACGCCGCGCTGGTGCGCTCGATCGTCGACCTGGGGCGCAACCTCGGCCTCGACGTCGTCGCCGAGGGCGTCGAGACGGCACAGATCTGGCGCCAGCTGCGGGAACTCGGCTGTCGCACCGCCCAGGGCTACTTTCTCAGCCGCCCGCTGCCGGCAGATGAGATGTCCGGCTGGCTGCGCGGCCGCGACGCAGTCGACGCGGCCGGGCGGGTGATGATGGAGCTAGCCGGGCTCGAACCGGCGACCTCTTGCATGCCATGCAAGCGCTCTCCCAGCTGAGCTATAGCCCCGCGAGGTCAGTCTCAGAGGTTAGTACAACGCGGGTGCCGCCGCGAGGCCGGGACCGGGGCCCGGGCGGCGGGATGGTTCAGCGGCGGGTGGCGGAGTCCAGACGGGCGACCATATGGGAGTGCACGCCCTGGACGTCGCGCAGCAGCCGCTCGGCGTTGCTCCGCAGCGATTCCCCGGTCTGGCGCAGGTTGGCCACCAGCTGCAGGCCCTCGTCGCGCACCTCCTGCGCGGTGCGCCGGGCGCCCCGAACCAGGTCCTGAGCGTCGGCTTCGGCGTCCCGGCGGATCCGCTCGGCGTCCGCCCGGGCGCGGGCGATGATCTCGGCGGCCTCCTCCTCCGCCGCCCGGGTGCGGTAGGCGGCGGCTCGCTCGCCCTCGGCGATGCGGTCGCGGGCGCGCTTCTCGGCGTCGGCGCGGACCTGCTCGGCCGTCGCCTCGGCGGCGGCGAGGATCGAGGCGACGCCGTGCGCGGTCGCGGCACCGTGGCCGTTGCCGTTGCCGCCGCCGCCGTTCCGGGCGGTTGTTGGCAAATCCTGCGGTTCCCTCACGATCCTTATCGTAACCCGCCTGGGGCTCGGCGTCCGCCGGTGGGGCGGCCCCACCGCGGCCGCGCGGGCTCGCTGTGGCGACGGCGCAAAGTAACCTCCGGCCTGAAGCCATGGAGCAGCGCCGCTACAACCCCGCCGAGATCGAGCCCAGGTGGCAGGCCCTCTGGGAGCAAGAGCACACGTGGGAGGTGTCCAACGACGCCGCGGAGACGGGGGAGGAGACGTCCTACGTCCTGGAGATGCTGCCCTACCCCAGCGGCGAGCCCCACGTCGGCCACCTCAAGAACTACGCGCTGGGTGATGCCATCGCCCACTTCCGCCGGCGGGTGGGCCGGCGAGTGCTGCACCCCATGGGCTACGACGCCTTCGGCCTGCCCGCCGAGAACAACGCGATCAAGACCGGCGTTCACCCCCGCGTGGCCACCGACAAGTCGATCGCCGCCTACCGGCACTGGTTTCACCGCTGGGGGATCTCGATCGACTGGTCGCGGGAGCTGGGAACCCATCAGCCCAGCTACTACCGCTGGACCCAGTGGATCTTTCTGCGGCTGCTGGAGCACGGGCTGGCCTACCGCAAGGAGGCGGCGGTCAAGTGGTGCCCGTTTGACCAGACGGTGCTGGCCAACGAGCAGGTGATCGATGGGCGCTGCGAGCGGTGCGGAAACCTCGTCGAGCTGCGCCAGCTGGAGCAGTGGTTCTTCCGCATCACCGACTACGCCCAGCGCCTGCTCGACGATCTGGACACGATCGACTGGCCGGAGCACGTCAAGGCCCAGCAGCGCAACTGGATCGGCCGCAGCGTGGGCGCCGAGGTCACGTTCCGCTGCGAGGAGGTGGGCGTCGACTACGCCGTGTTCACCACCCGCCCGGACACGCTGTTCGGCGCCACCTTCTTTGTGATGGCCCCGGAGCATCCCGACGTGTTCAAGCTCGTCGCCGGCACCCCGCGCGAGGCGGATGTGCACGACTACGTCAACCGGGCGCTCACCGAGTCGGTGGAGACCCGCGGCGCCGCCGACAAGCCCAAGACCGGGGTGCCCCTGGGCCGCACGGTCACCAACCCGGTCACCGGCGAGCAGATGCCCATGTACGTCGCCGACTACGTGCTGATGGAGTACGGCACCGGTGCGGTCATGGGCGTGCCCGCCCACGACCAGCGCGACTACGAGTTCGCGCGCGCCTTTGACCTGCCGATCCGTCCGGTTGTCGCGCCCGCCGGCGAGGATGCGCCTGACGTCGCCGAGCAGGCATTCACCGCCCATACCGATGACGAGCGGCTGATCAACTCCGGGGAGTTCTCCGGGATGGACGCGGTGGCCGGACGGGATGCGATCGTCGACTGGCTGGATCGTGAGGGCCTCGGCTCACCCTCGGTCAACTTCCGCCTGCGCGACTGGCTCATCTCACGTCAGCGCTACTGGGGCTGTCCGATCCCGGTCATCTACTGCCCGGAGTGCGGCCTGGTCCCCGTGCCGGACACCGATCTGCCGGTGCAACTGCCCGACGTCGACGATTACCAGCCTCGGGGGCGCTCGCCGCTGGCGGCGGTCGAGGAGTGGGTGCACACGAGCTGCCCGCGGTGCGGGGGCGAGGCGCGGCGCGAGACCGACACGATGGACACCTTCGTGGACTCCAGCTGGTACTTCCTGCGCTACTGCGACGCGAGCAACGCCGCCGAGGCCTGGGATCGCCGCATCGTCGACGGGTGGATGCCCGTCGATACGTACATCGGCGGCATCGAGCACGCGATCCTCCACCTCATGTACGCGCGCTTCTTCGTCAAGGCGCTCGCCGACATGGGCCTGCTCGGCTTTCAGGAGCCGTTCCGGACGCTCTTCACCCAGGGGATGATCCTGGGGCCCGACGGCAACAAGATGTCAAGCTCCAAGGGCAACGTCGTCGCGCCCTCGGAGATCGTCGAACGCTTCGGCGCCGATGCGGCGCGCTGTTACGTGCTGTTCATGGGGCCGCTTGACCAGGACGCCGCCTGGTC
>DASSZQ010000324.1:0-11189 GCA_035702755.1 Solirubrobacteraceae bacterium | reverse complement strand
CACCTTGGCCACCTCGCGCGCATTGGACGGCAGCGCCACCGCCACCGGATGCTGGTCAAGCAGGAGGTTGAACGCCTCCCGGGCCGCGTCCCAGCCGACGTCGTCGGCAAACATGACGCGGCCGGTCACGGCAGCGGAAAGTGTCTCGCTCGTAAGCATGTCTGTGAGTTGCTCCTTCTGCGCGACACCGCCCTCGGTGCCCGCTCGGTTGCGCATGCACGCTACGGCGCGAGGGCACGGGCGCCCATGGGGTCTGCCATGCATTCCTCGGCGGTCTGCCCCATCTTCAGCCGGAACGCCCGGCCGACCGGGCGGCCGGCAGCCGCGGGGTCGTCCGCCGCACACCGCGGCGCCGGATGGCCTTCTCGGCTTCGACAATCGCCCAGGTTGCGGCCGAGACTCCGAGCACCTTCAACCAACTGACGGCGCCGACCGGGGCGGTGCCGAACAGGTGATTCATCGGCGGCCAGTAGGTGAACAGCACCTGCAGCACCCCTGTCAGCGTCACCCCACCGATCAGCCACCGGTTGGAGAAGAACCCCAGCTCGGCGGCGCGGCCAGTGAGCGACCGGCAGTTGAACAGATACGCCAGCTCGACGAACACGAACACGTTGGCGGCGACCGTCCGCGCCTCGGCCGTGGTAGCGCCCCGGCCGAGCTCATGCTCAAACAGCGCGAACGCGGCGGCGAGCAGGAGCACCGAGACGAGCAGGATCCGGCGGATGATGTCGGCGGTCAGCAACGGCTGCGCCGGGGGACGTGGCGCGCGATCCATGATCCCCGGTTCGACGCGCTCAAAAGCGAGTGTCAGGCCGAGCAGCACCGCCGTCGTCATGTTGATCCACAGAATCTGGGCCGGGAGGATCGGCAGGGCGGCGCCGACGGCGATCGCGACGAGGATCAGCAGCCCCTCCGCCAGATTCGTGGGCAGCGTCCAGGCGATGAACTTCTTGAGATTGTCGAACGTGTGACGTCCCTCCTCGACGGCGGCCTCGATCGTCGCGAAGTTGTCGTCGGCGAGCACAATGTCGGACGCCTCGCGCGCGACCTCGGTGCCACCGCGTCCCATGGCAACGCCGATGTCGGCCTGGCTGAGGGCCGGCGCGTCGTTGACTCCGTCGCCGGTCATGGCTACCACCTCACCCCCCGCCTGAAGAGCCCTGACCAGGCGCAGCTTCTGCTCTCCGGACACGCGGGCGAACACCTCGGTGCCGGCCACGAGCGCCTGCAGGCGGTCCTCAGGGCAGCGCGCGAGCTCCGCACCGGAGACGACGCCGGGGACGCCGTCGCTCGTCAGGCCGACGCGCTGAGCGACCGCGACTGCGGTCGCCGGATGATCGCCCGTGATCATCTTGACGGCGATCCCTGCCCGGCGGCAGGCGCGCACCGCGGGAGCAGCCTCCGGCCGCGGCGGGTCCATCAACGCCTGAACCCCGAGGAAGGTGAGGCCGCCGAGGGGTTCCAGGTCGGCGGCCTCCCCGGGACCTGGACGGCCCGCCGCAAACGCCAGCACGCGCTGGCCGCGGCGGCCCAGGTCCTCGGCAGCCTCGATGACCAGCCGCCGAGACAGGACGGCCACCCTGCCGTCAGCGGCAAGCGAGCGATCGCACATCGCCAGCACCTGCTCAACCGCCCCCTTGATATAGAGCGCGACGTCACCGTCGGGTCCGCGGTGCACCGTGGCCATGTAGCGGCGCCCCGAGTCAAACGGCAGGACGTGGATCCGCGGCGAGCGACGCAGCTCAGCGGTCCGCTCCAGGCCCGCCTTGCGCGCGGCCACGGCGAGCGCGGCCTCCATCGGATCGCCGACCGGCTCCCACACCCGCTCGCTCACGCGCACATCACCGTCACCACACAACAGTCCCGCGCGTAGACACTCGCGCAGGGCGGGGAGGCCGGCGAGTGAGACCGGGCGCCCAGCGCGGGTGAGCGCGCCCTGAGGGGAGTAGCCGCCCCCGCTCACCTCAAAGAGCTCGCCCCCGGCAAGGATGGTCTGGACGGTCATGGCGTTCTCGGTGAGGGTCCCCGTCTTGTCAGTGCAGATGACTGTTGTGCTTCCCAGAGTCTCGGCCGCCGGGAGCCGACGGACGATCGCGCGGCGCCGCGCCATCCGGCTCACCCCAATCGCCAGCGAGACCGACACGGCAGCAGGCAGCGCTTCGGGGATCGCCCCCACCGCCAGCGCCACCGCCGCCACCAGCATGTCCGAGACCGATTCTCCGCGGGCGAGGCCGATGACGAAGGTGACCGCCGCCAGGGCGACGATGACAACTGTCAGGATGCGGGCAAAGCGCGTTAGCCTCCGGGTCAGTGGGGTCTGGAGCTCACTGGTCTCGGCGAGCAGCCGATGCATCTGTCCCAGCTCAGTCTCCTCGCCGGTGGCGACGACGACGCCGCGGCCCCGGCCAGCGGTGACAAGCGTCCCGGAGAACGCCATGTTTGCCCGGTCAGCGAGCACCGTCTCAGGTGCCAAGACGACCTGCTCCTTGACCACCGGGACCGACTCCCCCGTCAACGCCGACTCATCGACCTGCAGCCCTCCGACGCTCATCAGACGCAGGTCGGCGGCCAGCTTGTCACCCGCTTTCACGACGACGACGTCGCCCGGGACGAGCTCTCGCGAAGACACGTTGCGCTCGCGACCGTCGCGCACAACGCGTGCCGTCACGGTGATCATCTGCGCGAGCGCGTCCAGCGCGGTCTCGGCACGCGACTCCTGGACAAATCCGACGACGGTGTTGGCGAATACGACGCCGAGGATGACCACGGTATTCACGGCCTCGCCGATCGCGTACGTCACCGCCGCGGCGACGAGCAGCACGTAGACGAGCGGATTGTGCAGCTGCGCCGCCACCCGTACCGGCCAGCCGCGGCGCTCGGCGCGGGGCATGATGTTCGGCCCGTGGCGCGCGAGGCGCCGGTCGGCTTCGGCGCTGCTCAGCCCGCGCTCGGAGTCGGTCTTCAGCAGGACGAGAGCATCGTGTACGGGCAGGTGGTGCACGCTGATCCCAGCCGTCGGCTCATCTCGCACGCACCGTCGCACTCAAACACCGCCGACGCCATCCGCGTTCGCTGCGGTTTGCGGTGAGGGTTGGCCGCGGTTCATCCCCGTGCGGGGGCCGGCCGCGTCCGGCGCCGGCCGAAGGGTCGCTCAGGCCACCGGCAGCGTCACAACGAACCGGGCGCCGCCCTCGTCCGAGCCCTCCACGACGACCCGGCCTCCGTGGGCGCGGGTGATGTCAGCGGCCACGGCCAGCCCGATGCCGCGCCCGGATACACCCCGTCCCGCGCTGCCGCGCCAGAAGCGCTCAAACACCCGCTCGCGCTCGTCGTCGGGAACGCCCGGGCCGCTGTCGGAGACCGACAACCGTCCGTGGCCGTCAACGGTGTCGACGACGACGGTGATCTGGCCGCCCTCCGGCGTGAACTTGACCGCGTTGGAGAGGAGGTTGGCGAGCACCTGTCCGAGCCGGGCGGGATCTCCGGGAACGGTCACGGGTGAGAGCTGCTGCCTCACCACCAGGCCCTTTGCCTGCAGCCGCGGACTGAGGGCATCGAGCTGCGCACGCGCCAGCTCGTCGAGCGCCACCGGGCTGCGCTCAAGCCCGGTGAGCGGTTGATCGGCGTGCGCAAGCGCGTCGAGATCCTGCACCAGCGCACCCAGGCGCACCACCTCCTCGTGCAGGGACGCGAGCCGCTGCGGCGTAGCCTGCGCCATGCCGTCGACTAGCTCCTCCAGGTTGCCCTGGAGCACGGCGATCGGCGTGCGGACCTCATGCGCAAGCTCGCTGACCTGGCGCCGGCGGCTCTCCCGTTCCCGGTCGAGTGCGCCGGCCATCGCGTCGAACGTCCGCGCCAGCTCCCCCAGCTCGCCGGGCGCGCTCGCCGCCTCCGAGCGGGCCGCCACATCGCCTGACGCCAGCCGGCGGGTGGCGCTCGCCAGCCGCCGGAGAGGCCCGGTGATCGCGCGGCTGACCAGCCCGGCGCCGAGCAGCGCGATGGCGACGGCGATGCCACAGCCGAGCAGCACCGCATCAAAGAGCCGGCTGCGCAGGAGGCTCTGACCGGCGCTGAGGCTTTGCCGGAAGTGCAGTTCGGCCGTCCCCACCCGTTGCCCGGCAACCGTGATCGGCCGGGCGGTCACGGTCGGCGCCGCGCCGTGGCCGGGACCACGGCCGAAACGGCCGCCCGCACCCTGGACCGCGATCCCGGAGGCGTCACGCACGACGAGGCCCGCGTCCGCCGCGGAGGCCACGAGCCGGGCGCCGGTCAGGTCGGCGCTCGCCCATGTCCCGGCGCGCCGGTAGGCATCCGCCAGGACCCGGGCGGCCTCCTGCGCGGTCCGAGCGCGATCGCCGGCGCTCAGCCGGCTTGTCTCGCTGCGCGTCGTCAGGACGATCACCACGGCGAGCGCGGCGACCGCTGCCAGGGCGACCGCCACGAACGCGAGCGCCAGCCGCATGCTCAGCGACCCGCGGCGGGGCCCGTCAGTCATCGGCCCGCGCCGTCAGGCGGTAGCCAACGCCGAGCACCGTCTGCACCAGCTCAGGCCGCTGCGGATCGGGTTCGATCTTGCGTCGGAGGTTCTTCACGTGCGAGTCGATCGTCCGCTCATAGCCCTGGAACTCGTAGCCGCGAACGCTGTTGATCAGCTCGTAGCGGGAGTAGACGCGTCCCGGGACGCGGGCGAGCGCCGAGAGGATCCCCCACTCGGTGGGGGTGAGCTCGACGGCCCTCCCGTCGACGATCACCTCATGGCGGTCCTCATCGATCACCAGCCTCCCGTGGCCGTAGGTGCGGGGGCCGGCCGACGCGCCGCCGGCCCGGCGGCGCAGGACGGCCCGGACGCGGAGCGTGAGCTCACGCGGGCTGAACGGCTTGGTGACGTAGTCGTCGGCACCCAGCTCCAGACCCGTGATCCGGTCCTGCTCGGCCGAGCGGGCGGTGAGCATGATGACCGGAATGTCCCCGGCGGCGCGGATCTCACGAACCACCTCCTCCCCCGGGACATCGGGCAGCCCGAGGTCAAGCACGACGAGATCCGGATGCGCGTCCGCCGCCATGGTGATCGCCTCGGCCCCGGACCCGGTGCTGAGCACGGAATGGCCGTCGCGCTCGAGGTAGCGGCGCACCAGATCCCGGATCTTCTGCTCGTCCTCGACGACCAGCACCACATGGGTCATGGCCCCATCCTCGCGCGGGCATCGGCCGAATGCGAGGGGCCCGCTCGTGAGCGGGCCCCTCAGCGATTGTCCTGAGACACCGCCATCAGCTGCGATACGGGCAGTCCGCGCCGCGGTTGCCGGTGCGGTCGGCCTGCTGCTGATGCCGCGGTCCGGTCCCGTCGTGCAGCCGCTGATGCAGCCGGGTCTGGTCGCGGTCATGACGCATCCCGGTGCCGTCCCGCGCCCGCAACTGCATGCGGTCACCGGCACGGGTCGTGGTGGCCGTGGCGACCCTCGTCACCTGTGGACCATCGGCCCCCGCCCAGGACGGCGGGTCGGCGGCAGCCACTCCGACGCCGAGGACGGCGCTGGCTCCGAGGACCCCAAGGATGATCTTGCCGTTTCGCCTGAGCATCGTCGACCTCCCTGTGAGCTGGTTGTTTTCCGATGCGCCGTCATCGTGGCCCGCGGCTGTGTGAAACGTGCGCGGCCCGCGTGGAGATGGTGTGGAGATGACGAGCGCCGCGGCCGGACATGCCGGCCGCGGCGCACCGCCGTCCATCAGCCCCCTACGCCGCGAGCGCGAAGTCGCGTCCGCGATGCTCGTCCAGGGCGCGGAGCCGTCGGATGCGTTCGGCCATCGGCGGATGCGTCGCAAACAGCGTCGCCAGGCCACGCCGGGGAAGCGGGTTGACCGCGTACAGCGAGGCTGTCGCCGGGTTGACGTTCATCGGCATCGCCTGGGCGTCCTCATCAAGCGTCTGCAGCGCGTCGGCGAGGGGCGCGGCGTCACCGAGCAACTGCGCGCCGGTCGCATCGGCCAGGTACTCCCGCTGGCGGGAGACCGCGAGCTGCAGCAGCATGGCGGCAATCGGCGCGAGGATGATCGTCGCCAGCGTCCCGATCAGGCCCAGCGGCGAGTCCTCGTCGTCGGA
Organism: Solirubrobacteraceae bacterium; assembly: GCA_035702755.1. Classification (GTDB taxonomy): domain Bacteria; phylum Actinomycetota; class Thermoleophilia; order Solirubrobacterales; family Solirubrobacteraceae; genus Palsa-465. Next base: position 5,089 of record DASSZQ010000324.1, on the reverse strand, counting down.
TGAGCCGCCGAACAGCATCGAGAACTGCAGGATGCTGGCGATCGCCGAGATCGCCCCGGCGACCATCGCCGCCACCGTCGAGACGAGGATGTCCCGGTTCTTGATGTGGCCGAACTCGTGCGCAAGCACTCCCTTGACCTCGCGGGCCGGAAGGGCGTGAAGCAGCCCTTGGGTGACCGCGACCGCCGCGTGCTGAGGGTTGCGACCCGTCGCGAACGCGTTCGGCTGGTCAGAGGGAATGAGATACAGCCGCGGCACCGGCACTTCGGCTCGGTCGGCCAGGTCGGCGACCATCGCGTCGAGCTCCGGGAACTCGCCCGGCCGGACCGGCCTGGCACGGCTCGCGGCCAGCGCAATCCGGTCTGAGAACCAGTAACCGACGACGTTCATGCCGACCGCCATCGCGACGAACAGATAGAGCGCGCCCCCGCCGATGACTCCGCCGATGGCGATCAGCAGACCGGTCAGGGCTGCGATGAGCAGCCAGGTGCGCAATTTGGTAGCGATCCGAGTCGCTGTGATGTTCATGGTCTCGAGTCTCCTTTCGACTGAGCGCCGTTGATGTGACGATCAGCCGAAGGTCTCTCCCGCCTCCGTGAGGAGGCCGGCGCGCCCGGGCCACGAAGGCCGTACTGACGAGCGACGCCCGTTGGGGATACTGCCCCCCGGCACTGTTGATCATAGCCGCAGAACGGGCACGTTCTGCAGGTGTGAGCCCTGCTCATGATCGAGCGGGAATCCGGTCTGCGCAGCGACGGTGAGGGTGCGCAGAATCATCCCGCGCCGGTCCTCGAGCTCGTCGCGGGTGAGGGCGTGTCGCTGCTCGACCACCTCTGGGGGCACGCCCGCCAGCAGCATGCCGAAGGTGGCCCGGTCCTCAGGCAGCACCCGGGAGCTCATCACGTCGGCGAGCGGCATCGGGACCGACGGGAGGTACTGGTCCCCGGCGGCGAGACGACGGATGGTGGGGCACAGCTGTGCCCGCAGGGAGCCCGTGGTGAGCAGGCCATCGGCGCCGGCGACGCGCGCGGCGACGGCCACCGCAGGATCCGATGATGCCGAATAGACCAGGACGCGCGGGGGAATGGGGAGGCGCTTGAGCCGCCGCGTGACCCACAGGCCCCCGCCCTCGCCACCGAGGTGGTAGTCCACCACCGCCACATCGTCCCCCTCCTCGAAATAGCCGACGGCCTCCTCGGCGATCCGCGCGTCGGCGACCACCCGCAGGTCCGGCTGCTCGTCGATCAGCCGCCGCAGCTCCAGGCGAACGACGGGGTGATCATCGGCCAGCACGACGCGGATGGGACCACGGCCGCCGACGGGCCCCGGACGATAGGCAGATGTGCTGGTGGTATGAGCAAGCGCAAGTGTCATGAGCAGCCAGGTCGAAGAACGATCCGGAGTGTGTCCGTAGGCGGCCCGGGCGGCAATGGGGTCAAGCCCTCATCTTGCGTACGGCGGGGCGAAATGCAGCGCCGGCCCCATTTCCCGGCGACGGGCGAGTGACAGAGTCAATTGCACCAGCCGACAGGCCTTGGCTGCTCAGGTCAATGACCGTCCCCTCCCCTCTCCAGTCACAGCCGCACCCACCGTCGCCTGACGACGCGCCGGATCCGATCCGGGTGCTCATCGTCGATGACCATCCGGCCGTGCGGGCGGCGGCGGCAGGCGTCCTTGAGGATGCGCCGGACATCACTGCGGTGGCTGTCGCCATCGATGGTCCGGACGGGCTGCGCCAGGCCCGCCGCCTGCGACCGGACGTTGTCGTCCTTGACTACTCGCTGCCCGGCGAGGATGGACTATCGCTCGTCTCCGAGCTCACGCTGCTGCGGCCGCGGCCGCGCGTACTGCTCTACTCCGCCTTTGCCGGTCCGGCGATGGGCATCGCGGCCATTCTGGCCGGCGCCGACGGAGCGCTGGCCAAGACCGCCTCCGCCGACGCGCTGCGGGAGGGCGTGCGGGCCGTGGCGGCCGGCGAGAAGTCGATGCCACCGCTGCCCGCACCGGCAATGCTCGCGCTGGCGGCTCACCTTGACAATGAGGACGCGCGCCTGTGCGCGATGCTCGTCGAAGGAGCCTCGGCGCGGGAGACGGCACGGGCTCTGTCCGTCAGCGAGGAGTGGATCGATGCTCGCCGCTGGGCGATTCTGCGGCAGTTGCGCCCGCTGGTCCGCGCCCGCTGAGTCCCGGCCCGGAGGCAGATGCGCGCCGCAGATGATCAGGGCTCCACGAGACCGCGGCGGATCGCGTAACGGGTGAGCTGCACCCGGTCGTGCATCCCCAGCTTGTCCAGGATGTTCGCCCGGTGACGCTCGACCGTCTTCTCGCTGATCACCAGCATGTCGGCGATGTCGCGACTGCTGTGCCCCTCGGCGATCAGCTTGACGATCTCCTGCTCCCGCGGAGTGAGGAGGTCCTCGCGCACGGGCTGATCCTCGCGAGCACGCCGCAGGTAGTCCCGGATGAGGGGCGTCATCGCCCCCGGGTACAGAAACGGCTCGCCGCGCATGGCGGCTCGGCAGGCGTCGACCAGGTCGCGGTCGACGACGGTCTTGAGCACGTATCCGGAGGCTCCGGCCTTCAGTGCCTCATAGACGTACCGCTCGTTCTCGTGCATCGACAGGATGAGGATGCGCAGCTGTGGACGGCGGCGATGGAGCTCCCGGACAGCCTGCAGTCCGGTCATCCTCGGCATCGAGATGTCGATGATGGCCAGGTCGATGTCATCGGCCAGGGCGCGAGCGACGGCCTCCGCACCGTCACCGGCCTCGGCCACAACCTCCAGATCAGGCTGAGCGTCAAGCACCAGGCGCAGGCCACGGCGGACCACCGCGTGGTCGTCGGCGAGCAGGATGCGCGTCTTGAGCGGCACCGGGCTCATCGTCTGCTCCCGTTGAGCGGGACGTCCAGCCGGACGACACATCCCGCGCCGGCGGACCCGGTGGTGACGCTCAGCGAGGCGCCGATCAGCTGGGCCCGCTCCCGCATCCCGCGGATGCCTGTGCCGGGCGCGGTGCCCGCCGGCAGCCCGTGTCCGTCGTCGGCGACCGTGAGGACCAGGTGGCTGTCGTCGGTGCGCAGGTCAAGCTCAGCGCGGTCGGTTCCGGAATGGCGGGCCACGTTCGTCAGCGCCTCCTGGGCGACTCGATAGATGACCAGCTCCACCTCCGGGGACAGCGCGGGAAGCCGCGGAGCGACGGACTCGTGCACGCTGAGGACGGCGCGCTCGGCGAAGCGATCGCCCAGCACCGCCAGCGCGCTGGCCAGCCCCAGGTCCTCCAGCGCTTCTGGCCGCAGCTCGATCGCGATCTGGCGGACATTCTCCAGACTGGTGCGCACCTCGTCCTCAATCTCAACGACGTCCGGGCGGAGCTCGTCCGAGACGCGGGCCTCCAGCCGGGAGAGCACCAGCAGCACGGCGGTCAGTTCCTGGCCGACCTGGTCGTGCAGTTCCTGAGCGATCCGCAGCCGCTCGGCCTCCTGACCGGCCAGGACCCGGCCGGTGGCATCTCGCCTCTCCGCCTCAAGGCGGTCGAGCATCTGGTTGAACGTCAACGCCAGCTCTCCCGCCTCGGAATTGGGCTCGGCGCTCGGCATGCGCTCGCTCCGTCGGCTGAGGTCGACGCGGCGGGCGAGTGCCGTCAGCGCCTGCAGCGGCTGGATGACGCGGCGCAGCAGCCAGAGGTTGGCAAGCCCCACAAGACCCAGGGATGCCACCAGCACGGCGAGCTCCTCGTTGAGCGTGAGCGAAGAGATCCTGTGAGGCGCGAGCACAACCAGGGTCACGCCCACAGCGGCGATCAGCAACAGCGCGTTGATCCCGGCGACTCGCTCAAACAGGGTCAGATAGCGGCGCCGGCGGATCGTCATCAAATCTCGTACTGACACGGGGATCACAAGGGTGCGGGGCGGAGCCCGCGCGGGATATGGGTGACAGGCCCCATTTTCAAATCGGCTTTGCCGCCTCCACGCCGCGCCCGGACGCGTCTCAGCTGCCGGGCAGCTGCCCCAGCGTGACCGTCGCGCTCCGGGTGCTGCCGTCGGTCCCGGTCAACGTCACGGTCACCTTCTCGCCCGGTTCATGGTCGGCAAGCGCGCTCGCGAGGTCGCTGGCGCTCGTGATCTGGTTCCCGTCGACCTTGACGATCGCGTCGCCGGCGACGATTCCGGCCTTCGCCGCCGGGCCCCCGGACTGCACCGCAGCAACGATGGCTCCAGAGCGGCTGGGACTGTCGGCGATGCTGATTCCCAGAGCGGCGCGATGAGAGTTGACAACCCGGCCCTCGCGCACGATCTGTCCGGCGATGTCCGTCACGGTGTTGCTGGGAATGGCGAAACCGATGCCCGCCGCGGTCCCGCCCACGTCGGCGTTGACCGCCGCCAGCGTCGGAATGCCGACGACGCGGGCCTGGAGATCGATGAGCGCTCCGCCGCTGTTGCCGGGATTGATCGCCGCGCTCGTCTGAATCGCGTCCGCGATCACCACTCCCTGCTGCTCGCTCACGTTGCGACCGAGCGCGCTCACGATGCCGTCGGTCACGCTGCTCTGCAGCCCCAGCGGGTTACCAACGGCGAGCACGATCTCGCCGACCGCCAGCTTCGAGGAGTCGGCAAATGTCGCCGGCTTGACGTTGTGCCCCTTTCCGATTGAGATCACCGCCAGATCATCCGGCGTGTAGGCGCCGACCAGGCGCGCCGGGAACCGGCGGCCGTCGGCGAGGGTCACCTGGAGGCTCGTGGCCCCGGAGACGACATGGGCGTTGGTGACGATGTTCCCGGCGCCGTCAAACACGACCCCGGAGCCGAGCCCTGTGTCGCTGCGAATCTGCACAACCTCCGGTTGGGTCGCCTTGACGACGGAGACGTATTGGGCCTGCAGGCTCTCTCCTGAGCTGGCCGCCCCACCTGCCGGCGTCCCGGTCACGGTCGTCGTCAGCGTGGCGCCGCCGCCACAGGCGGCCACCACAACGACCGTGGCGGCGGCCGATCCAAACCGGCGCAGCATCCTCATGGCACCAGTCATGACCTGATCCTATGCCGCCCCCGTGCCCGCGACATCCCTGCGAAACCCCCGTCCGCTCGGCCTCGG
>DASSZQ010000322.1:0-29010 GCA_035702755.1 Solirubrobacteraceae bacterium | reverse complement strand
CGTCCCAGCCGACCCAGCGGTCCCAGCCGTCCCAGCGGTCCCGCCCGTCCCGCCCGTTCCGGCGGCCCCGGCGGTCCCGGCGGTCCCGCCCGCGGGGCCGGGCGCACTCGGTCCGGGTGCCGCCCCGGCGGCCGCGCCCGTCCCGGTCCCGGTCCCCGTCGCGCTCCCGCTGCCCGTCGCGGTCGTGCTGGGATCCTCGGTTCGCGGAGTCAGCGGTGCTCCCCGCCCCGGCGGGCGCGGCACCAGCCCCTGAACGACCGACGGGGGCGCCGAGGAGAGGCCGATGCGTTCGGCCACCAGCCGGCTCACCGACCACGCCAGGACCGCCGCGCTGACGATCCCCAGCACGGCCGCGACCGCCGAAGCGGCTCCACGCGGCGTGATCCTCATGACCCGGCGCACCGTAGCCGCCTGCCGGTTAAGCCTCGGCAAAGCGGCGCTCCTGCGCCGGCGGGTCGTCAGCTGCGGCCGGGAACGAGATCGCCGCATCGGTGCCTCCGCCCACGCGGCTGTCGATGAGCACCTCGCCGCCCCACTCGCGGATCAGCTCCCGGGCGATCGGCAGCCCCAGTCCATGGCCGGGCGCGCCCGCCTTGGCCGCCGCGCCGCGGCGGAACCGCATGAACACCAGTTCCCGCTCGCCGGGCGAGACCCCGGGCCCCTCATCCAGGACGTGGATGTGTCCCGGCGCGGTCACGATGAGCACGGTCGTCGCCGGCGGCGAGTACCCCAGCGCGTTCTCCACCAGGGCATCGAGGGCGCGCTCAACATCGGCGCGCGCCGCCCATACCTCCCCCGCCGGCTGCCGGCGGTCGGCGCGGAGCACGATCCGGCGCTCCGCAGCCCGGGACGACCACCGTTGCACGGCATCGGCGGCGACGGCGCTGAGGTCGACGGCGGCACCGGCCGGCCGGCGGCGGCCGTCACGGGAGAGGAGGAGCAGTTCGTCCACGGTATGGGCCAGCCGGTCGACCTCCCCGATCGCCGCATCGAGCTCCGCCACGACGTCGCCCTCGGCGGTCATCGCACGGGCCTCCTCGAGCCGGAGCCTCAGCCCGGTCAGCGGCGTCCGCAGCTGATGCGACGCGTCGGCGACGAAGTCGCGCTGAGCGGCGAGCAGGCTGGCAATCCGGCCGGTCATCTCGTTGAACGACCGCGACAGCGACCGCTGCTCGCGGCTGCCCTCCACGGGCGCGCGCGCGGCCAGGTCCCCTTCGGCGACCCGCCTCGCCGCCGCCTCCAGACGGCGCAGGGGCCGGGCAATCTGGGCCGCCAGGAACTGGCCGGCGGCCAGGCCGAGGGCGAGGACGACCAGGCCGGTGGCGGCGAGGGCGAGCTCGATGCGCCGGACCGCAGCGGTGACGGCGTCGACGCTCTGGGTCACCCGCACGGCCCCCGCCGTCCGGCCGTTGTGGATGATGGGGACCGCGGTGGCGAGGATCTCCTGCCCCAGCGTCCGCGACGCCCGCTCGATCTGGACCGGATGCCCGCTCAGGGCGCGCTCCAGCTCCGGGCGGCTCTCGTAGCTGACCCCCACCTCCCCCGGGCCGCCGCTGTCGACGAGCACGTTGCCGCTGCGGTCGACGACGAGCACGCGCCCGCGCAGGGACCGCGCCGCCGTCCGCGCCAGCGTTGCCAGCTGCGTCCGGGCGGCCGGCGCCAGCAGGTCCGCCGCCGTCGCCGCCACCAGGTCGGCCTGCGCCTGCGCCTGGGTGCGGACCTCGGCGTTGACCCGGGCCCGGAGGTTGAGCGCCAGCGGCACGCCGAAGGCGAGGATGGCGAGCACCAGGACGTACGTGACCGCGGCCAGGAGCCGCGCCCTCAGGCTCGTCATCCGGGCGGGCGCTGCCGGGCGAGGCTGAAGCCGACGCCCCTCACCGTGCGGATGTAGGCCGGGTCGGCGGGGTCGTCGCCCAGCTTGCGGCGCAGCCAGCCGACGTGGACGTCAAGCGTCTTGGTGGAGCCAAACCAGTTCTCGTCCCAGACGTCGGCCATCAGCGTCTCGCGGCTGACGACCCGGCCGGCATCCAGCGCCAGGCGGTGCAGGAGATCGAACTCCTTGCGGCTGAGCTCAAGCTCCGCCTCCCCCTGCCACACGCGTCGCGCGCCCGGGTCGATGCGCAGGTCACGCGCCTCCAGCACCGCCGGTCCCTCGCCGTGCCCGCGGCCCCGCCGCAGGACGGCCCGGATCCGGGCGATGACCTCCCCGGTGGCAAACGGCTTGACGATGTAGTCGTCGGCGCCGAGCTCCAGGCCGACGACGCGGTCGGTCACCGTGCCGCTCGCGGTCACCATGATGATGGGGACGTCCGAGGTGCGGCGGATCCGGCGGCACACGTCGCGCCCGTCGAGATCCGGCAGCGCGAGATCGAGCAGGATCACGTCCGGGGCCAGCGTTCCCGCCAGCGACAGGGCCTCCTGCCCGGTGGCGGCGGCGACGGTGGCAAACCCGGCACGCTGCAGCGCCCGGGCAAACGGCACCGCGATTGACTGCTCGTCCTCAACGAGCAGGACGGTCACCCGGGAGGTTCCGGATACGGTGAGAAGGTCGGTGGATTCCTCATGCATCGGCGTCTGCGAACGTGGATGACCAGCATCGCCCACGCTGGTAAGAGCAGGGTCGGAGAAGGGTCAAAGTCTCCCGGGCTCGTCCGGCGATCACTCTGAGCGATAACCGGCCCAATATGGGCCGGATTCCGCCCGGAGTGGCACGGACCGTCCTCCGTGGCGACCGGTGGTGCCGCGCCGTAGTCGTCAACGGTTGCCGCGGTTTTCTACGACCGCGAGCCTCGGTTCAAAACCAACCGCGGCAACGCCACACCGCTTGAGCGGCGCGCCCGGCCCGTCTATACCGGAGCTGATGGTCGTCTCCGCCGCCAGCCCTGCCCCGCCGGGGCTCAAGAGCTCGCCGGCACCGTGCGGGGTTGTGCGGCTGTTCGACGAGGACCCGGAGCTCGCCATCGACATCGACCCTGAGGAGCGGCCGCTGGCGGCTCGTTACGCGGTGGCGCCCGTGTTCGAGCTTCCCCCGGGGCCGTGGCGCCTGGACCTCCCGTCAGTCCGGGGGGCGCTTGGACTCGTCCTGCTCGACGGGCTGGTTGTGGTGCGGCTCAACGCCGGGGTGCGGGCCCACCTTGAGCTCGTCGGCCCCGGCGATGTGATCGTCCCCTGGATCGGACCCGGGCCTGACGCGGCGGTTCCGATCGAACTCGTCCTGCGCGTGGCGACGCCGGTGCGGCTCGCCTTCCTCGACCGCGCGTTTGCCACGCGGATCGCCCGCTGGCCGGAGGTTCACGCCGCGTTGATGCAGCGCCTCGTCATCCGCTCCCGGCGGCTCAGTCTCCAGTCGGCGATCAACTCCCTGGCGCGCACCGACGAGCGCCTGGAGCTCACGTTCTGGGTGCTGGCCTTCCGCTTTGGCCGCGTCACCGCCGACGGCTACTGCGTGCGGTTGCGCCTGTCGCACGCGCGGTTGGCCGAGATGGTGGCGGCCACCCGCCCGTCGGTGAGCGCGGCCATGTCCGGGCTGCAGCGTGCCCAGCGCCTGCTCCGCACCCAGAATGAGGACGAGTGGCTCCTCACGGGGTCACCGCCCGCCTCCCTGGTGCCCCTCGCCGCGCAGGCCGGGCTGAGGCTCTAGACAACAGGCGCTCGGCGAACCAGTCGACGGCCGGCGCCAGCGCCTCGTCCGCCGGTTGATGGGTGTAGCCAAGCTGACGCCGGGCCCGGTCGACGGAGAAGTACATCGGCAGGCGGGCCAGACGGACCTCGTCGAGCACCATCAGCGAGGGCTCGCGCATGATCGGCGCCCAGGACGCGACGTGGAGCACCTCGGCGGTGACCCGGGCGACCGGGTAGGGAATGCCGATCCGCGGCGCACAGACGCCCGCCCGCTGGGCGATCAGCGTGAACGCCGCCTGCATCGACAGGTTCTCGCCGCCGAGCAGATAGCGCTCGCCGGATCGGCCTCGCTCCAGCGCCAGCACGTGGCCGTGGGCGACGTCCTGGACTGAGACGATGTTGAGACCGCTGGTTGTGATGTAGCCGCGGATGCGCCCGGCGACGACGTCGCGCACCATGCATCCGCTCGGCGTGGGCCGATGGTCATGCCGGCCGACGGTCGTCGTCGGATTGACGATCACCACGTCCTGGCCCCGCGCGGCACGCGCCAGGGCCAGACGCTCGGCGGCGATCTTGGAGCGCTTGTAGGGGACGGTCAGCTCCCACCGTGGCGGCGAGTCGTGCTCGTCGGCCGGGCGGCCGGCCACGGGGCCGCACGTCGCCGAACTGCTGGTGAGGACAACCCGGTCGGCGCGCGTCCGCGCCGCGGCGTCAAGGACGTTGGCCGTGCCCTCGATGTTGGTCGACGCCATCAGATCGGCGTCGGCCCGGTCATAGGAGTAGACGGCGGCGGTATGAACGACGGCTGCGCAGCCGTCCATCGCCCGGTCCAGCGAGGCGGGGTCGCGCACGTCGCCGCGCACGTATTCGACGTCGCCGCGGTGCTCCGGGGCCGCGCCCCGTACCAGGCCGCGGGTGTCATAGCCCGCATTCAGCAGGGCCTGGACGACGTGCCGGCCGATCAGGCCGCTCGCGCCGGTCACCAGCACCTTGCCCCTGCCGTCGCCGCTCACAGCCCCACCGACTACCCCTCGCCGGCGCCAGCAAACGCAGTTCAGACCGCCGGGGCGCGCGTCGATCTAACCGGCACCGAGGACCGGCGGCAGGCGGACCGCGTCGAGCCGGCGCTGCGCCAGGGCGGCCACGATCCGCGGGAGCGCCGCGACCGTCTTGCGGTAGGCACCCGGGGAGCAGTACCAATCAGCGTCGTGGAGCAGGACGACGTCCCCGGCCCGGATCTCGCCCACCGCCAGTGACGCGATCTGCGCCGGTGAGGTGCGCCCGTCCCAGTCGCGTCCCCAGCGCGACCACAGGATGGGGGCCAGGCCGCGGCGTCGCACGCCGCGCAGCCCGGGGAGGGTGAAGGCGCCGTACGGCGGCCGGTAGTAGGCGGGCGTCCGGCCGAGCACGTCGCCGATGACGCCCACGGCCCGCTCCAGATCGGACGTGAACGCCCGCGGGCTGAGACGCATCTGGTTGCGGTGGCGATGCGCGTGGACCGCTGCCTCATGACCCGCCGCGACGATCTCGCGAACCAGCGAGGCGCGGCGCTGCACCTGTTCGCCGACGAGGAAGAACGTCGCCTGTGCGCCGGCGGCCGCCAGCGCCTCCAGGACCGCGGGCGTCCCCTGCGGGTGCGGGCCGTCGTCGAACGTGAGGGCCACGCCGGCCCCAGACGGCATCCGCAGCGGGACCCGGAGCACGTGCGCGAGCGGCGGACAGTGCGCGGCAGCGCCCGGCCCCCACCACCCCCCCGCCGCAGCGAGCCCCGCCGCGGCGATACCGGCCACCGGTCCGCCGCGCGCTGATCGCTCACCGGCCATGCGCGTCGATCGTAGTCAGCCCCCGGGATGGTCTGTCTGCCTGCTGACAGGCGGTGACTACACGCACGGCCAGCAGGTATGGGGGAGCCGGTAGGCGACAGCGGGAGACGATGACGTGCTCAAGCACAGCGTACGGCAGGTACCTGAAACTCTGACGCCGACGGTCCCCCAGCGGGGCGCCGTCGAGGTTCGGCCGGCCCGGGGACGCGGTGAGCTCTCAGCGTTCATCCGGCTGCCGTGGTCGCTGTATGAGTCCACACCCCAATGGGTGCCCCCGCTCATCTCGGAGCGCCGGCGTCATCTGGACCGGCGGCGCAATCCGTTCTTCCACCATGCCGAGGCCGAGTACTTGTTGGCGTGGCGCGGTGGCACGCCGGTCGGCCGGATCACCGCCCACATCGACCACCGGCTCAACGAGTTCCAGGGCAACCGCTGGGGGCTGTTCGGCTTCTTTGAAACAGATCGCGACCCCGCCGTGGCGCGCGCCCTGCTCACCGCCGCGGAGAACTGGCTGCGGGCCCGCGGACGGGACCGGATGCTGGGACCGCTTGACTTCTCCACCAACCACGAATGCGGCGTGCTCGTCGACGGTCATGGGCTGCGGCCGCAGATCCTTGAGAACTACCACCACCCCTACTACGGCGAGCTGCTGGAGCGCGAGGGAATGATCAAGGCGATGGATCTCTACAAGTGGGAGATCCTGTGGGACAACCGGTCCCAGGTGCTGCCGATCATCTACGAGCTGGCGGATCGCCTCGAGCCGGATCACGGCATCCGCCTGCGCCGGATGCGCAAGCGCGATCTTGAGGCCGAGCTCCAGCGGTTCATCGACGTGTACACCAGCGCCTGGGCCTCAAACTGGGGGTTCGTGCCGCCGACGGATGCCGAGGTCCACCAGATGGCGCATGAACTCGAGCCCGTGCTGGACGAGGACTTCGCCTGCGTGGCCGAGACCCGCGACGGCGAGGTCGCAGGGGTGTCGCTCTCGCTCCCGGATTTCAATCACATCCTCGCCCAGATCAACGGCCGGCTGCTCCCGTTCGGCTGGCTGACCGCCTTGCGGCAGCAGCGGCGGATCCGCGAGATCCGTGTGTTCGCCCTCGGCGTCAAGCCCCAGTTCCAGCATGCCGGGGTGGCCGCCGGTCTCTACCGCGACGTGTGGGAGCAGGTGGCCCGCCGGGGCATCACCCGGGCTGAGACCGGCTGGATCCTGGAGACCAACGAGCCGATGAACCGCGCCATGGAGGCGCTGACCGGCCGCCTGGTCAAGACCTATCGCGTCTACGAGCGGCTGCTCGAGCCCGACGCCGTGCCGTCGTTCGCCGGCGCCGCCTGACCGGCACGGCACCGCAGCGCCGCCTCACCGGCACGGACCCGCAGGAAGCTCTCGCACGTCGCGATCGCATCCTCCACCGTCCGCCACCGCAGCCCATCCGGAGTGTCGGACGGCCAGTGGTAGTTGCGCGGCAGCTTCGTCGGCTCGACCGAGACCAGCGTCGCCACCGGGTAGCCCGCGCGCAGCGCCACCAGCGCGTCGGTGGCCGCCACCGTGCGCACCCCCCGGGCGATCCTGACACCGGCGCGGGTCGCGGCGTCGGCGAGCGCGTCTCGCATGTGCCGGGGATAGTCGCGCATCTTCAGCATGCCCTCCCCCTCGAGCACGCTCAGCGTCTCGCTCCCCAGGCACTCGAGGCACAGGAACTCCGTGCTCCGGCGATCCATGTGCGGAAAATGACGGCGCGCAAAGCCCTGCATCCCCTCACTGAACGACTCCTCGGAACCCGTCGAGAGCAGGAGCACGCGCAGATGGGCGAGCGGCTGCTCGCGCAGCGCCTCGGCGACCGCAAGCACGGCCCCAACCGCGGTGAGGTTGTCGTTGGCCCCGGGAACGACCCGGGCGCGGCCGATGTCGGCCATGGCCGCGACCGCGCCCAACGAGAGCACGATCCCGGCCCTGACCACCCCCCGGATCCCCAGCAGCGACCCGGCGGCGACGATCACCGGCCCGGCCCAGACCGCGTAGAGGATGGGGAAGGTGTGGCTGGAGCGCGCGTGCACCCCCGGTGCGATCGCCGGCCCCACCCGGCCCAGGGCGGGGTGGAAGACGAGCCCGGAATGGGCGGCATCGTGATGAGCGATGAGCGCCACGGTCTGCGCGGCATCGGGATCACCGGTCTCGCCCACGACATTCCAGGTGCTGCGCGTGGGCAGCAGGCGACGGCGAAACCAGCGCGCGCCGTGGCCGAGGTCATCCCAGATCACCCAGCCGCAGCCGGCGGCGACGGCCGCCAGCAGCGCCCGCGTCGCCGGACGGCGGCGGCGGGCGGCGGCGAGCAGCCCGGCTCCCGCAGCCGCGGCATTGGGCAGGCTGATCGGCCACCAATACCCGCCGTGCGCCTCCTCCTCCTCGACGCGGGCCCGGCAACCAAGTGCCCGCAGCCGCTCGGCGATGAGCTCGGCCGCGCGGTGCTCGCCGGCCGAGGCGGACGGGCGCTCCATCGCCGCCAGTTGGCGCACGGCTTCCCGCCACTGCGCGGCGGGCTCGTGGGACACAGGGGTGGTGGACACTCGCTCCTCACAGCGTAGGGGTCCGGGAGTGCACTGCGCATAAAGCGCGGATGCGCACCCTCGGTGCTGGGGCGAGGATCTCACGCGCACCGCCAAACGACGGGAAGGGCCCCTGATGGGCGACGACGAGAGCTTCAGCGTGACGATGGACCTCGAGGAGGGGTACCGGTTTGATGTCGACTTCGGCATCGGCGGGGACGCCCGGTTTGTGATGGACGAGCCATCCCCGCTCGGCGAGGGGACCGGCCCCAACGCCGCCCGGGTTCTGGCTGCGGCGGTCGGCAACTGCCTGAGCGCCAGCCTGCTCTACTGCCTGCGGCGCGCCCGCATCGAGGTGACCGGGGTGCGGACGACCGTGAGCGGGGCGCTCGAGCGCAATGATGCCGGGCGCCTCCGCGTCGGCGGCTTGACCGTGGAGATCGAGCCCCAGGTGTCCGCCGATGATGAACCGCGGATGCGACGCTGTCTGGAGCTGTTTGAGGACTTCTGCATCGTGAGCGAGAGCGTGCGCCACGGCATCGGCGTCGAGGTGGCGGTCACGCCCGTCAGTGCGGCGGCCGGATGAGCACGCTCGTCCGAACCGAGGATGCGCTTGACGCGCTTCGCCGGAGCGACTTCAGGCGACTTGATGCGAGCGGGCAGGTGTACCTCGACTACACCGGCGGCGGCCAGTACGCCAGCTCGCAGCTGCGCGAGCACCTGGAACTGATGGAGAGCGCCGTGCTCGGCAACCCGCACTCGCTCAACCCGGCGTCGGCGGCGAGCACGGCACTCGTGGAGGACGCGCGCGCCGCCGTGCTGCGCTTCTTCAATGCCCCCGGGGATGAGTACGAGGCGATCTTCACCCCCAACGCGACCGGCGCGCTTCGCCTCGTCGGCGAGTCCTACCCGTTTCATCCCGGCGACCGGTTCCTGCTCACCTTCGACAATCACAATTCGGTCAACGGCATTCGAGAGTTCGCGCGCGGCCGCGGCGCCGAGACGACGTATGTGCCGGTGGTCGCTCCGGAGCTCCGCGTCGACGACGCCGTCCTGGCGCGCTACCTGGCCGCCACGGGGGGCGCCCACCGCAATCTGTTCGCCTATCCGGCCCAGTCGAACTTCTCCGGGGTTCAGCACCCGCTGGAGTGGATTTCCCGCGCCCATGACCACGGGTGGGACGTCCTGCTCGATGCCGCGGCCTACGTCCCCACCAACCGGCTCGACCTGAAGCGGTGGCGGCCGGAGTTCGTCGCCCTGTCGTTCTACAAGATGTTCGGCTGGCCGACGGGCGTCGGCTGCCTGCTCGCGCGCCGGGAGGCGCTGGCGAGGCTCGAACGCCCGTGGTTCTCCGGCGGAACGATCCTCGCCGCGTTCGTCCAGCGCCAGTACCACCAGTCGCTGCCCGGCGCCGCCCACTTCGAGGACGGAACCGTCGACTATCTCAACCTGCCGGCGGTTCCGATCGGGCTGCGCCTCCTCGACCGGGTTGGGATCGACTCGATCCACGCCCGGGTCACGACCCTGGCCGGCCGGCTCCTGGCCGTGCTCGGCTCCTTGCGCCACGCCGACGGCGCGCCCGCAGCCGCCGTCTACGGCCCGCGGTCGCTGCACCGCCGCGGCGCGACCATCGCGTTCAACTTCCTGGATCGCCGCGGCGAGGTCGTTGACGAGCGCTACGTCGACCGGGTGGCCCGGGCGCACAACATCTCGCTGCGAACCGGCTGCTTCTGCAACCCGGGCGCCGGCGAGGTCGCCTTCACCGTCTCCCGGCAGACGCTCGTCGGCAGCGAGTTCGGCGAGGGCATGACGCTTGAGGACTACATCGCGCGCCTCGGCCTGCACTCCGGCGGCGCCATCCGCGCCTCGCTGGGCATCGTCTCCAACGCCGAGGACATCCGGCGCTTCGCAGACTTCGCGGCCACGTTCGTCGACCTCGAGGCCGTCCCGCAGGATCTACCGCCCCGCGTGACGTGCTGAACGCCTCCGGCCCTGTGCCCCTCCCCCGCCAGCGGCGCCGCGGCGGCGGGAGTTAGCCTCCAGGGCCATGGACAGTCGAACCTGGGATGCCCGCTACGCCGGCAGCGAGCTGGTGTGGACGAGCGAGCCGAACCGATTTCTCGTCGCCGAGACCGACGGCCTGTCCCCCGGCCGCGCGCTGGACCTGGCCTGTGGCGAGGGACGCAACGCCGTGTGGCTGGCGCAGCGCGGCTGGACGGTCACCGGCGTCGACTTCTCGGCGGCCGGGCTGGCCAAGGCGCAGCGACTGGCCGAGAGCCGCGGCGTTCACGCCGAGTGGGTCCGGGCCGATCTCGTCGAGTACCGCCCGCCCCACCGCGCCTTCGAGCTGGTGATCGTCTTCTACCTCCAGATCGCGGCGCCGGAACGCTCCCCCATCGTGGCCGCCGCCGCGCAGGCCGTCGCCGCCGGGGGCACGTTCCTGCTCGTCGCCCATGACTCACACAACATCGCCGAGGGCTACGGCGGGCCTCAGGAGCCGGCCGTCCTCTACACCGCCGAGGACGTGGTCGATGATCTCAGTGGCTCGGAGCTGACGATCGAGCGGGCCGAGCGCGTCCGGCGGCCGGTGGCCACGCCTCAGGGTGAGCGGATCGCCCTCGACGCGCTCGTTCGCGCCCGCCGGCCGGGTGAGTAGCCCCGTCCGCCCCCGCGCAGCGGCCATAAGCTCTGCTTATCAATGCCGGCGATTATTTGTCTTTCACTTCTGAGATGCGAGGGTGCATCATTGTCCGCGCAGTACCTCTCCTCCCTCGAGCGCGCCCCGAGTCCGGCCTCATATCCCGCCGGTACCGGGGCGCTCTCACTTTAAGGGCCTAAGCGCGCCGGGTGTCGAGATCTCCGGATCCGGCTGCGCGGGAGATGGGGTCGCCCCCTCGGCCCCGGAGCACGACGGCGCAGGCCACGGCCAGCAGCGCTCCGGCCAACGGACCGGCCACGTAGACCCAGTACGCGTGCCAGTCCCCGCTGACCAGCGCGGGACCGAACGAACGCGCCGGGTTCATGGACGTGCCGCTGACCGGAGCTGACCACAGTCCGGCCAGGGCGATGTAGCCGCCAACTCCCAGGGCGCCGATCGTCCCGACGTTCTGGGCTCCCGACGCCGTCCCCAGGATGACGCTCACCAGCACGCCGGTGAGGACGACCTCCATGAGCAGCGCCTGCCACTCCTGATAGCCCGGTCCGGGAAGGGTCGCGCCGAGATGCTCGACATTGCCGAACACGGCCAGAAGGAACAGGCAGGCCAGGGTCGCCCCCAGCAACTGGGCAACCACGTACCCCATAAACCGGAAGGCCGGGAAGTCACGGCGCAGCGCGAACGCCAGCGACACGACCGGATTCAGGTGGGCGCCGGACACGGCGCCCATGAACAGGATGATCGCCAGAACCATCAGTCCGGGCGCGACCACCGCTGCCGCCAGGCTGATCTCCCCCCGCGCATGCAGGATGCCCCCGCCCGCGGCCACCAGGACAAGCATGAATGTCCCCAGCAGCTCGGAGAACAGCCTCCGGTACTCCAACCGGGGATCCTCAAAGTCCGCCCGGGAGCCGAACTCCAGCATGAGCAGGCGCCGGGCCCGCTGCGGGTCGTGGAGGGCGACGGGTGGCTGTTCCTGAACGGCCATGGCTCATCCCTCCCTTAGGCCGCCACTCCCTGATTGATCTGGACGATCAGCGACTCAAGGTCTGTGGTCGCGGCATCGATGTCCTGGTAACCGGCTACCGGCACATCAGTCAGGGTGTCAGCCATCGCTTTCTCCTTCTGCACGTGTGAGGGGAGCAAAGGCCCAGTCACGTCGTTTCGCATCATCCGTTCCGGACGATGCGCCCACCGCGTGGTCAGGCGACCGTGTACGCGGAGGCGCGTAATCCGGAATGGAGGCAAGTGTCATGACAGACGACGATGTGGACGAACTGGGCCCCGTCGACTACCTGGTGGTCGAGTTTCCAGCGCAGCGGGCGAACTTCTCCGGTGAGATGGCGGCCGAGCTCTCAAGCCTGGTGAACCGGGGGCTGGTCCGCGTGCTCGACCTGCTGTTTTTGAGAAAGAACGAGGACGGCTCGGTCGAGGGGCTGGAGTCGCACGAGTTCGGCGATGACGACCTCGGTGAGCTGCGCGCCCTGGAGGATGAGCTGGCGATGCTGCTCGCCGAGGAGGACGTTGAGGCCATCGGCGCGGCGCTGGAGCCGGGCAGCATCGCCGCGGTGATGGTGTACGAGAACGTGTGGGCGGCGCCGTTCGGTTCGGCGGTCCGCCGGTCCGGCGGCCAGCTGGTGGCCAGCGGACGAATCCCCATCCAGGCCCTGGCGGCGATGCTCGAGGCCGACCAGGCCATGGCAAAGGAAGGAGTCTGAGATGCTCGCTCGAGGCCGGGTTGGCAGACGGGGCGTGCTCGGTGGGCGGCCGGTCGCGCGGACGGCCGCCGTCGCCGGTACGGCCGCAGTGGTGACACGGGGCGTGCGCCGGCGCGGCGACCGGCGGGAGGACCGGCGCGAGGACCGGCGCGATCGGCGCTAGGAGCACGGACCCCTCCGCTGGATCACCCCATGACGTGCGCGGGGCGGGCGCGACACGCCCCGCGCATCCCAGCTGACCCGTTGCCGATCACGTGAGGCGCCTGCGCGCATGGCTCGCCTCGGTCCGGCCGCGGCGGGGCGACCTGCGGCGGGACCTCGTCGCCGGCGTTCCCGGCGCAATCGCGAGCGTCCCCGACGGCATGGCCTCCGCCGTGCTGGTCGGTGTCAATCCGGTCTTTGGGCTGTACGCCAGCATGGTCGGACCGATTGGCGGCGGCCTGGCGGTGAGCACGCAGCTCATGGTGGTCACCACAACCACCGCCGCCGCGCTGGCTGCCGGTTCGTCGTTGACCGGCTTCTCAGGCACCCAGCGCACCGAGGCGCTGTTCGTCCTCTCCGTGCTGGCCGGCGTGATGATGATCGCGGCGGGTCTGCTGCGCCTGGGCCGCTTCACCCGCTTTGTCTCTGTCTCAGTCCTGGCGGGGTTCCTGACCGGAGTGGCGGTCAACATCATCCTCGGCCAGCTCGGTGACCTTCTCGGTTCGTCTCAGACGGGCACACCCGCGCTGGTGAAGGCCTTCAACGTGGTCACGCACCCGGCCGACATGTCGCTGATCGCAGCGGCGGTGGGAGCGTCGGCGCTGGTGCTGATGGCGGTCCTGAGCCGGACCCGGATCGCCTCGGTCGCACCGTTGATCGCCCTTGTCATCCCCACGCTCGGTTCACTGGGGGCAAGCGGGCTGGTCCGAGTCAACGACTCCGGCCCGATCCCCTCGGGGATACCCACGCCGTATCTCCCCCACCTGTCGCTGCTGTCCTCGCTGCAGCTGCTCGCCGGGGCGGCGGCGGTCAGCGTGATCGTCCTGGTGCAGGGAAACGGCGTGGCGGAGGCGGCGCCCAATCCTGACGGCTCGCCGTCGCACCCCAACCGCGACTTCATCGCCCAGGGCATCGGCAACCTCGCCTCGGGCCTGTTCCGCGGCCAGCCCGTGGGCGGGTCGGTCGGCCGAACGGCCCTGAATGTCGCCGCTGGGGGGCGGAGCCGGTGGGCCGCGATCTTCTCTGGCGTGTGGATGCTGCTGATCCTGCTGCTCCTCTCTGGCCTGGTCGGCAAGATCCCCATTCCCACGCTCGCGGCGGTGCTGATCTTCGCCGCGGCCCGATCGGTGCGGGTGGGGCGCATCGGCACGGTTATCCGCACCGGTTTCGGCTCGCGAGTGGCCTTCGTGGCGACGCTGACCGCGACCCTGCTGCTCCCCGTGGCTGCCGCGGTGGGGGTTGGGGTGGGGCTGTCGCTGCTGCTCCAGCTCAACCAGGAGGCGTCCCGGCTCACCGTCGTGCGCCTCAAGCTCGCATCCGACGGCAGCCTGGTGGAATCTCCGGCGCCGGCCGCGCTGACGAGCCACGACGTCACGATCCTCGACGTGTACGGAAGTCTGCTGTTCGCCGGAGCACGCACGCTCCAGACGCGGCTGCCTGACCCCACCGGCTGCACACGCGCCGTGGTTGTCCTCAGGCTGCGCGGTCGCACCCGGCTGGGTGCGACCGGCTTCATCGTCCTCGCCGACTATGCCGAGCGGCTGCAGGCGACGGGAGGGCATCTGTTTCTCAGCGAGGTGGCGCCGGAACTGGCCGAGCAGCTGCTGAAGACCCACCGGGTGGATCTGAAACGAACGGTCACGATCGTGCCGGCCTCCGCAGCGGTCCTCGCGGCCACGGTGACGGCGTACCGTGACGCTCGGACATGGCTTGCCGACCGTGCGGCCTGATCACCGGGCGATGATCGGCGGCGATGTCGGCCGGTGGCGTGTCCTCCGAAACGGGTGATGCCGGCGGGGGTGTCGCGGGTTGAATCGAGCTGTGAACACGGGATCGGCAAACCCGGTGCCGGAGGCGGGGACCGGGTTTCACCTGCTGGCGAAGCCCACGGGGGCGGTGTGCAACCTGGATTGTTCCTACTGCTTCTTTCTCTCCAAGGAGATGCTCTACCCGGGCAGCCGGATGCGAATGGCCGACGAGCTGCTGGAAGCGTACGTCCGCCAGCTGTTCGAGGCTCATCGCGGCGTCCCGGTGGTGCAGGTTGCCTGGCAGGGCGGCGAACCGACGCTGATGGGGCTTGACTTCTTCCGTCGCTCAGTGGAACTGGTCAGTCGATACGCGCAGCCGGGACAGCGGGCCGCCTACACGATCCAGACGAACGGGACCAGGCTTGATGCGGAGTGGGCGGCGTTTCTGAAGCAGCAGGACTTCCTGGTGGGGATCTCCATCGACGGGCCGCGCGAGATCCACGACACCTACCGGGTCACCCGGGGTGGCCGGGGCAGCTTCGATCAGGTGATGCGCGGGCTCGGTCACCTCCGCGCCGCCGGCGTCGACTACAACGTTCTGACGACCGTGCATGCCGCCAACGAGCATCACGGCGCGGAGGTCTACCGGTTCCTGCGCGACCAGTGCGGCGCCCGTTTCATGCAGTTCATCCCGGTGATCGAGCGGGTGGCCGAGGCGGGACCGGAGGGCGAGGCGCCGTGGTCATCGTGGCGCGACCGGCCGCTGTACACGCAGAGCGGGCATGGCGTGACCGCGCGCTCGGTGTCGGCGGAGGGCTACGGACGCTTCCTCATCGACGTCTTCGAGGACTGGGTCCGGCGGGACGTGGGCGAGGTGTACGTTCAGATGTTCGACACCGCGCTGGCCAACTGGGCGGGGGAGCCGCCGGCGATGTGCGTCCATTGCGAGACGTGTGGCCTGGCGCTGGCGCTTGAGCACAACGGCGACGTCTACTCCTGTGACCACTTCGTCGAGCCGCGGTACCGGCTCGGCAACATCGCCGAGCGGCACCTCGTCGACCTTGTCCACTCGCCGGCGCAACAGCAATTTGGACGTGACAAGCGCGACGCCCTCCCGTCCTACTGCCGGGAGTGCGAGGTCCGCTTCGCCTGCCACGGCGGCTGCCCCAAGGACCGGTTCACCCGCACCCCGGAGGGCGAGCCGGGACTCAACTACCTGTGCCCCAGCTTCAAGCGGTTCTTCTCCCATGTGGCCGAGCCGATGCGGCTGATGACCGTGCTGCTGCGCCAGGACCGGGCACCGGCGGACATCACCCGCATCTACGCCGCCCGTGATGCCCGCCGGGGACGCAACGAGCGCTGTCCGTGCGGGAGCGGGCGCAAGTGGAAGCAGTGCCACGGACGACGCTGAGGCTCAGGGGAAAGCCGGCGTGTCGCCGGCCGGTCACACCGGTGGGGCCTTGAGATCGACCGGCCTCGTCCACCGGGCGCCGGTGTCGTCACAGAAGTGCTCGATCGCCGCTTCGATCGTGGGAAAGAAGTGGTCAGGGTCCAACGGACCGATCAGCTCGTAGCGTTCGAGCTTGGCGCGGACGGGTTCCTTGAGCTCGGCAAACACCAGCGAGGTGCCGGCCGCGTTCAATTCGCTGTCGAGGTCGGCGAGCATGTCGGCCGCGGTGATGTCCACGTCGGTGATCGGCTCGGCGGCAATCACGATCCACCGCGGGCGCGGGTCGGCGGACGCGAGACGGCGGATCTGGTCACGGAACGTCCGGGAATTGGCGAAGAACAGCTGCGCATCGAAGCGGAAGATGACGAGGCCGGGAATCTCCTCCGCCTCCGGGTGCAGTTCACGGTCGTGGTAGCCGGGCATCCCGGGCACGCGTCCGAGGGTGGTCTGGTGCGGCCACCACACACGCCGAAACACATTGAGGATCGACAGGCCGACCGCCACGGCGATGCCCTGCAGCACTCCCAGCAGCGCAACGCCGAGAAAGGCGGCGATCGACAGCAGGAACTCGACGCGTCGCTGCCGCCACAGTCGCAGTGTGCCCGGAATGTCGGCGAGCGACAGCGAGGCCGCAATCACCACCGCGGCGAGCGTCGGATTCGGCAGGCTCTTCAACAACCCCGGGACGAACACGAGCATCATCACGATCAGCGCCGCCCCCACCAGGCCGGTGACCTGGGTCTTGGCGCCCGCCTGCTCGGCGACGGCCGTGCGCGAGCCGCTGGTGCTGACCGGGAACCCCTGGAAGAGCCCGGCGGCCACGTTCGCCGCGCCGATCCCAATCATCTCCCCGTTGCCGTTCACCTCCTGCCCGGTCCGCGCGGCGAAGGACGACGCCGTCGAGATCGTGTCGGTGAGGGCGACGAGCGCGATCCCCAACGCCCCGGCCAGCAGCAGGGGAAGATCGGAGACCGGGTGCGGTACGGTCAGCGGCGGGAAGCCGCTGGGCAGCGTTCCGACGAGGGAGACCCCGTGGTCGGCGAGATTGAAGACACCGGCCGCCGCAATGGCCAGGACGACCGCCACGAGCACCCCGGGGACCTTCGGCAGCCACCGGCTCAGAACCAGGATCACGAGCAGGCTGAACAGGCCGATCGCCGCTGCGGCGCCGACCGCCTCATGCGCGGAGAGCCCGTTCACAAACGCCTTCGCCTCGTTGATCAGGCCGCTGGCGTCGATCGAGAACCCAAACAGCTTCGGCAGCTGGCCGACCAGGATCGTCAACGCGAGCCCGTTCATGTAGCCGATCTGCGTCGGCTTGGAGAGCAGGTCGGCCACGAATCCGAGCTTGGCGACCCCGGCGAGGATCATGATCGCGCCGACGAGCAGCGCCAGGATCGAGGCCAGCACGATCGCCCGTGCCGGGCTTCCGTTTGAGCCAAGGATCGGCAGGATGGTCGCTGCGATCATCGGGCCCAGGGACGAGTCCGGCCCCAGCACGAGGATCCGCGAGGGCCCCAACAGCGCGTAGCCGATCAGGCATAGGATCGTCGTGTACAGGCCGGTGATGGCTGGCAGCCCCGCCAGTTCCGCATAGGCCATCCCCTGCGGGACGAGCAACGTCGTCAGCACGATCCCGGCGACAGCGTCGCGGCGCAACCACGACGGCTGATACTCCGCGAGGGCCCGCACCCCGGGAATCGAGCTGGTCCACGTCATCAACGGCTCCCTCAGGTCCGGCTGCCGGACGTCAAAATGTCTCCGCCCTGCCCAGCATGCACCACCCCCGGACCCCCCTCATCACCCGCATCGGATGAACGGGCCGGGCGGTGGCGTTCGCCCGCCCTTAGAGTTAGCTGCCCCGCGGCCTGCGGCCGGGCGCCCGGGGCCGGGACGGGCGATCACCTCGCCGCTCCAGTCCGGCGACCGCCCGTGCCAGCTCGGAAGGCTCGCGCATGATGCCGAGCGTGCGCTCAAACAGCTCTGCCTGCGTCGTCACCAGGGCCGCCGTCTCCTCCAGCGCCCGCCCCGCTGAGTCCAGCGCCTCGGCCTGGCGGCGCAGCATCTCTCCGCTCTGCGCCAGCAGATCGAACACCGCGTCCACCGGGGCCAGGAGGTGACTGGTCACCTGCCGCTGCAGCCGCCGCTCCCGGTCAAGGATCTCCTGCACCAGCTCCAGCTGCCGCTGCATCGGCTCCATCAGCTGGCGGGCGAGGTCGCTGCGCGTCCCCATCGCCGCCGCGGACTGCATCAGCGACTCCATCAGCTTGCGCCACTCCGACAGCAGATCTTGACCGGACGGTTCAGGCACGCGGCATCTGGAAGGATCATCGCAGCTTGCCCGCCAACCACGCACTGGGTTTGCGTAGTCCCCCCACCGGGGGCGCGCCGGTCAGCGGATGCCGTCGCCCCGGTGGCCGCCTACGCTGGCCCTGGATACCCCCAGTAAAGGCATTGTGCGGGGGTACCAGGGCCGAAAGGAGGTTCAGATGTCCGCCCTCAAGACCAACGGGGCGCGTACAACGACTCCGCAGGCTGCAGTGCCAACGCCCATGTACAAGGCACAGACGCCATCGGACAGGGGCGCCGGCTGGATCCTGTTCGCGACGGCGATGTTCGTCATCGCGGCTGCCCTGAATCTCATTTGGGGCATCGCGGCGGTGTCGAGCTCGCACTTCTTCGTCGCGGGCGCGCGCTACGTCATCAGCGACCTCAACACCTGGGGTTGGGTGGTGATGGCATTCGGCGCGCTTGAGGGTGTGGCCGCTCTGTCGATCTGGCGTGGAGGCCAGTTCGGTCGGTGGTTCGGCATCGTGGTGGCGGCGGTTGCCGCCGTGGTTGCCATGGTGACGATCCCGGCATATCCGTTCTGGTCACTGACGCTGATCGCGCTGTACGTGCTCGTCATCTACGGGCTTGCCGCCTATGGCGGGAGGCCGGAGCTGATGACCTAGCACCATCCAGGGGGCAGAGGCGGGCGGTCCGGGACCGGGCCGCCCGTTTCTCGTTGTCCGGCAAACGCGAGCCGGTGGCTCATCCCCCGCCGCGCATGGCCCCCTCCTCCGCATCCGCCCGGCGGTACACCGTCGGTTGCCAGCAGAGGTCGACCGGCTCGGTCAGCACGGCCCGCGCCATGGCGCCGCCACCGACGCGGATCGCCTCCACAGCGCGCTCGGCGCTGGCCTCCAGCCGCCCAATCAGCGGCGTCCCCTCCGGGACGGCGATCTGACTGATGAGCGCTCTGGGCCGGTGGGCCGCGCCCCGCCCGGCGAGCTCCGCCGCCTGCCGTGCATATACGTCGCGACTGCGGCGGACGAGCGTCGCCAGCGCCGGCTCGCCGCGGACCACGAGCGAGTCGGCGATCGCGCGCAGCCGCGGGGCGCGGTAGTCCGCCGGACGGGAGCGGAGCACGAGTACATGGGTGGCGCCCTCGGCCACCGCGCTCTCGTACGGGATCGGCTCCAGCACCGCGCCGTCGGTCATCGGCTCGTCCCGGAATTGCGGCGCTCCGCCCCCCAGCCGCGGGAGGAAGGCGCTGGCCCGGATCGCCTGCATCACTTCACCGGCGTCGGCAAACCCGCTGAGGACGCGCAGCGTGAGCGTCTGTAGGGAGACGGCGAGCGCCCGGAACTCCGGGCCGCCGGCCAGCCCCTCCGACGACAGCGGCTTGCGGGCGACGATGAGCTCGTCGAAGAGCACGTCGAAGTCGATGAGCGGCTGGCGGACGAGCGGCCGCATGCGGTTGATGACGTGTTGGCTGGCCACGTCCTCGTAGAGCGTCGCGGCCAGGGCCGCCTGGCCGGCGGCCAGTGCGCCTCCGTTCAGCGCCCCGGCCGAAACCCCGTAGATGCGGTCAAAGGCGTCGGTGAGGCCGGCCGCCTCCAACACCACGCCCATCCCGGCCGTGACCGCTCCCCGCATGCCGCCGCCCTCCACGGCCAGGTACAGGCGGTGCGGGTCGCGGCGTGCGCCGGGACGGGTTCCGGCGGCCGCGCGCTGCAGGACGAGCGCCAACACGGGGTCGCCCGCGCTCTCCGGCGAGCGTAACGACCGCCGGACGTCCAGCATCTCCAGCCGCGGCTCCGGCGGGCGGGCCATCGGCGCGGCGACCCCGGGCAGAACGCCGCTGCGCTCGCGCCGCAGCGCCCGGGCGACGCCCCGCAGGGGCCCGCCCGCCAGCCCGGTCACCGCTCCCGTCATGCGGGTACGACGGTCGCCCGGGAGGGTGGCTGGACGACGAATGACCCCATCATGTCCTCGCCCCCGCCGACGACGCCCCAGCTGGCCTCAGGCACCTCGTTCCAGGCTCCGGGGAGGTCGCCGATCGGCTCGGAGACGATGAGTCGAGCATCCTCGGACATCTCCTGCAGGACGGCTCGCTCTGGATACAGGTGGCGCAGGGTCCGGACGTCGCGGGTGAAGAACAGCGACCGGGAGCGGCCCTCACTGGAGTACCGGAACGCCCACATGCGCTCACCGTCGGTCGTGGCGATCGTCCCCTGGAACGGGTGCTTGATGCCCCGGCGGTGGCCGACATCCTCGACGATCCCGATCGCCCGGGCCACCGCACTGGGCGGGTCGTCCTCCAGTCCGCACGTCAGCGCGAGGTGAAAGAGGATCTCGGTGTCGGCATGCCCGGCGATCTCCGGGTACAGGCTCTCATCCACCGCCAGGACGAGGTCACGCTTGACCGTGGGAAACTCGGCGATGTAGCCATTGTGCATGAACAGCCAGCGTCCATGCCGGAAGGGGTGACAGTTGGTCTGCTGGACCGCGGAGCCGATCGCGGCCCGGATGTGCGCGAAGAACACACCGGAGGTGATGTGGCCGGCCAGCTCGCGCAGGTTCTGATCGTTCCACGCCGGCTCGACGCTCCGGAAAACGCCCGGAGCCGGCGTCCCGTCATACCAGCCGACGCCGAATCCGTCGCCGTTGGTGGCCTCGGCACCCAGTCGCGAGTGCAGGCTCTGCTCAATCAGCGAGTGCGCAGGCGAGTACAGTGCCCGCTCCAGGAGGACGGGCGCGCCCTTGTATGCCAGCCAGCGACACATCGGCCGCTCCTTTCCGTGTCAGGTTGGGGATGTGAGTGGTGAAGGATCCGGGGCGAACTGCGTGACGATGCCGGTCAGCATCGAGCGCAGGTCGCCTCCGGCGGTCCGCCAGCTGCGTTGGCGCATCGCGCCGTTCGCACACGCCAGCCGATGTACGCCCGCCAGCTCGGCGGCGCAGCCGAGTGCCGCGGCGTGGGGACGGCACCTGTCGACAAGTGTCTCGGTGAGCGTGCGCACCGAGACCAGCGTCCGCGAGGCGGGGTCCACGAGGCGCGCGTCCATTCCGTCGCGGGCGGCGAGAAAGCAGTTCTCCGCCACCACCTCAGGAGCCATCGGAGGGTGGTGGGCTCCCTCCTCCAGCGCGAGCCGGGCCAGCGACTGAACGAGCGCGGCCAGCGCCGCCGTCTCGGCGGCGGTCGTCTGCGCGTCCATGACCCGGACCTCGACCGTGCCCAGGCGGGGTGCAAGACGGACGTCCCACCACAGAAACGACGGATCCGGCACAGCGCCGGAGTCGATCAGGGGCTCGATCGACTGTACGTAGTCGGCGTAACCGCTGAACGGGCGCGGGGTCCCGGTCCGCGGAAAGCCGCCGAAGATCATGGCCCGCGTCGACGCAAAGCCCGTGTCCTCGCCGTGGCGGTACGGCGAGTTGGCCGAGAGGGCGAGCAGGATGGGCACGCTCTCCCGCAGGCGGTTGAGCAGGCGCACTGCGTCCTCGGGATCCGGCACGCCGACGTGGACGTGAAGGGCCAGGGTCGGATCGCGGTGGGCCAGCCAGCGCATGGAGCCGGACACAACCCGGTATCGCGGCGATGCGCAGACCCGCGTCCCCTCGATCCCGGCGAGCGGGTGCATGGCCACGGACGCGGCAGCCAGCCCCGAGGCGCGCAGCTCCCGGGCCAGCCGACGGCGAAGATCGCTGATCTCCGTCACGGCGCCCCGGATGTCGCCATGGACGCCCGTGGCCAGTTCGAGCACCGCGGCGTGCGTCTCCAGCGACACGTGTTCGGCCAGGTCTGCGGGCAGCCGCTCACGGACCTGCTCGCTGACCGGTGCCGGGCGGTGGTGGGGCCCGTCGAGGAGCATCACCTCCTCCTCCACGCCCAGCGTGTACCGGTGGCCGGCGCCCTCGTGCCAGCGCGCCCACGCACTGCGGACGGCGCCGGCGCCCGCCGCCCGCTCCGGCGTCACCAGCTCAAGTCGGCCGCCCATCGCCCTGACCGATTCACCGGTTCGGACCACCATGCCTCAGACTCTCACGTGGGCTCGTGCTCACAAGGAAGCGTGCACGTGTGCCGTCGGTAGGCGCGCATCCAGGGCCCGGCGTTCCGCGCTCGCCGACTCCGGCATGAGCAGGAGCGCGCCGAGCAGGAAGCACGCGCCGCCGATTGAGGTCCCGGCGTTGGCGACGTGGGCGCTCACCGGCTGACCGGATGCTGGCTCGACGAGCGATGCCACCGCCGAGACGCCGAACGTGATCGACCCCAGCAGGTTGAGCGCGACGATCTTCCACGGCAGGTCGCGTCGCCTCAGGCACAGCCAGCGGTGGCAGACCTCGGCCAGCGCCAG
Organism: Solirubrobacteraceae bacterium; assembly: GCA_035702755.1. Lineage (GTDB taxonomy): Bacteria > Actinomycetota > Thermoleophilia > Solirubrobacterales > Solirubrobacteraceae > Palsa-465. The sequence goes on along the minus strand of DASSZQ010000322.1, from coordinate 6,623 downwards.
TTCGCTGGCGATCAGAAAGGCGATCGAGCCGAATGCGTCCGGCGCCCACACGCGGGAGTCAACCTGGGTTGTCGACAGAGCCGTGTTCATCGCGGCGAACGTGCTGATGTTGAACAGCACGGTTCCGGCGAGCTGAACCAGTGCCGCCCACCAGTCCACCCGCCGGGGCTCCCATGAGACGGGGCGCCACCGGGTCCGGCGCCCGGAGGGGCCGACGGCCCGCTCGGCGTTGACCGCCTCCGCGTATTGCAGATAGGCGGCCGAGGTGAAAAACAGCGAGCCGACGAAGAACGTGATGCCGATTGCCGGCCGCGACGTCGTCGCCCACTGGGCGGCGATGCCGCCCGCCGTGAAGCACAGGGAGCCGAGCACAAACAGCACCGCCATCCACCAGTTGCGCCGGCGCGGTCTCCACCACACCGACCCAGAGTCCGCGGCGCGCCCGGACCCGCGCTTGCGATGCGCTCGCGACTCCCAGAGCATCTCGCTACCGTCCGGACGCCGGACAATCTCACGGGTGACGAAGGGTCCTGCCCCGTCGGCGCGCACCCGCTGCCAGCCGGGCGGGAGCGCCACATAGGACTGAGCCGGCGCCCGGGCGGGCGCCGGCTCGGCCGCGGTCTTCATCCGATCCGGAGGTCAGCCCGCCGGGCTCAGGTCAGAGGTTTCAGCTCGCCGCGCCGATCCGCTTCCCGTAGGCGATCAGGCCGTACATGGCGAGGATGTCCATCGCGAAGATGACCAGCGACCAGAACGGATACGCCGGCATCATCAGCAGCTGAGCGATCGCGTTCAGGCCGAGGATCACCACCCCCGTCCACCGGGCGAGCTGGTTCTTGAAGAAAACGCCGAGGCCGACCAGCCACTGAATCGCCCCAAGGCAGATCGCCACCCAGCCCCACGTGTTGAGGTCGCCGACGACATACCGGGCGTCTCCGACGAAGAAATGGGCGTTGCCGACCGCGGCGATCCCCTCGATCAGGTTCATCGTGCCGACGAGCAGCAGCAGTGTCGCGGCGAACGAGACCCAGCCGAAGCCGCGCTCCTCATCTGGATACTCGTCGTAGGTTCCAGCCGCACCACCGCGCTGCTGGGGAGTGGGTGATTGAACTGCCATGGTTGGTTCCTCCACGCGTCTCAGAGGTCGGCCCCTTGCCGTTGTCACAACGACCATCGCACCGCCCGTCGCGGCCGGCAATGGTGCGCTCCTGCCTCTCGGCGGGGGGCGGCACCACGGTCATCCGTTTCGGGTGATGTCGCCAACCGCCGGCTTAGGGATGCTCGGGGCGCCGCCGCGAGCCGGGGGCATGCAATACCACCCATTCAAAGGAGTTCGCGATATGGCCGTCGTCGGAGCAGACACGCACAAGACCCTGGCCGGCGTATCCGCCGGGCGCGGAGATTTCCTGGAGGAGGCCATCGGGCTGCGTGAGATCGACCGGGAGGCGAGCGGTCTCGACGGACGCACCTTCGCGCTGGTCAAGATCGCCAGCCTCATCGCCATTGATGCCCCGCCGGCGTCCTATGCCTGGCAGATCGGCAACGCGCTGGCCGAGGGGGCGACGCCGGAGGACATCCTCGGAGTGCTCAAGGCGATCGCTCCCCAGGTCGGCGGCCCCCGGGTGATCGCCGCCGCGCCGGAGATCATGCTCGCCCTCGGGCTGCCCCTCGACGAGGAAGACTAGGAGGACGAAGAATGCCATTGCTCAGACGCAGACCGCTTCTCCGGGCGGCGGCTGTCGGAGGCGGCGCCTACATGGCCGGCAAGCACCGCGCCAACACACAGGCCGAGCAGCAGCAGGAGGCCTACGCGGCCGGCCAGCAGTCGGCGATGGCACCGCCGGCGCCGGCACCGGCAGCGGCGCCGACCGGAATGACCGACGCGGACATGTCGCGGCTGGCCGAGCTCGGAAAGCTCCATGACCAGGGCATCCTCACCGACGAGGAGTTCGCGCAGCAGAAGGCGCGGATCCTGGGGACGCGCTGATCATGACGGCGACCAGGCCACGGGACCGCAGGGCCGCGGTCCCGCACCTGACAGTGGCGGAGCGGGCCGCCCGCGGCAAGCAGGCCCGCGCCGAGGTACCGCGGTCACAGCACGCCGTGTTCGAGCCGTCGTCGGGCCGGCCGAACCCGGTCGACCTGCTTGAGGCGCAGGCGAAGACCCGCGTGCCTGAGCTCGTTCCCATCCGGTACGGGCGGATGCTCGTCTCCCCGTTCACGTTCTATCGCGGGGCGGCGAAGATCATGGCCGTCGACCTGGCGGACACCCCAATCACCGGGCTCCGTGTGCAGTGCTGCGGGGACGCGCACCTGTCCAACTTCGGCGTGTTCGCCTCCCCGGAGCGACGGCTGGTGTTCGACATCAATGACTTCGATGAGACGCTCCCGGGACCATGGGAATGGGATGTCAAGCGCTTGGCGGTCAGCATGCTCATCGCCGCCCGGGACAACGGCTTTCGCGCCAAGGAGCAGGACGAGATCGTCCTCACCACCGTGGCCCAGTACCGGACGGCGATGCGCCAATTCGCCGGCATGGAGAACCTGGCCGTCTGGTATGCGCATCTGGACATCGAGTCGTTGTTGGCCGAACGCGCCGCGGAGCTCAAGGGCCGCCAGGTGAAGCGCACCGAGAAGCAGCTGGCCAAGGCGCGGACGCGGGACAGCATGACGGCGTTTGCCAAGCTCACCGAACGCGTCAACGGCAGCGCGGAGATCATCGATCAATCGCCGCTGATCGTGCCGCTGCGCGTGATGCTGCCGGACCAGCAGTCGGAGTGGTTTGAGGAACTCCATCAGCTGCTGCGCAAATTCCGATCAACGCTTCAGCACGACCGGCGGGTGCTGATGGAGCAGTTCGAGCTCGCCGATTTCGCCCGCAAGGTCGTCGGCGTGGGCAGTGTCGGAACCCGCGCCTGGATCGCGCTGCTGTTCGGACGCGATCAGGGTGACCCGCTGTTTTTGCAGTTGAAGGAGGCCGAAGCATCGGTCCTGGAGGAGCACCTCGGGCACAGCGGTTTCAAGAACCACGGCGAGCGCGTCGTGGCCGGCCAACGCCTCATGCAGGCCACGAGCGACATCTTCCTCGGCTGGGTTCACGTCCCCGCCGGGATGGACGGCGTCGCCCGCGACTTCTACGGGCGCCAGCTCAAGGACTGGAAGGGCTCGGCAGAAATCGACCAGATGATTCCCAGGGGGATGGCCGTGTACGGCCGGCTCTGCGGATGGACGCTCGCCCGCGCCCACGCCCGCAGCGGTGACCGCATCGCGCTCGCCGCCTATCTCGGCTCCAGCGCGGCGTTTGACCGCGCCATCCTGGAATTCGCCCGGGCCTACGCCGATCAGAACGAGCGCGACTACCGGGCGCTCGTGGATGCCGTCAACTCCGGCCGGATCGTGGCGCAGACCGGACTGTAGACACGTTCGGGCGCGCCGGCGCCCGCCCACGGTGCCGGCGCGCCACGGACCGAGGCCATCCTCCGTTTTGGGTGATTACACGCTGCCCCGGGCGGGCGATGATCCGATCATGGCGATCCGCATCGACAGCGCCCCCCGGCTCCTGCTCCACGGGGTCGGCGGGCTCTCCCAACGCGCAGCCGCCGCGTCCGTCCAGCCGCTCCGTGGCGTGGTTGGCGCCGCCGCCGAGGCGGGCGTCGAGCTTGAGCGCCGGGCCGTCGATCGCCTGATCGAGAGCCGCGAGCTGGAGCGGGTTCTGACGAGTGCGCGGGTGCAGACCGCCGCCGCACAGGTGCTCGAAAGCGAGGGAGCCAGACGGCTGGTCGACGCGTTCTTCGACAGCGGCCTGTTTGAGCAGTTCGTGCACCGCCTGCTCGACAGTGAAGCGCTGTGGGAGCTCGTGGACCGGATCGCCGACAGTCCGGCGGTGACGGCCGCGATTGCCGGACAGGGACTCGGCTTCGCCGACCAGGTGGGAGAGGAGATGCGCGGTCGCTCCCGCACCGCCGATGCGTGGCTGGAGCGCACCGCCGCGCGGTTCATTCACCGCGCGCCGAAGCCGCCCCCGTCCACGGAGCCTGAAACGAGTCCGGGATGAGCAGGCCCCCGGCGACTCCGCGACCCGGAGCGCCGGTCCAGCCTTCATTTGCGGACGAGGCGCGCTACGTGGGCCTCGTCACCCGGGCCGTCGCCATGGTGATTGATGCGGCGTTGATCACGCTCGTGGCCACGATCGTCGGCGTGGGGGTCGCTCTCGTCCTCGCCCTCATCCATCCCCCGCAGAAGCTTGACGCTCTGATCGCGGCGATTGGTGGTGGCGTCTACATCCTGTGGACAGCCGGCTACTTCGTCACGTTCTGGGCGGGCACGGGCCAGACGCCGGGGATGCGGGTGATGCAGATCCGGGTGCTGACCGCGCGCGGTGAACGCGTCCGGCCCGGCCGCGGGATCGTGCGCTGCGTCGGACTGGTCCTGTCGGCGCTGCCGCTGTTCGCCGGCTTTGCGCCGATCCCCTTCGACTCTCGGCGCCGCGGCTTTCAGGACCATCTCGCCCATACCGTCGTCGTCGAGGCCCCCCAGCTCTCGGTCGCCGCGGCGCGGCGGGCACAGCGGCGAGCCGACTACAACCCCTCCCGCAGGCTGCCTCCTCCGGCCCCGGGATGAGCGGCGGGGGCCGGTTCCCGGTGCTCGGAGCCGGCCGAGGCCTGCGCCGTCATGAACAGCGTGACGAGATAGGCGATGACCACGCCCACAATGATCAGCGGCTCGTCGCCCACACCGTCCTTGACCGTGAGCAGCGTGGCCAGCACGACGGCTGACAGCGGCAGCCGGAGAACCGCGGCGGTGGCCGCGCCCATCCCCACCGCGACCGCCGGAGTCAGCGCAAAGCCGGGCAGATGCGAGGCGAGGATGCCGGCGGCAGCGCCGAGGAACAGCGCCGGGAAGGTGGGCCCGCCGCGGAAGCTCCCCAGCGACAGGCTGTAGGCCACTCCCTTGAAGGCGATGAGCAGGACGAGTGCCGAGATCGACCAGGAGCCGGCGTGGCCGACCAGTCCCGGGAGCGCGTCCTGTCCGGAGAACAGCACCTCGTTGACGCTGCGACCGGTCGCCTCAAAGAAGCCGATCGCCAGGCCGGCGACGAGCAACCCCACCAGCGGCAGGGCGACGACCAACCGCGGCGAGACGATGCGGTGCGTCGCCAGGCCGCCCCGCATCAGCAGACGAGCGACGACGGCGACAGCCGCCGCCAGGGCGATCGTCCATCCGAACTGGACCACGTCCGGCCGGGCGAACGCGGGCAGGGTGAGCGCCCCCAGCGCGTAGGCGCTGGAGCTCAGGCCGGTGAACGAGCCCATGCCGATCGATACCAGGGTGCCGATGCCGGCAGCCAGCAGCCCGGGCAGGAGGACGACCGGGAGCCGCGCTCCGCCGATCCCGCTGGCCTCGATCAGGATGACTGCGGCGATCAGCGGCGAGGTGAAGATGAACGACAGCGCGGCGAAGCTCCCGGCGGCGGCGATCATGACCATCGCCTCCGACGGCAGCCGGTCCCGCGCCGGTGACACGACGAACAGGGCGATGCCGGCCCCGGCGGCGATCAGCGGCGCCTCCGGTCCCAGGACCAATCCAGAGCCGACCGTGATCAGGCCGGCCAGGACGATGCTCGGCAGGGTGATCGGCTTGACCGGCGCTCCCCCCGCAGCCAGACCTCGCGCCGGGAGGTGTCCGCCGTCTCCGGGCAGGCGGCTGATCGCCAGCGCGACGAGCAGCCCGGCGATGCCGAGCACGGGCAGCGACCACCACACCGGCGGCCCGCTGGTGTAGCCGAGGGCGTGCGGCAGATGCGTGAACAGCTCACGCTGGAGCTGATAGATGAGCTCGAGGAACCCCCACGAGGCCAGTGACACGACGACGCCGACGACGGCGACGACGACGAGCAGCCCGGCGTAGCGCCGGCTGCGCATGGTCGCCGCGGCCTGCTCGGCTGTCGGAGCCGCGCGGGTGGTGACCGCGGCCATGTCAGTCGCTCATCCGGAGAGTTCCGCCAGCCGCTCGGCGAGCACGATCCGCGACGCGGCCTCGATCAGGGCCAGATGGGAGAACGCCTGGGGGAAATTGCCCAGGTGCCGCCCGGTCGCCACGTCGAACTCCTCGGCGTAGAGACCGAGCGGCGAGGCCACCTTGACCAGCCGCTGCATGAGGTCGCGTGCCCGCCGCTGCTCGCCGATGATGGCCAGGGCCGACACCAGCCAGAACGAGCAGATGACGAACGTCCCCTCCTTGCCGGACATCCCGTCATCGGTCTCGTCCGTCCGGTAGCGCAGGACAAAGCCGTGCTCGGTGAGCTCGTCGGCGATCGTCAGCACGGTGGCGCGGAGCCGCCGATCGTCGCCGGGCAGGAAACCAAAGATCGCCGCCAGCAGCGCGGACGCGTCGAGCGCCGTCGTCGCATAGTGCTGGCGCAGCACGCCCCGGTCGTCGACGCCGTGCTCAAGGATGTCGGTCCGGACCTCGGTTGCCGTCTCCGCCCATTTGGCCGCCAGGCTGGATTCACCGCGGATGCGCGCCAGCTTGGCCGCGCGGTCGAGCGCCACCCAGCACATCAGCTTGGACGAGACGTAGTGCTGCGGCTTTCCCCGCGCCTCCCAGATTCCCTGGTCCGGCTG
>DASSZQ010000064.1:0-18090 GCA_035702755.1 Solirubrobacteraceae bacterium | reverse complement strand
CGGGGCGCTGCCGGCCGCCGGCTGATCGGTTCCGGTGCGGGGACGGTCCTGGGCGGCGCTGCCGCCGGTATCGCCCCCGGTGTTCGGTGCGGTGGCGCCGGAGAGGCCGGCCGGTGCCGGTGCTCCGAGACCGGGCGCCGTCGGCTGGGTCTGGGTCGTTGTCGTCGGCTGGGGGGTGGTGGCGCTCGCGGCGGCCGGGGCGGGGGGCACGGCGGCCGGCGCCGTCGTGGGCGGGGCCGGGGACTGACCGGCGGGAGACGCTGCCGGAGCCGCCGGGTTGCTCTGGTCCGGCTGCGGGGCGGGCGCAGTGCCGGCCGCGGTTGAGACCGAGATGACGGTGACGGGGGCGGTGTTGGTGGCGGCGGCCGAGCCGGCGTCACCCGCTGGGGTGCCCGTCGCGGTCGTGCCGGTCGCGGCCGGGCCGGCGCTGCCGGCGACGCCGGCGGACGGGGCCGCGGCGCCGCCGGCGGGCCGGGGGCTGGGGGTGGTGACCGGGGCCGGGACGGCCGAAGAGTGAGCGGCGGGAGCCTGGGCGACCGCGACGGTGGCCCGCGCGGCGGGGGCGGGCGTGACCACCGGCCGGGTTGCCGGGGCTGAGGCGGGGGACGCGCTGGGGTCGCCGGCGGCGGTCGCCGCCGTGGCAGCACGGGGCGAGGCGGGCTTGGCCTGCGACGCGGGACCGGACTCTGCGCCGGTGCCGGTGGGCCGGGTCACGTCGGCCGCGGCGGTGCCGGCGGCCGGTGACGAGGAGTCGGAGGACTGTGCGCCGGCTGCGGCTGTCAGCACCGCGGCCGACGCATCGCCGTGCGCGGTGGCCGCGGACGGGGCGGGCTGGGCCGACGGGGCGGACTGACGCGACTGGCCGGACTGACCGGCGGCCGATGAACCGGCGGATGGCGGGGATGCCGCCTGCACTCCCGCCGCAGCGGCGGCCGCCGCGGCCGCGCTGCCCACCGCGGCGGTCTGTGCCGCGGTTGCGGTTGCGGTTGCGGGCGCCGGCTGCCCGGACCCGGCCGGGGCCGGCGTCCCGGTCGACGAGGCGGTGCCACCGTCGCCGGCGGTCGATGCGTCGCCCTTCCGGCTCCCGTGCGCGGAACCCTTCTTGGACTGGCCTTCCGCACCTGCGGTCCGGGCCACGTGGGTTGACAGCACGCCGGCGAAGTCGCCGGGCGGGCTCGTGCCCTGGCCCGGCGGGCCGGACCCCGGTGCCGCCCCGGCGGCGCCGGCGTCGATCGCCGCCGCGCCCGGGTCGGCCGGTGCGGGGCCGGGCGCGCCGGTGCCGGACGCGGCACGAGCCGGCGCATCCGTGGCGTGCATCAGCGTGGACATCGCCGAGGTCATGCCGCCCTCCGGCGAAAGCCGTTGATGGCGATCTCGTCAAGCGTGATCGCCTCGATCCGCGCCTGCTCACGCTCATGGTCTGAGCGGCGCTGCTCCTTGAGGCGCTCCAGCGCCTGGCGGTCGCGGGCGGCGTCGGCCAGCTCGCGGCGGCGCTGGACGAGCGCCTGCTCACGGCGGTGAAGATCCTCCTGCGTTGCCCGGTGCGCGTGCTCGGAGCGCTCCAGGTACATCTGGCGGGCCATGAGGTCGCCGGCGCTGGTCGGCGCGCCGGTCGCGTTCAGCTGGGCCTCCCGGGCCTGCGCGACGCGCTGCGCCGCCGCCTGCAGCGCGCGCTCGCCCTCGGCGCATTCCATCATCGCGCCGGCGAACGCCTGCTTGGCGGCATCCTCATGGCGCTCGCGGAGGGCGCGAACACGCTCGAGGCGGAACTTGAACGAGGGACCAGCCATGCTCCCGTAGTCGGCCGGGTTGCGGTGCCCTTCAGCACCCCTGGACGGTTATTCGACGGATGAGCGACTCGCGCACCCCGTTTAAGGGACACGACGCACAGGATCCCGGCGCAGAGGCGGATCCCGCCGAGCGTGCGGGGGCGGAGGGCCCCCGGTTTGTGCGAAATGCAGATCGCGCCACGCGATTTCGTCTGCGAGTGGCGTATGGCAGCGCTTGTGTTCGAGATCGTCCGCGCCGATGCGAATTTCGAACGCATGTGACGCTCCCGGGCGGGTTCTCGTCCGCATCCCGGCCTCGGCCAGAGAACCCCTTCTTCACTGCTGCCCTTTCGCGGCAGGCGGTGGTGGAGGGGCCGTCAGCGGGAGCTGCCCCTCGTCCTCGCGCCGCTTCTGGCCACCTCCGGCCCGGCCGCCACCGTCACCGCCCCTCGGCGCTCTCCCCGTGAGCCGGCCGGCGCCTCGACGGGCTCGGCGCGCTCAGCGGGGGAGCGCCAGCGACGGGATCGCCGCGGGCGCGCCCGCCGGACTTCCGACCGCGACCTGGGGTGAGACCACGGCCGGCGAGGGAGCCACCGGCGCGACCGGCACCTCCAGCGCATCGGCCGGTCCGCCGAGGTGGGCGGCGAGCCCCAGCAGGGCCGCATCGGCGTCGGCGAGCGAGGTGAAGTCCTCCACCCGCTGGCGCAGGAAGCCGTCGATGCTCGGACGCAGCGCGATCGTCGCATCCAGCAGCGGGTCGGTGCCGCGCTGGTAGGCGCCGATCGAGATCAGGTCCTCCTTCTCCCGGTAGGCGGCGAGCGCCGCCCGCAGCCGCTGTCCCGCGTGCTGGACCTCCGGCGTGGTGATCTCGCCGACGAGCCGGCTGACGCTCTGGAGCACGTCGATCGCCGGGTAATGGCCGGCATGCGCGAGCGAGCGCGTGAGCACGATGTGCCCGTCCAGGATCGACCGCACCGCGTCGGCGATGGGCTCGTTCATGTCGTCGCCGTCGACGAGCACGGTGTACAGGCCGGTGATCGACCCGGTCGGCGAGGTGCCGGCCCGCTCCAGCAGCCGCGGCAGCAGGGCAAAGACGCTTGGCGTATAGCCCCGGGTCGCCGGCGGCTCGCCGATGGCCAGCCCCACCTCACGCTGGGCCATGGCAAAGCGCGTCACCGAGTCCATCATCAGCATCACGTTGTGGCCCTGGTCGCGGAAGTGCTCGGCGATCGCGGTGGCCGTGAACGCCGCCTGGATCCGCACCAGTGCCGGCTGATCGGAGGTGGCGACGACGACCACCGAGTGCGCCAGCGCGTCGCCCAGGTCGCGTTCGATGAACTCTCGGACCTCGCGGCCGCGCTCGCCGACGAGGGCGATGACGTTGACGTCGGCGGTTGTCGACCGGGCGATCATGCCGAGCAGAGATGACTTGCCGACGCCGGATCCCGCGAAGATGCCGAGCCGCTGGCCCCGTCCGCAGGGCACGAGCGTGTCCAGCGCGCGGACGCCCAGCCCCACCCGCTCGGTGATGCGCGGGCGGCTCAGCGCGTCCGGCGGCGCTCCCGCCGCCCGCCGCCAGCAGACGTCGCCCAGTTCGCCGTTGGCGTCCAGGGGCACGCCCAGCCCGTCGATGACGCGGCCGAGCAGGCGATCGCCGACCCCCACGCGAAACGGGCTGCCGGTCGGATGCACGGCGGTTCCCGGTCCGATGCCGCTCAGCTCGCCGAGCGGCATCAGCAGCGTGCGACCGCCACGGAAGCCGACGACCTCGGTGGGGACCGCCCCGCGCCCGTCGCGCTCGCGACCGTCGCCGACCAGGCAGATCTCTCCCATCTCCACCTGAAGGCCGGTCGCTTCGATGATCAGGCCGATCAGATCGCGGACGCGCCCGCGCCGCAGCGCCAGGTCCTCGTCCGACACGCGCCGCGCGATCCGGCCCATGACCGGACGCGCGAAGGTCTCACTCATCATCCACGCCCCCGCCGCCGAGTTCGTCGGCGACGAGCTCGCGCAAGCGCGTGAGCTGGGTCTCCACCGACGCGTCGATCTCCCCCTCGTCGGTGCGCGCCAGCACGCCGCCGCGGCCGACGCGGCGGTCTGACTGGACGTTGAGGTTCTCGATGCCGCCCAGCTCCGCCTGGAGCGCGGGCGCCGATTGCGTGAGCAGGTCAAGGTCCGCGGGGTTGACGACCAGCGTCACGTGGCGGCGCTCGGAGATGCGGCGCAGCGCCACCGCCGCGACGTCGATGATCCGCCGCGGCTCGGCCTCGATCGTGCCGGCGACGACATGCTCGGCCATCCGCAGCGCCAGCGAGACGGCATCGGACTCCAGCTCGGCGATCATGCTCTCCCGCAGCGTCGACAGTTCGGCGGCGGCGGCGAACAGCGCCTGGAGCGCCGGGGCCATCTCCGCCCGGACGGCGGCCATTCCGGCGGCCCGTCCCTCGGCCTCGCCGGCGGCGCGCGCCTGCTCGCGGATGCGGTCGGCGTCGGCATGCGCGGCGCTGAGGACATCGGCGACATCGCCGACGGCTCCGCCCACAGGCGCCTCGAGCTGGCGGAACGTATAGGCCGCGATGGTCGCGGCTGCCGACTCAGAAGACAACGTCGTCGTCCGAACGCGACAGCACGACCGCGCCCGCCTCCTCCAGCTTGCGCACGATGGCGACGACGCGGCCCTGAGCCTCCTCGATGTCGCGCTTGCGCTGCGGCGGCTGGTACTGCATCTCCTCGACGAGCATCTGCGCCCCGCGCTCGGACATGTTGGCCAGGATCCGCTCCTTGACCTCCTCGGCCACGCCGCGCAGGGCGAGCGCCAGGTCCTTCTGGTCGGCCTCGCGCAGGATGAGCTGAATCGCCCGGTCGTCGAGCTTGATGATGTCCTCAAACACGAACAGCAACCGCCGCACCTCAGCGCCGAGGCTCTCGTCGACCTCGGTGATGGAGTCGAGCACGTTGCGCTCGGTCGAGCGCCCGGCGTGGTTGAGGATGTCGGCCAGCGATTTGATCCCGCCGGCGGCCGAGTACTCCTGCTGAACGACGTTGGCCAGCTTCTGCTTCATCACCGCCTCCACCTGGCGCACGACGTCCGGGCTCGTCTCGGACATGCGGGCGATCCGCAGGGCGATCTCCGGCTGCTCGGCATCCGGCAGGTTGGACAGCACCTGGGCGGCGAGCGTCGTGTGCAGATTGGCGATCACCAGCGCGGTCGTCTGCGGCGACTCGTTGCGCAGGAACGTGACGACCTGCTCCGGCGGCGTGCGGCGCAGGAACTCAAACGGGCGCTTCTCGATGACGCTGGACAGCCGGCCGATGATCTCCATGGCGCGCTCTGTGCCCAGGGCACGCTCCAGCACCTCGCGCGCGTACTCCACGCCGCCGGCGTTGAGCGAGTCATACGCCTCGACGGTGGCCGCCATCTCCTCCAGCACGCCGTCGGCAACCCCGGGCTCCAGGAACTGGAGCTTGGCCATTTCCAGCGACAGCGCCTCGATCTCCTCGTCGCGCAGGCGAGCGAACACCTCGGCGGCGCGCTCGGAGCCGATCGAGACGAGCAGGACGGCCGCCTTCTGACGGCCCTTGATCTTGGCCAGCGCCGCCTGGGCGGAGGCGGAGACCGCCAGCGCCGCCGGCGGCTTTGGCTGCTGGTAGAGCTCAACCGCCATCGCCGTGAGCTACTCCTCAGACATCCAGGCGCGCACCTGCTGGGCGACGCGCTCCGGGTCGCGCTCAACGAGATCCTCCACCTGGCGGCGGGCGATGTTGACCGGCGATCGCAGGGCCATCACCTCCGTCGGCTCCGGAGCCTGCAGCGGGCCGCCCGCCTGGCGCTGCTCGAGCGAGGCCAGCGTACGCGGAGCCTCCAGCTCACGCAGCCATGTCGGCTGGCCGGCGAAGTTCTCCCGCTCGCGGCGGCGCAGCAGGCGCGCGCTGAACACCAGGAAGATGAGCGAGCCCAGGCCCGCCAGCCCGTACTTGGCGTAGTTGAGGTAGGAGCTGGTGCCGCCGGCGGTCGGCGTCGTCGTCGCCGCCGGTTTGGCGAACGACAGCTGGCCGAGCGAGAGCGTGTCGCCGCGCTTGGCCTGCAGGCCCACCGCGTTGGACACGGCCGTCTTGATCGCCGGGATCTCGCTCGCCGGCACCGACTTGTCGACGAGCACCGAGACGCTCTGCTGCTTGACCGCGCCGGGCGCGATCACCGAGTGGGTGATGGTCTTGTTGACGCCGAAGGTGGTGTTGGTCGTCTTGTTGGAGTAGTTGGAGTTGCCGGAGCCGGTGGCGCCCGCCGTGTACCCGGGGATGTTGGAGGCGGCCCCGGCCGTGCCCCCGGCGCCGGCGCCGGTGCCCTTGAGCGTCTCGGTCGACGTCTGCTGGGTCAGCGGCACCCCCTTCTTGGCGTAGGTGAGGGTGTCCTGGGTCGCCTGGTTGGCGTCCACGGTGGCGTTGACCACCACCTGCGCCTTGCCGGCGCCCAGCGTCTGGGCGAGCATCGCGTCGACCTCGTTGGACATCGTCGAGTCGTAGCGCTGGGCGGCCGTCTGCTCCGACAGCAGCCCGCCGGAGCTTCCGTCGGCGCTTGAGTTCGGCCACAGCAGCGACCCATCCGGACCGGTGATCGTCACCTTGTTGAGCGACAGCCCGGGCACGCTTGAGGCCACCAGCTGAGCGATGCCCCGCACCTGACCGGTCCCGAGCCCGCTGGAGCCGAGCAGCACCGAGGCGGTGGCCGGCTGGCTGTTGTTGGAGAACAGCTGCTGCTGGCTGTCCGGCAGGACGAGGTTGACCTCGGCCGACGAGACGCCGTTGATGGTGTCGATCGTCGAGGCGAGCTGGCCCTCCAGCGCGCGCTCGTAGGTGACCTGCTGCTGGAAGTTGCTCTGGCCGAGCTGGGAGTTGTTGAGCAGCGAGAACCCGGGCTGCTGGTTGGTGAGCAGGCCCGCGGTGGCCAGGGCGACCCGTGCCTGCGCGGTCTGCCCGGACTGCACGGCGATCGCCGTGCCGTTGTTCTGCAGCTGGTAGGAGATCCCCTGGGCCGACAGCGTGCTCTCGATTTTGCTCGTCTGGCTGGGATCGATGCCCGCCATCAGCGTCGAGTAGCTCGGCGCAGACGCCATCTGCATGACGAGCACCAGGAACACGATGCCCACCAGAAGCGACCCGCCGATCATCGCCCAGCCCTTGGGCGACAGCTTCTTGACTGAATCCATGAAGGCCGGCATCGGCTAGACCTGCGTCTGGAAGATCGTGTCGACGCCGCTGACGATCTTGTCCCGGATCTGAGCGGCGAGGTCCATCGACAGCGATGCGTTCTCCACCGCGGTCACCGCCTGGGTCGGATCCGAGATCTGCCCGGTGGCCAGGCCCTGGGCGGCATTGGTGGCGTTCGCCTGCGTGGCCTCCAGCGAGTTCATGGCGTTGGCGAGCGCCCCGCCGAAGCTGCCGGCGCCCGCGCCGGCTGCGCCCGTCGCCCCGCCCGCCGCGCCACCGCCGACCGAGCCGACGGAGCCGACCGACCACTCGCCCGTGCCGAGGGGGCCGAGGGCACCTGAGATCGCCGGAATCATTTGAGCAGGTCCAGGGTCTTGGTGTACATCGTCTTGGCCGTGTTCATCGCGGTCACATCGGCCTGGTAGGAGTTGGATTCATCGATCAGATCGGTCATCTCGGTCACGGGGTTGACGTTGGGCATGCGCACGTACCCCTGGGCGTTGGCGCCGGGGTGGCCGGGGTCGTAGACGAGCTGGTCCGGCGTGGGGTCGTTGACGATCCCGCCGACCTCGACGCCGCCCGGCGTGGGCGCGCTGCTGCCCATCACCCCGGCGAGCGTGGAGCCAAAGCTGGTGCCGCCCACCTGCGCCAAGACGACCTCCTGGCGGCGGTAGGGCTGGCCGCCGGGACCGTTCGTCGTCTGGGCGTTGGCCAGGTTCTCGGCCGTGACGTCCATGCGCACGCGTTCGGCGGTCAGGCCGGAGGCCGCGATGTTGATGGAGTCGAAGAAGCTCATGCGCCCGGCCCAATCGCGTACTGGAGGATCTGCTCACGCTGAGCCGCGACGGCGGTGAGGTCCTCGTAGAGCAGGCCGTTCTCGGCCAGGTTGGCCGAGTCCTGTTCCATGTTGACTCCGTTGCCGACGGCGTCGGCCGCGCCGGACTGCGTGTACGGACTGAACTGCACGTTCGTCGGCGACTGGCCGGCGGACAGCGCGTTGGCCAGCGTGCTCTGGAAGTTGACGTCCTCGTTGCGGTAGCCGGGGGTGTCGGCGTTGGCGAGGTTGTTGGTCAGCAGCGACTGGCGCAGCATCGAGCCGCGCATGGCGGCCTCGAGGGCAAGCTGGGTGGTGTCAAGGAGGGACATGAGTGAAGGTCGCAGATCACTGTGGGGCCCTCCTTGGGCGAGACATCAGACCGCTCCGTGCGGTCACCTTTGTTGTCGGCCGGCGGCCGAAACTCTTTAGACCGGAGCGGAGGGTCAGGCCTGCGCGAAGACGCGTCGCCCGCCGCTGCGGACCGGGGCATAGCCGGTCGCCGCGCGCTGGCCGCGGCGGACGTCCTCCAGCTCGTGCAGGACGGCCTCGCGAACGCGGCGCAGCTCGATCTCGACACGCTTGTGCAGCAGCGCGCAGCGCTCCAGCTCCTCGCGTGCCGCCACCGGCGGCGTCGCCGGCAGTGACTCCTG
Source organism: Solirubrobacteraceae bacterium (assembly GCA_035702755.1). Taxonomy (GTDB): domain Bacteria; phylum Actinomycetota; class Thermoleophilia; order Solirubrobacterales; family Solirubrobacteraceae; genus Palsa-465. Next base: position 9,646 of record DASSZQ010000064.1, on the reverse strand, counting down.
GAGCTCGGCGCGCGCCCGCTTGGCGGCCAGCAGCTCGTCGAACCGGCGTTCGGCGACGAGTGCTAGCTCCTGCTCGATCAGCGCCGCGAGCTGTCGGTACGGGTCCGGCGGCTGGTCAGGCATCGCCCACCACCGCCGCCCAGGCCTGGCGCAGGCGGCCGAGCAGGTCGTCGACCTCGTGCAGCCGCGCGGGGTCCTGCTCAAGCCGCGCCTGGCGCAGGTGATTGAGCGAGAACGTGTAGATCGCGTTCAACCGGTCCGGCAGCTGACCCTGACTTGTGTCCAGGGTGCCGCGCAGGTGCCGGATGATCTCCTCGGCCATCGTGAGCTTGTTGTGCGCGGCCACCAGCTGCCCGTCGCTCATCGCCACCGATGCCTGGCGCAGAAAGCGCCGGGCCCCGTCGTACAGCATCACGATCTGCTGCCCGTGCGACGCGGTGAGGACGGAGTTGGCCTGGTAGGCGATGGGGGAGTTGGGGGCGTAGGTGTTCATGCGTTTGATGGCGGGTGGTCAGGACAGCTTGAACTGGCGGACGACGTTCTGCAGGGACTCGGCGGTGTGGGCCAGTTCACCGGCGGAGGCGGCGATCTGCTGCGCCGAGGCGCTTGTCTGCTCGGTCGTCGCCGACACCTCCTCGGCGGAGGCCGACGAGGCCTCGGCAACGCTCAGGACCTGCTCGATGCTCTGCTGCATCCGCGTGCCGGTGTCGACGATGTCGGCGATCGCCGAGGCGATCCGCTGAACGCGCTCGTCCATGTCGGAGACGCTGCCGTCGATCCGCTCAAACGCCTCGCGCGCCTGCTCCACGATCTCCACGCCGCCCTCGGTCTGCTTGGCGCCGGCCGAGACGACATCGATGGCCCGTGCGGTGCCGGACTGGATCTGAGCGATGAGCTCGGCGATCGAGCCCGCGGCGGTCTGGGACTCCTCGGCGAGCTTGCGCACCTCCTCGGCGACGACGGCGAAGCCCTTGCCCTGCTCGCCGGCCCGCGCCGCCTCGATGGCCGCGTTGAGCGCCAGCAGGTTGGTCTGCTCGGCGATGCCGGTGATGGTGTCGACGATGCCGCCAATGCGCTCGCTCATGGAGCCGAGCTGGTGCATGGTGTCGGTGATCTCGCCGCTCGTCTCGGCCACCGCACGCATGGCCTCGGAGGCGCGGCGCACCGCGCTGGCGCCCTCCTCGGCGACCGTGCGTGCCTGCCGGGCGGCCACGGCCGTCTCCTCGGCGTCCGCCGCCGAGGCCTGGGAGGCGGTGGCGACCGCGGCGGTGAACTCACGCGCCTGCTCCAGCGAACGCACCTGGGTCTCGGCGCCCTCGGCGACCGAGCCCACGGCATTGGCGATCTCGCCGACGGCCATGCCCGCCTGCTGGCTGGACTGGGCCATCTCGCTGGAGGCGCTGCCGACGCTGTCGGAGTTGCGGGCGATGTCCTCGATCGTCGCCGCGAGCTTGGTGCGCATGCGGTGGAACGCCTGTCCGAGGACGTCGCGCTCCGAGCGCGGCCGAACCTCGACGGTCAGATTGCCGTCGGCCACCTCCTCGGCGACGCCGGCCATCTCGGTCAGGTAGGCGACCGAGCTCTGAAACGCGTTGGCCAGGCGGCCGATCTCGTCCTCGGACTCCGAGCGCACCCTGACCTCCAGGTCGCCCTGGGCGATCCGCTCGGCGGCCCGGGTCAGCCTGGCCAGCGGGCGCACGATCGACCGCATCAACCACACGGCCAGCAGGATCCCGAGGATCACCGCGACGACGGCGACGATGACCACCAGCTGGACCGAGCTGGCCGCCTGGCTGCTCGCCTGGGCGGTGATCCCGGCGGCCGTGGCCGTGATGACCTTGCCCATCTGGTCGAAGTCGGACTGGGTCTTGTTGGACGCCGCCGCGTTGGAGACCGTCACCAGACGCACGGCGTAGCGCGACCGGCGCGCGCTCAGGGCGGTGTGCATGCGCAGGGTGTAGGCGTAATAGGCCCTGACGTCGTTGAGCGTCGACTGCGCGGCCTGACGGATCGCCGGTTCGGAGGCGTGCGCCACCAGCCAGTTGAGCGAGGAGATCGCCTGGGCGTGGCCCTGGACGACCTGCGTCCACGTCGCCGCGGCCAGCTGCCGTTGGCTGCGATCGGCCAGGACGCCGAGCGCCGCGTACATGTTCATCTGGTCGTCGGCGGTGAGCCAGCCCTCGTAGGCGGCGCGCTCGGTGCGAAACTCCTTGAACGAGGTGGCGGCGGAGTTCACCTTGCCCTTCTCGCTGAGCAGCCCGCTGAGCGCGACCGCACCGCACACGGCGCCGAGCAGAATCAGGCCGACCGACAGGCCGATGATGCGGCCACGCAGGCCGAGACGGCGAAGCTTGGCACTGAACCCGGTGTCGGGCGCCGGGGGGCGGCCGTCGCTGACGGGGGCCGCGGGCGCGGCGGTGGGGGAACTGGTCGCATGGCTCATGGCCGTGTCATCGACCGCGGGGGGCGATGTTTGAGGGAGGTGTCACTCCGCGGACGAGCGAACGATCCGCCACGCGTGGCGTCAGTGCCGCCCGCTGGGGCGGGAGATGGTCAGCCGTCCGGGCCGGTGCCGAGCGCCCCGGCGGGAGTTGATCAGGCGCCGGGCAGCGAGGCGATCTGGCTGGTCAGCCAGGAGGCCTGTGACTGGTTGGATGACAGGGCGGCCTCAAGCTGGGCGAACTGCGCCACCAGCGCGCTCTGCTTGTCGCTGAGCGCCGCCTGCATGGCCGAGATCTGATTGCCCAGAGCGGTGATCTGCACGTCGTCGCCCTGGACGCGGTTGTCGATCGTGCCGCCGGGATCGGCGGTGGCGCCGACGAGCGTGCTGAAGTTGGCGGCAAACCCCACCAGCATCTGCTGCACGCCGGCCGGGTTGGACTGGACCGCGCTGTCGAGCGTCGACGAGTTCAGCTGCAGCACCCCGTTCAGCGCCGACTGGGACACCGCGCCGCTGCCGGTGGTGGCCCCTGTGCTCACGCCGATGGCCAGCATGTTCTGGATCGACGACGAGCCGTTCTGGTTCTGGATCATCATCGAGCGCATCGACGAGAGCAGGTCGCTGAGCTCCGGATCCTGATACAGAGTGCCCACGGTGGGGTCGGAGCTCAACGGCGGCGTTGACAGCTGAGTCTGGATGTCGCCGATCACCTTGTTGTACTGGGTGATGAACGTGTTCAGTGCCGTCTGAATGTTCGACGTCGAGGGCGCGGGCGCACCGACGTTGATGGTGACCGGTGACCCGGCCGGGGTGACGCCGCTCAGGTTCAGTGTCAGCCCCGGGATCGCGTTCGTCGGCGAGTTGGAGCTGGAGCTCATCGTCGTCCCGTTGACGGTGAAGCTGGCGTTCTGGCCCGCGTTGGCGAGGCCCGTCTGCTCGGTCAGGGCGCCGCCGGGATCGGTGACACTGATGTACGTACCGGTCTGCGCACCGGTCGCCCGGTCAGACAGCACCACCGTTCCGGAGTTGCTGACCGCCGCCCACACGTCCAAGTTACCGTTGGAGTTAACCGCGTTGGCGAAATCCTGCGCGGTGGCATTTGCATTCAGTGAGACTGTCTGGCCGTCGATGGTGATCGTGTCGGCGCTCGCCGGGCTCGTGAACGTGTAGGTTCGCTGGGCCGAGCTGGCCAGCGCGGTGACACCGATCTGGTAGCCGCCGACGACCGCCTCGGAGCCCGCGGTGGTGGTGGCCGACACCAGCGACGGGTCCGTGGACGTCGTCGTCTGGGCATCGCTGAACAGCGACGGGTCGCCGAGGGCCTGCGCCTCAGTCTCCAGCGTCGTCAGCTCCGACTGGATGCTCGTCAGGGCCGAGTTCTGCGCCGTCAGCCCCTTTGATTGGTTCTGGAGGTTGGTCACCGGCTGCTGATAGAGCGACATCTCCTCCTGGATGATCTGATTGGTGTTCAGACCGGAGGCGAGGCCGGTGATCTGGATGGGACTGGAGCCGGGCAGAGAGCCGAGTTGGTAGCCGGTCTGGCCGGTGGTGGAGGTGGTGCTGGAGACGGACCCGGTCGACATCGATGATTCCTTTCAGGCGGTCAGTCGAGCGCTTCGCCGGCGGCGATGTCGAGGACCTTGCTGGGCGGCAGGGTGGTCACCACGTTGCCCTCCGGATCGAGGACCTGCACCGTCAGGCGACCGGTCGCCGGATCGGTCGCGAAGTGCAGCCGGCGGCCGGCCGTCTTCATCCGTTCGTAGGCGTCGGCGGCCGTGCCCATCGCGTCGAGCACCTCTGGTGGAGGGGAGGCCGGGATGTCGTCTGCGGGGGCCGCCCGCCACTCCGGCGCCGAGGCGCTGGGCGTCAGGGCAGGTTCCGGCCGGCCGGGCGCGGTGCTGTGCGACGGACGGGGGTCTGAGCTCTGAGCGGCGAAAAGGGGCATGTGTGGGGTCCTTGGCGTCGTGGCACCTGGCACGGCCCGGAGCCGGGCGGCAACGGGTCTGCGCTGGGTAATCGAGCACCAGCATCCCCAACTTGAGGTCCATCGACCATGCGTCCAACCGCGCCCCCTACGTCCGAGGCGCCGCGAGTGGCTGCGTGGCGAGGCCGGCCAGGAGCTCGCGGGCCGGGGCGCAGGCCGGATCCAGCTCCAATGCGCCGGTGGCGAAGGTGGCCGCATCCTCGGTCATTCCGCTGGCCATTGCCACCCGCGCCAGCCCCAGCAGAGCGCGCGCGTCCGGCTCCGGCGAGCAGGCCGCCATCCACTCCTGGGCGGCGCGGTCAAGCAGGCCGTGGGTCAGGAACATGCCGGCGAGCAGTTCCCGCTGCTCGCGCCGGGCCAGCCGAGACTGCGTCAGCGCCGGCAGCAGCGCGGTGAACCGCTCGCCGTCCCCGCCTCCCATCAGCGTCTCCAGGATGACCCCCAGCAGGGGCATGCCGCCCACCGGCAGTCCCTCCGGCGCGGGCTCGCCCCGGGCGATCCCGGCCCAGGCGCCAAAGACGGTGCGTTCGGCGGCGGGCAGTCCGGTGCGGTCGGCGCGGGCCAGGGCGGCGGCGACGGCGGTGTCATCGCCGCGTCCGATCAGCCCGCACAGAGCGATCCGCGCCGAGAGCGCGGCATGGGGGTCGTCCTCGGCGACGAGCATCGCCTGCTCGGCCGCCTCGGCCCAGGCGCCCCGCGCCAGCAGCAACTCGGCCAGGCCGACCCGCGCTGCCCCGTCGTCAGGCGCGGCGGCCAGCGCCAGCGCGTACTGCGCCTCCGCCTCGGCGGCGGCGCCGAGGCTCCGCAGGGCGGTGGCGACGGTCAGGTGAACCTGGGGCGGGAGGCTGTCCAGGCGGGCAAGCTCGCCGACGGCGTCGGCGGCCGGGACGCCATCGCGGACGAGCGCGGTCACATACGGTCCGGCCACGGCGAGGAAGTCCGGGCGGTTGTCCAGGCACCATTCCAGGGCGCCGCGCGCCGTGGTGGCGTCGCCACGCTCCAGGGCCAGCTCGGCGAGGGCGAGGCGGGGCGCGATGGTGCCGCTGCCGACACTGGCGCCGTAGCGGGCGGGAGCATCCCCCAGCTCGATGGCCCGGTGATACAGGCGCACCGCCTCGTCCGGATCGCCCAGCGCCTGGGCGATCCGCGCCTGGGCGACAACGAGGTCGGTCAGCTCCGGGAACAGCTGCAGTCCCTCGGCCGCCGCCGCGCGGGCCTCGCTGAGCCGCCCGCACATGCGCAGGGCCATGACCAGGCGGACCATGAGCGCCGGCACAAACTCGCGAAGCGCCATGCTGCCCTCCGCCACCAGCATGGCGTGCGCCCGCTGAAGATGATCGACCGCGTCGGCAAGCTCGCCGGTGATGATGTACTCCGACCCCAGGTTGAAGTGCAGGAACGCCGTGGGCGGCCCCTCGGCCGCCTGGCGGCGCAGCAGCTCGACGTTGCGCCGGCTCTTCTCCTTGGCCTCGCGGACCGAACCCAGGTACCCGTAGTGCTGAAGGCGAACCGGCGTCTGCTCCACCCGGCCGGGGAGGTACGTCGGCAGGGTGTGGAGGATCTGCTCGTGCAGGCGGTCCCGGAAGCGGTAGTCCGGCCGGTTGCGGAAGATGCGCAGCGCGTTGTTGACGATCGCGCCGCCGTCGCCGAGCTCGCCGGTGTAGCTCGTCTCCACGACGTAGAACGCCTCACGCCAGGTGTGCCCGGTGAGTGCGCGCAGCTGCGTCACGTCCTCGGCGACGAGCACCTCGTCGGCGTCCAGGTACATGACCCAGTCGCCGGTGGCGGCCTCAAACGAGACGTTGCGCGCCTCGGCGAACGAGCCCGTCCACGGGTGCTCGATGACCCGGGCGCCGAAGGAGCGCGCGATCTCGATCGTCGCGTCGGTGGAGCCGGTGTCGACGATCACGATCTCGTCGACCGCCGGCGCGGCTGCGGCCAGGCAGCGGGGGAGCATCCGCTCCTCGTCACGGACGATCATGCAGAGGCTCAAGGTCAGCCCGGAGGCGGGGCGGGCGCGGTTGGCGACGCTCTGGGCCCGCCGGGCCAGGCCGGGGACGGCGGCGTGGAGAGGACGGGTGCGGCGCCCGGCGGTTCGGCGGCGGCGAGCGACCTCCTCCAGGTTGCGCGCGGCGTCGGCCAGCCCCGGATCAAGGCGCCGGGCCGCCTTGAACAGGAGGTACGCGGCATCCAGGCTCCACAGCTCGTAGCAGGCGACGCCGGCCAGGTTGAGAACGAACGGCTCGCTCGGCTCGCTCTCCAGCATCCGCAGCGCGGCATCGGCGACGGCGACGAACAGGCGGGTGGCGGTCCCCTCGGACGCGCGGGCGCTCCCGGTCAGTCCCACTTCGAGCAGCGCCAGCTGCGCCTCGAGGCGGCGGTGGGGATCCTCGATTTCAGCGGCGGGACCGAACAGCGCGGCGTAGGCGGCGACGTCGTCGGCGGCCAGCGCGGTCCGCCCCTGGAGCGCCAGGGACTGTGCGGAGTGCCTCAGCTGCCCTGCGGGCGATTCGGCGGAGGGCTGAAGGGTTGTGCCGGTCAGGCGAAGTGCCATGGGGAGATCCTTGTCGAGGGAGCAGGAGCATCATCGGCGTCCCTGGACGAAAAGTTGAGGATCAGCCGCGGCCACGCTCGGCCGCGCCGTGCCGGGCCGCTTCGGCGTCAAGCTTGTAGGCCCAGGCCAGCGCCTCGGCGACCGCCCGCCACAGCGGCTCCGGCACCGCGTCGCCGAGATCGAGCGCGCCCAGCGCCCGGACCAGCGCCGGGTCCTCGCGCACGGGCACCCCGGCCTCGCGCGCGGCGGCGATGATGCGCTCGGCGACCAGCCCGCTGCCCGCGGCGGTCACCCGGGGAGCGACGTCGCCGGGCTCGTAGCGCAGGGCCGCCGCCCGGCGGCGAGGCGGTGGCTCAGGCATAGACGTCGACGGGCTCGCGGCGGGGGCTGATGGTGACTGAGACCGACCGGCCGAGGGTGTCGGCCAGGGTGCGGCGCAGCTCATCGGCGGCGGCGCGGGCCGCGGCCAGGCTCGCCGGCGCCACGGTCACCGCCAGCGTCATGGTGCTGGGATCAAGCGCGAACCGCAGGTCCACGGCGCCAAGGGCGGGAGCGTCGTAGCGCAGCGCCAGCGTATGGGGGCGAGACGACCCGGGGGCGGAGGCTCGGCCGGCGTCGCGCTCGGTCACCTGGAGGCTCCCGCCGCCGGGGAGCGGCACGGCCGGTGGCGGAGGTGGTGGTGTCGCCGGCGGGGGCGCCGGAGCGGGCTGATGCGGCTCGGACAGGCTGAGCAGCACGCGATCCGGACTGACGTCGCGCACGATGAGGCGCAGGTCCTGCCCGGTGCGCACGTCCGGGGGTAACTCGGCCTCCAGCAGAAAGCCGGCGATGCTCAGCGAGCCGCGGCCGCTGCCGTCGGCGAGGACGACGCGCGCCATGAGCGCGCGCCCGGGCATCACCTTGATCTCAGGCGCCAGGAGCGTGCGGAGGATGCGAGGGTCGATGGCCAGCGGCTGCACGAGCTCAAGAAATGATGCCCCACGGTCGAAAACAGGGTTCGATGGATCCCGGCCTCTACATCGCCGCATCGGGCATGCTCGCCGAGCAGGTGCGCCAGAACCAGCTGTCCAACAACCTGGCCAACGCCTCGACCCCCGGCTATGAGCCCCAGGAGGCCGAGCAGCAGAGCTTCGGCTCGCTGCTGCTGGCCAACACGTCCACCGGGCAGCCGATCGGTTCGCTGAACACCGGCGTGACGATCAGCCGCGTCGTCACCGACGCCAACCCCACTCCGCTGCGCCAGACCGGCCAGCCGCTGGACTTTGGGATCTCCGGCCAGGGGTACTTCGCCGTGCGCACGGCCGCGGGCGTGAGCTACACCCGCGACGGCCAGTTCGCCTCCAACAACGCCGGCCAGCTCGTCGACCAGAACGGCAACCTCGTGCTCGGCCAGACCGGACAGCCCGTCACGGTCGACGCCAAGGGGGCCGTCGCCGCGTCGCAGCTGGGCATCTTCAACGTCAACAATCCCAGCGAGCAGGGCAACAACCTGGTGGCCGGCGCCGCCACCGGCCGCGGCTCCGGGACGGTCGTCCAGGGCGAGCTCAATGACTCCGGCGTCGATCCCATCCAGACGATGACCGACATGATCGCCTCCCTGCGCGCCTATCAGGCCGGGCAGACCGCCATCCAGTCGATCGATCAAACGATGCAGGAGAACGCCTCCAGCGTTCCGTCCGTCTGAGGTTCATCACATGTTGCAGGGTCTCTACGCCGCCGCCTCCGGGATGGAGGCACAGCAGAATCAGTTCAACGCCATCTCCAACGACCTGGCGAACCTCGACACGCCCGGCTACCAGGCGTCCGAGGTCGGCTTTCAGGATCTGCTCTACAGCGGCGCCGGCTCGGCGAGCGGCACCACCGTGGCCACCGGCACCGGTGCGGCGTCGGCGATCGTGGGGCGCAGCCAGGCCGAGGGATCGCTGCAGACGACCGGCAACCCCCTCGATGTGGCGATCAATGGCCCCGGCTACCTCCAGGTCCGCCGCCCCGACGGCACGATCGGCCTGACCCGGAACGGGTCGCTCCGCGTCGATCCGACCGGCCGGGTCACCGATCAGGACGGTGACCCGCTCGTCCCCCCGCTCACCATCCCCCGGGGCACGAACTTGACCGACGTCCACATCGCCCCCAACGGAGCGGTGACGACGCAGACCAACCGCCCGCTGGGCACGATCGCCATCGTCGACGTCCCCGCGCCCAGCCAGCTTCAGCCGGACGGCAGCAGCATGTTCAGCGTGACCACCGGCAGCGGGCCCACCCGTCCCGCCACCGGATCCACGCTCCAGCAGGGCGTGCTGGAGGGCTCCAACGTCGACGTCGCCCAGGTGATGAGCGAGATGATCAACGCCGAGCGCAGCTATCAGATGGCGGGCGAGGCGATCAACTACCAGAACCAGATGCTCCAGATCGCCGACGGGATCAAGAAGTGAGCGCCATCTCGTCACTGCACTCCGGCTCCTCGCTTCCGGTCAGCACGCTGCCGCCGATGGACCCGGCACTGGAGCCGGCGAGCGTGCGCAACGGCGATCAGGCGGCCAAGAAGGCCTATCAGGAGGGGCTGGCCTTCGAGGACGTCCTCGTCAACGAACTCTCCCAGGAGCTCACCGCCACTGTCCCCGGGCTCAACGGCTCCAGCAGCGACGGCCTGGGGGGATCGTCCTCCGGC
>DASSZQ010000110.1:0-27572 GCA_035702755.1 Solirubrobacteraceae bacterium | reverse complement strand
CCACGGCCTCGACCGCGCAGGCCAAGAAGACCGAGACGGCCAGCCCGAGTGCGGGCCCGGTCATGCCGTGCGGACGCCGGCGATCGCCTCCAGCCCGAGCGACGCGATCGCGTGCTCGCGCAGCTTGAACTTCTGGACCTTGCCGGTGACGGTCATCGGGAACGCATCCACGATCTCAACGTAGCGCGGGATCTTCTGGTGGGCGATCTTCCCGCGGCAGTAGTCGGCCACCGACGCCTGATCCAGGTGTGCCCCCGCCCGCGGGATGATGAAGGCCACCAGCTCCTCGCCGTAACGCGCGTCGGGGACGCCGACCACCTGGACGTCGGCGATCTCCGGGTGCGAGTAGAGGAACTCCTCGATCTCGCGCGGGTAGAGGTTCTCACCACCGCGGATGACCATGTCCTTGCTGCGCCCGACGATGTTGACGTAGCCCTCGGTGTCCATCGTGGCCAGGTCGCCGGTGTGCATCCAGCCGCCGGCGTCGATCGCCTCGGCCGTGCGCTCGGGGTCGTCCCAGTAGCCCTGCATCACGCTGTAGCCCTTCGTGCACAGCTCGCCGCTGTCGCCGCGGGCGACGGTCGCGCCGGAGGCCGGATCGATGATCTTGACCTCCAGGTGGGGTCCGACCCGGCCGACCGTGCCGACCCGCTTGGCCACCGGATCGTCGTGGGCGGTCTGGGTGGAGACGGGGCTCGTCTCGGTCATCCCGTAGCAGATGCCGACCTCGCTCATGTGCATCCGCTCGATGACGCGCCTCATCACCTCCACCGGGCACGGCGAGCCGGCCATGATCCCGGTGCGCAGCGAGCTGAGGTCAAACTCGGCGAAGCGGGGATGGCCGAGCTGGGCGATGAACATGGTGGGCACGCCGTACAGCGATGTGCACCGCTCGTCGGCGCAGGCGCTCAGCGTCGCCTCGGGCTCGAACGCCGGCGCCGGGATGACCATCGCGCAGCCGTGCGTGGTCGCTCCGAGGTTGCCCATCACCATGCCAAAGCAGTGGTAGAACGGGACCGGGATGCAGACCCGGTCCTCCGGGGTGTAGCCGCACATCTCACCGACAAAGAAGCCGTTGTTGAGGATGTTGCGGTGGGTGAGCGTGGCCCCCTTGGGAAAGCCGGTCGTGCCGCTCGTGTACTGGATGTTGATCGGATCGCCGGGGCGCAGCTGCGCCGAGCGCGCCCGCACATCGGCCGGGTCCACCTCAGCGGCGCCGGACAGCAGCTCGTCCCAGTCCGGGCCGTCGAGGAACACGGCCCGATCCAGCGCGGGCAGGCGGGGACGCACCTCCGCCAGCATCGCCCGGTAGTCCGAGCTCTTGAACGCGGGCGCGGCGATCAGCATCCGGCAGCCGGACTGGGCCAGCGCGTACTGCAGCTCGGCGGTCCGGTAGGCCGGGTTGATATTGACGAGGATGACGCCGATCTTCGCCGTCGCGTACTGGACGAGCGTCCACTCCGCCCGGTTGGGGCTCCAGATCCCCAGCCGGTCGCCCGTGGCCAGCCCGGCGGCGATCAGCGCCCGGGCGAGCCGGTTGACCTCCTCGTCCAGCTCGGCGTAGCTGTAGCGAAGTCCCTGAGCGCATGACACCAGTGCCTCGCGTCCCCCGTGCCGCTTCACCGTCCGCTCCAGGTTGGCGCCGATCGTCTCCTCCAGGAGCATCACGCTCCGGTCGCCGCGGGCATAGGAATCGCTCATGCCTCTCCCCTCTTTGCCTGACCAGATGCGTGCGAATTCTACGTCGGGCGGCGCCACCGGCCCCCGGTGTCCCATACTGGGCACCATGGCCGCCAGGAGTCTGTAGCTCGCCGTGACGCTCTGCCATATCCTGCGGGAGGACCCGGACCTCGCTGAGGCGGTCCCCGCGGTCCTCCGTCCGCGCGCCACCGAGCAGTGCGTCGCCCGCACCGTGCAGGTTCGAACCGGCCGCTGGAGCGGCGTCGGCGAAGACGTGATCGGCACGGGCATCGGCCTGCTTGTGCTCGACGGCCGGCTGCTGCGGCGGGTCGGCGTCGAGGGTCGCTTCGGCGCCGAGTTGCTGGGCGAGGGCGACCTGCTGCGCCCCTGGCAGGGTGAGGACGCCTCCCCCACGCTCGCCCGCACCACCGGATGGCGCGTCCTTGAGCCCACCCGGCTGGCCCTGCTCGACGACGCGGTCGCGCGGCGCTTCGCCGAGTACCCGGAGCTGACCGGGAGGCTTGTCGCCCGGGCGCTGGAGCGCGCTCGCCATCTGGCGGTGAGCATGGCGATCATCCACCAGGCGCGCGTCAACATCCGGCTGCACATGATGCTCTGGCATCTGGCTGATCGGTGGGGACGCGTCCGCAGCGAAGGGGTGTTCCTGCCGCTGACGCTGACGCATTCGCTGCTCGCCGATATCGTCGCCGCCCGCCGCCCCACCGTGACCAGCGCCCTCACCGAGCTCGCCCGCCAAGATCTGGTGCGCCCGTTCCCCGGCGGCTGGCTGCTGCTCGGCGAGCCCCCGGGCGAGCTGCTGGCCGTGCAGGAGGTCGGCGTCGCGGAGGGCTGACGCCCCCGGCGGTGATCCGAATCAGCGCCCCGTGCGTAGACAGGGCGTATGACGATGTGGTGACATGCCCCGCCTCCGCCCGCCCCGCAGCCTCCGCAGCTCCCGCCCGGACCTGCACGCCCTCGCCGACGAGGACCTCATGGCCTTCGTCCACCAGGGCGATGCCCGGGCGTTTGAGGTTGTCTTTGACCGGCACGCCGACGCCGCGTTCTCCCTCGCGTATCGCATGTGCGGGCGCCGGTCGACGGCCGAGGACGTCGTGCAGGAGGCGTTCTTATCGCTGTGGCGCAGCGGAGCGCGCTATGACCCCAGCCGCGGCAGCGTTCGCTCGTGGATTCTCGGCGTCGTCCGCAACCGGAGCGTCGATCTGTTTCGCCGGGACCTCGTGCGCACGGCGCGGGATGTCAACGCCGACGATGCCGTGCAGCGGCTGCCGGCCGTCGACGATGTCGCGGGCGAGGCCGAGCGGCGGGAGGATGCCGGCCAGATCCGCCGGGCACTGCGGGAGCTCCCGGCCGACCAGCGGCGGGTGATCGAACTGGCGTACTTCGGCGGGTTCACCCACAGCCAGATCGCGGAGCTGCTGGCGCTGCCCGCCGGGACGGTCAAGGGACGGATGCGATTGGGACTGACCAAGCTGCGGCTCGCACTCGGTGACCCGTCCCTGAGCGAGGTGACCGGATGAGCGACGAGCGTCAGGAGCACGGCCACAGCGGGTGGGACGGCGACGTCGCCGCCTATGCCCTCGGGGCGCTTGATCCAGCCGAGGCCGAGGCGTTCCGGCGCCACCTCGAGACGTGCCCGCTCTGCCGCGAGGAGCTCGCCTCCTTTGAAGGGGTGGTGGACGCGCTGCCGATGAGCGTGCCCTCCCGCCGCTCCCCCGCCGGCCTGCGCCGGCGGGTCATGCGCGAGGCGACCGGCCGACATGGTCCGGGGGGTGTCAACCGGCGTCAGCCGGGCATGTGGCGCTGGTGGCCGGCGCTCCGGCCGGTCCTGGCGGCCGCCGCGGTGCTGGGCGTGGTGGCGCTCGTGGCCCTGCGGATCCATGCCTCCGGCCCGCCGCCGCGGGTTATCTCGGCTCAGGTCACCGGGGGAGGAACGGCCCAGCTGCGCGTCTCCGGTGACCGGGGTGAGCTCGTCCTCCGTCGCTTTGCACCCCCTCCCGCCGGTGAGATCTATGAGGTCTGGCTCCAGCGCGGCCATGGCGCGCCGATTCCGACCACCGCGCTGTTCAGCGTCACCGCGGCGGGCACGGGCGACGTCGCCGTGCCCGGCCGGCTGCGGAACGGGACGACGGTGATGGTGACGCCGGAGCCGGCCGGGGGCAGCCGGGTCCCCACCCACGCTCCGGTGCTCCGCGTCTCGCTCAGCTGACCGCGGTCTGACCGCCGTCTGAGCGCCGTTCCGGGTGGTCCGTGATCCGATAGCGCTTCAAGGGCGTACACTCTGTTGAGAAATATCTCGACATCGCAGTAGAGATTGGATCGGAGCAGCGTTCATGACCGGGTGCATACGTCAGTTAATCTTTGGGGATAGGAAGCGTCGGTCGTGAGGGTCGCGATCGTCGGAGCCGGCGTCTCCGGGCTCGTCACCGCTCACCTGCTCGCGCGTGAGCATGAGATCACGCTGTTCGAGGCCGGCGAGTACGCCGGGGGCCACACGAACACGATCCGGGTCGACACGGCCGACGAAACCCACTACGTCGACACCGGGTTCATCGTCTTCAACGACCGCAACTACCCCAACTTCCAGCGCCTGCTCGGTCATCTCGGCGTCGCCACCCAGCCCTCGACAATGACCTTCGGCGTCAGCGACGGCCGGGGTGACTTCGAGTACAACGGCGGGTCGCCGAACGGCCTGTTCGCCAAGCGCGCGCACCTCGTCACGCCGTGGTTTCACCGGATGATCGCCGACCTCGCGCGCTTCAACCGGTCGGCCCGCGAGCTCCTGCGCCACGACGGCGAGAGCCCATCGCTCGCCCACTGGCTTGAGCAGCAGCGCTTCTCGCGCCCCTTCATCGACCGGCTGATCGTTCCTCAGGCCTCGGCCGTCTGGTCCGCGGATCCTCGGCAGATGTGGTCATTCCCGGCGCGCTTCCTGGTCGAGTTCTTCGACAATCACGGGATGCTGTCGTTCCGGGAGCGCCCCCGCTGGCGCACCGTCACCGGCGGATCGGCGCGCTACGTCGCCGCGCTGCTGGAGCGGTTCTCCGGACGTCTGCGCCTGCGCACCCCGGTGCGCTCGATCACCCGGGGCGCTGACCACGTGCGGGTCACACCGGCCGGCGGGGAGCCTGAGACCTTCGACCACGTCGTCCTGGCCACCCACTCCGACCAGGCGCTGGCCCTTCTCGCCGACGCCAGCGACGCCGAGCACCAGGTTCTGAGCGCCATCCCGTACCAGCCCAACGAGGCGGTGCTGCACACCGATGTGCGCATGCTCCCGCGGCGGCGGCGGGCCTGGGCGAGCTGGAACTACCACCTGCTCGACGAGCCGAGCGGCGCCTCGACGGTCACCTACCACATGAACCGCCTGCAGTCGCTGCGCGCCTCCAGTGAGTTCTGCGTCACCCTCAACCGCACCGGCGCCATCGATCCGCGCCGGGTGATCCGCACCATCGCCTACGCCCACCCGGTGTACACGCCGGAGGGGATCGCGGCCCAGCGGCGCGTCGACGAGATCAGCGCCCGGAACCGGACCCATTTCTGCGGCGCGTACTGGGGGTGGGGGTTCCATGAGGATGGCGTCGTCAGCGCCCTGCGCGTCGCGGAGCGCTTCGGAGCGCGACTGTGAGCGCCTCGGCGCTGATCGGTGAGACACCGCGGGCCCTGACCGCCTCCTGCATCTACGCGGGCACGATCCGCCACCGTCGCCGCGAGCCCCGCCGCGAGTTTCGCCACCCGCTGGCCTTCGCCTATCTCGACCTGGACGAGCTGCCGTCGCTGCTTGACGGTCGGCTCACCGCGCGGCGCCCCGGGGTGCTGCGCTTTCGTCCCAGGGATTACCTGGGCCGGGGGGCGGCACCGCTGGACACCGCCGTGCGTGACCGGGTCGCCGAGCTCACCGGGCACCGCCCGGAGGGGCCGGTGCGCCTCCTCACCCAGCTGCGCTCGTTCGGCCTGTGCTTCAACCCGGTCAGCTTCTACTACTGCTTTGACCCCGCCGGCGAGCGCGTGGAGTCCGTGCTTGCGGAGGTCACCAACACACCCTGGGGCGAGCGGCACTCCTATGTGCTCGGCGAGTCCAGCGGTCCGCCCCGGCGGATCGTCTCCGGCCGGTTTGCCAAGGAGCTGCACGTCTCTCCGTTCATGGGGATGGATCACACCTACGAGGCGCGGGCCACCGAGCCGGGGGCAACCCTGTCGGTCCACATCGAGAGCCGCCGCCACGACGTCCCCGTCTTCGACGCCACGCTGAACCTGCGCCGCCGCGAGCTGACCCGCGCGGGCGCCGCCCGCCTGGTGGCGCGCTTCCCCCTGGCCACCGTCCGGGTTCTGGCGCTCATCTACGGGCACGCCCTCGGCCTCAGGCTGGCCGGCGCGCGCGTCCACCCTCACCCCCGGGAGGCGACACCGTGACCAGTCCGTCGGTACGCCTGGCGCAGGCACCGGCCACCCGGCCGCCGACCGCACCGGGATTGCGTTGGCCGGACGCCGCCGCCTCCCGCCTGGCGGCGTCCGCGCTGCTGGGGCAGATCCGCGTCGGCAGTCTCACCGTCAGCGATGGCCGGCGAGCGCAGCACTTTGGCCGGGGAGCCCCGGCGGCGACGATCCACGTCCATGATCCCGGCTTCTGGCCGATGCTCCTGCGCGGCTCGCGGGGTCTCGCCGAGTCCTACGCGCGCGGGTGGTGGGACTCGCCGGACCTGGTGGCGGTCATCCGCCTTGCCGCCCGCAACGCGGTCCTCATCGACCGCGTGCGCACCCTCACCGCACCGCTGTGGACGCCGCACCAGCGCCTGCGCGCGCTTCGGCGGCGCAACACCCGTCGTCAGAGCCGGCGCGACATCGCCGCGCACTACGACCTCGGCAACCAGCTGTTTGAGCGCATGCTCGACGCCACCATGATGTACTCCTGCGCGCTGTTTGACCGGCCGGGAATGACGCTGGAGCAGGCGTCGCTGGCCAAGCTGGAGCGCGTCTGCGATCAGCTGGCGTTGGGGCCGGATGACCACGTGCTGGAGATCGGCACCGGCTGGGGAGGCTTCGCCGTCCACGCGGCGGGCACCCGCGGCTGCCGCGTGACGACGACGACGATCAGCGCCGAGCAGCACGCCTACGCCGTGGCCAGGGTCCGCCGCGCCGGCCTCGAGGACCGGGTGAGGGTGCTCATGTGCGACTACCGTGACCTGCACGGCACCTACGACAAGCTTGTCTCCATCGAGATGATCGAGGCGGTCGGCTGGCAGCAGATCGGTCGCTTCTTTGAGCGCTGCTCGGAGCTGCTCACCCCCCACGGGGCCATGCTCCTGCAGGCGATCACCATCGACGATCGTGCCTACGAGGTGGAGAAGGCATCCCGGTCCTTCATCAAGGAGTACATCTTCCCGGGCGGCTGTCTGCCCTCGATGGAGGTGATCATGCGCCACGTCGCCCGGCGGACCAACCTGCAGGCCGTCGGCCTGCACGACATCACCTCAAGCTACGTGCAGACGCTGCGCCGCTGGCGCCAGAACTTCGCCGTCCACGCCGAGGAGTTGGCCGAGCTCGGCTACGACGAGCGCTTCCAGCGGATCTGGACCCTGTACCTCGCCTACTGTGAGGGCGGCTTTGCCGAGCGGCGCATCTGTGACGTGCAGTTGCTGCTGGCCAAGCCCCTGTGGGCCGCCGGCGCGCACCGGGGCGAGGCCGCGAGCGCCGCTGTCACCGCCGCCCGCTGACCCGCGGGCGCGGCCCGGCCCGCCGACCCCGCCCGTCCCCCTGCCGCTGGCGCCACCCGGGCGGCAAACGACGGTGATGAAGGGGGCGGTTCGGTTGGCGGCAGCGCTGCGAACGGGCCCCAGAGCGTCCGGATTGTTCGAAATCCGCCGGCCGCCATCGGATCTGGAACGAGATGAACGCATAACGGCGCGTGCGTACGAAATCAGCGGCGGGATGCACGATTTCGAACGAGAGTGACGCCCAATCCGGCGCAAATACCCTTCACCGCTCCCCGCCGCCAGGTCGCGCCCGTGTTTGCCCCCTTCATTGCCCGTCGTTTCCGCCGAACGGCGCCGGCCCGGCTCGGGCCGGGGGCTCGATACGCCACAGACGTACCGAGCCCCGGAGCCCGTCACAGGCTGATGAAGCCGTCCTTGGTCAGCGTCGCCGCCGCCGTCTCCACCTTGAGGGTGCCCGGGAAGGCCGGCAGCACCGCGTGGCCCCCGTAGGCGGCGTCAAAGAAGGAGAAGTGCGTCGCCTCGTTGGCCGCCACCTTGGCCGCCGCCAGCTTCAGCTCGGTGGAGCGCAGCGACCGCACCGCCCCCAGGTAGGTCTCCACAAACGCGGTCTCCAGCGCCACCCCGGTGCCGAGCAGCGCGTGCCGGTTCGCGACGGCCGCGGCGGGGATGTGGAGCTTGAAGCCCTTGGGCTTCCTGGCGCCCAGCGCCTTGCCCCACGCCTCCCTGTGCGCCTTCTCGTTGGCGAGGGCATGCTGGAAGTAGTCGCGGTTGCCGAGCTTGAACGTGTGGAAGTTGTGAAGGATCGTCTCGTAGACCTTCACCGCCAGGCTCTCGGCGATGTAGCCGACCTGCAGCGTGGTGATGTCGCTCTTCGTCGCGCCCTTGGCGAACGCCACACCGTCCATCGAGGCGAGCATGCCGCCGGCGCCCACCAGCACCAGGCTGCCCTTGGCGGTGTTGCGGATGAACTGGCCGCGGCTGACGGCGCTCTGCACTTCGCTCATGCGTTGACTCCTTTGCGGGGTTGTGGTCTCCCCTCGGAGTGCGCACGGCGATGGCGGTTCGGATCACTCAGCCGCCGGCGGCGCGGCAAGCCCCCCGGGCCTGGACTCGGCCTCGATCACCCGCTGAGCGATGGCAAACGCCGAGTTGGCCGCCGGCACCCCGGCGTAGATCGCCGTGTGCAGCAGGACCTCGCCGATCTCGGCGGGCGTCAGCCCGTTGCGCAGCGCCCCCCGGACGTGCATCTCAATCTCGTTCTCGCGGCCCAGGGCGGTGAGCACCGACAGCGTGACCGCGCTGCGCGTGCGGCGGTCAAGACCGTCCCGCGTCCATACGCTGCCCCAGGCATAGCGCGTGATGAATTCCTGAAACGGGGCGGTGAACTCGGTGGTGCGCTCGATCGAGCGCTCCACGTGGGCATCGCCCAGCACCTCGCGGCGGACCTTCATGCCCGGCTCGTACGTGTCGCTCATGTTGTGCCTCCCACGTGCGCGGCGATCAGTTGGGTGACCTCCCCGGCGCGCTCGACGCTGAGCAGGTGAGCGCCGGGATCGAGCACCTCCAGGCGCGCGCCGGGAACCGCCGCGGCGATCGCCTCCCCGTGCTCCGGGGTGATCGCCGGATCCTGGGCGCCGGCCAGGACAAGCGTTGGCGCCGCGATCCGCTGCAGACCGGAGCGCAGGTCCATGCCGGCGATCGCCTCGCAGCACCCGGCGTAGCCCTCGGCGGCGATCGAGCCGATCATCGTCCGGTGGCGATGGACGACCGCCGGCTCGCGCGCGGCGAACTGGGGCGTGAACCAGCGCGCCACCACGGCGTCGGCAACCGCCTCCGGCGTGCCCGCCTCCCGCACCGCGCGGGCTCGCTCATGCCAGTTCTCGGCCGGCGGCAGGTATGCCGAGGTGCAGATGAGGACGAGCCGGTCGATGCGTTCCGGCGCGTGGATCCCCAGCCACTGGCCGACCATCCCGCCGATCGACACGCCGCAATAGGAGGCCCGCGCCAGGCCGAGGCGGTCCATGAGCGCGAGCACGTCGCCTCCCAGATCGTCCATCGAGTACGGGCCGGACGGGACCGGGGACCCGCCGTGGCCACGCAGGTCAAAGCGCACCAGGCGGTTGTCCTGGCTCAGCGTCGCCACCTGGGGCTCCCACATCTCCACCGTCGTGCCCAGGGATCCGCCGAGCAGCAGCACCGGCGCATCCGGCGGCCCGTCGATCTCGGCGTTGAGCTGCACGGCCGTCATCGCATCACCTCGCTCTCGTCGATCGCCGCATGCGCGGCCAGGGCCCGGCGCACCAGCGTCTCCGCTCCGGGGGGCAGCGGCGCGTCCGCCGCCGGGGAGGCGGCCAGGTTCGCCCGCATGCGGTCCGGCTCCACGCACAGGCTGGCGAGCAGCTCGTGCGCCCACGCCGTCGCCGACGAGGTCAGTCCCAGCAGCTCCGCATACGTCCCCCACTCCGACTGCCAGGCGCCGGCGCCGCGCTCATGCTCCTGCTCCATGGCGGCCAGGGCGGCGGCCACCAGTCCCGGCACGCGCTTGACGCACGCCAGCACCGCCACCGCGCCCACCGGGTTGCGCTTGTGGGCCATGGCGCTCGAGCCGCCCCGGTCCGGACCACCTCCCTCTCGCACCTCGCCGACCTCCTGCTGGGCCAGCAGTGTCACGTCACGGGCGATCTTGCCCAGCACCCCGGCAAGCGCGCCCAGGGCGCCGGCCAGGCTGACCGGGCGCAGGCGGATCGCCTGCCAGGGAAGCACCGGCTCGACGAGCCCCAACTCGGCGGCGACGCGCGCCCCCACCGCCGGGTCGCGGGCGCCGACCGGTCCGCCCATCTGCACCGCCAGGTCGCGATCGCGGACCTCGTGCAGACGCCGGCGGGCCTCGTCGATGCCGACCAGCCAGTTCGCGGCGCGCAGGCCGAACGTGACCGGCAGCGCCTGCTGCAGCAGCGTCCGCCCAATCATCGGCGTCCGGACATGCTCGGCCGCCAGGCGGGCCGCCGCGTCGGCCGCGCCGCGGGCATCGTCGAGCAGTGGCTGAAGCGACCGCCGCGCCAGCAGCATCAGGGCGGTGTCGACGACGTCCTGGCTGGTGGCGCCGAGATGGACGTGCTCGCGTGCGCTCTCGGCGACGGCGACGCGGAGCGCGGCCACCAGCCCCACCACCGGGGAGGCGTGGCGCGCCGTCTCGCGGGACAGCTCCTCAAGGTCAAAGCCGGCGGCGCGGCAGGCGGCGGCGATCGAGCGGGCCGAGCTCTCCGGGATCAGCCCCTCGGCGGCGCAGGCGCGGGCGAGCGCCGCCTCCACGTCGAGCATCGCCTGCAGCCACGCGCGGTCGGTCAGGTGCGCGGCGGCATCGCCGCGCGCGTAGATGCCGTCAAACAGCCCCGGGTCAGACGGCAAAGAAGACCGTCTCGCCCGGTCCCTGGACGCGGATGTCAAAGCGGTAGCCGCCGCCCTCCGGGACGGCGATCAGCGTCCCCCGCCGCTCCGCCGGAACGCGCGCCAGGACGGGATCTTCGGCGTTCGCCTGCTCCTCGTCGCCGAAGTAGATCCGCGTCACCACCCGGCTGAGCATCCCGCGCGCGAACAGCGACACATCGACGTGCGGCGCCTGGAGGCGACCGGCCGGCGTCGGCAGCCGACCTGGCTTGACGGTGAGAATTTCGTACGTGCCGTCTCCGCTCTCCCGGCCGTAGCGGGCAAACCCGCGGAACCCGTCCATCATCGACGCCCCGCCGTGGCCGTGGGCGTCGGCGAACCGGCCGTCCGGGTCGGCCTGCCAGATCTCGAGCAGATGGTCCGGGATGGGCGCGCCGCTGCCGTCGTAGATGGTGCCGGTGATCGTGAACGCGCCCGGCGTGCCCTCGGCCACGGCGTGCGGGCCCTCCGGCCACGGCAGCCCGATGGCGAAATACGGTCCGACCGTCTGCGACGGGGTGAGGCCGAAGATCGTCAAAACGCCTCCTCAAACGGCGTCGCCGCCGGCCCGCGCAGGTAGATGTCCCACTCGTAGGCGGCGGCCCAGTCCGGCTCGGTCCCGTGGATGGAGAACCGGCTGATCATCCGCTCCCGCGCCTGCGCGTCGCGCACCGAGTTGAAGATGGGGTCGTAGGGGAAGAACGGGTCGTGGGGGAAGTACATCTGGGTCACCAGCCGCTGGGCGAACGCCCGCCCCATCAGCGAGAAATGGATGTGGGCCGGACGCCAGGCGTTGTAATGATTGCCCCACGGGTAGGGGCCCGGCTGGATCGTCAAGAACCGGTAGCGCCCCTCGTCGTCGGTGACGCAGCGCCCGGCGCCGGAGAAGTTGGGATCCAGGGGCGCGGGCCAGTTGTCCCACCGGTGGCGGTAGCGGCCGCACGCGTTCGCCTGCCAGACCTCCACCAGCGTGTGGCGCAGCGGCTTGCCCTCGGTGTCGAAGACCCGGCCGGAGACGCTGATGCGAAAGCCGATGGGCTCGCCCTCGTGCTGGCGGGTGAGATCGGCATCCTCCGGGGCGACGCGCCGGGCGTCACCGAGCGCCGGTCCGGTGATCTCGGTGAGCGTGTGCGGCAGGTAGACGAGCGGCTGCTTGGGATGGCGCAGCGACGTCGACTTGTACGCCGGGGAATCGAGCGGGGGATCGTCCTGCTCCGGCGAGCGCAGGTAGTTGGTCGGCGTCTCCGCCACCGGCGAGTAGATCGTCGCCCGGCTCTCTTCAGACTCTCTGATGCTCATCTCCCACCTTGCGTTGACGTTCAGTCCCGGCTCAGCAGCTCCCGCAGCGCGGACAGCTCCTCCGCAGTGGCCGGCGGCGTGTGCCGGGGCGCGTCGGCGGCCGCGAGGTCCCAGCCGGTCGCCGCGCGCACCTGCTCGACATCCACTCCCGGGTGGATCTCGGTGAGCGTCAGCTCACACGTTTCCGGGTCCGGCTCCAGGACGCCGAGATCGGTGACCACCGCCGTCGGCCCGCGGCCCCGGAACCCGAGGCGCCGGCGGTCCCCGGGGCCATCGCCGTGGCCGACCGTGGTCCGGAAGTCAAGATGGTCGACGAACGTCCGCCGCGTATGGGGCGCGATCACCACCACCTCCTGACAGCAGGCGGCGATCTCCGGGGCGCCCCCGGCGCCGGGCAGACGCGTCTTGGGGCGGGCATAGTCGCCGATGACCGTTGAGTTGAGATTGCCGAACCGGTCGACCTGCGCCGCCCCCAGGAACGCCACCTCGATGCGCCCGGGGCCGATCCAGTAGTTGAACATCTCCGGGACCGAGACGACGGCATCGGCGGTCTCGGCCAGCTCGCCGTCGCCGATCGACAGGGGAACGTGGTACGGCTTGGCGCCGATCGTGCCTGACTCGTACACCAGCACCAGGTGGGGATTGTGGACCATGCGCGCCAGGATCGCCGCCGTGCTGGGTCGCCCGACGCCGATGAACACCGACCCGGCGTGCTCCAGCCGGCGGGCGGCGACGATCGTCTGCATCTCGCCGGCGGTGGGGTCGGCGCTGGTCGCGGTCGCGCCGGATGTCGATTGGCTGGTCACGTCGTCACCTGCTGGTGCAGGACATGCTCGCGCATCCACGTCCCAAAGTCGTCACGGTCGCGACTGACCTTGTCCCAGAACCGGTAGAAGTCATTGTCGCGGGCGGTGATCCCCAGGCTGTAGGAGGGCTGCGACCCGCCGGGCGCCTCGGCGACGGCATCGATCACCCAGCCGGGGATGACGACGCCGCCCGGCCGGTGCTCCAGCTCATCGACGATCCGCTCCACGGTGACGAGCGCGCGGTCGGCGGCGAGGATCGCCTCCTTCTGGACTCCGGGAATGCCCCACAGCTGGACATTGCCCTCGCGGTCGGCCTCCTGGGCGTGAACGATGGCGACGTCCGGCCGCAGGGCCGGGACCGCCACCAGCCCCTCGCCGGTGAACGGGCAGGTGATCGGCTCCACCCGCGTGCGCGCCTCAAGATCGGTGCCGACGTAGCCACGCATGACCGCAAACGGCAGCCGGGCGGCGCCCGCCGCGTAGCGGTTGGCCATGCCGGCGTGGCTGTGCTCCTCGATCTCGATGGCGTGCGGCCAGTCATGCTCGATCGCGTCGCGGAAGCGGTGCAACGAGCCGACCCCGGGGTTGCCGCCGTAGGAGAACACCAGCTTGCGGGCGGCGCCCATCCCAATCATCTGGTCATACAGGATGTCCGGGGTCATCCGGATGAGCTCCAGCTCACGCCGCCCCTGGCGCAGGATCTCGTGACCGGCGGCGAACGGGATGAGGTGGGTGAACCCCTCAAGCGCGACCGCGTCCCCGTCGCGCACCATCTCCGCGATGGCATCCGGCAGCGTCGCCAGTTCAGCCATGGGCGACCGCCCCGCCGACGCTCGCCGTCCGAGCCAGCGGCAAGCCGACGTAGTTCTCGGCCAGCGACGTCGCGGCCGCGGTGGAGCTGGTCACGTAGGCCAGCTGCGACCGCTGCAGCTGCGCGCCGTAGGCGTCATCTGACGGGTCGGCGTGCAGCATGGTCGTCATCCACCAGGAGAAGTGCTGGGCCCGCCACACGCGGCCCAGGCAGCGGTCCGAGTACGTGTCCAGTCCCGCATCGGAGCCGGTCCGGAAGCGATCGACGAGGGCGTGGGCGAGCACGGTCACGTCGGCCACGGCCAGGTTCAGGCCCTTGGCCCCCGTGGGCGGCACGATGTGGGCGGCGTCGCCGGCCAGCAGCAGCGAGCGGTAGCGCATCGGCGCCGCCACAAAGCTGCGCATGGGCGTGATCGACTTCTCCAGGACGGGGCCCTCGGTCAGCGACCAGCCCTCGCTGGCCAGCCGCGCGTGCAGCTCCTCCCAGATGCGTTCGTCCGGCCAGTTGGCGATGTCCTCCCCCGGGTCAACCTGGACGTAGAGCCGGCTGAGCGTGGGCGAGCGCATGCTGTGCAGGGCGAACCCGCGGTTGCTGTAGGCGTAGATGAGCTCATCGGTTGAGGGCGGCACGTCGGCGAGGATCCCCAGCCAGGCGTATGGGTACTCGCGCTCCCACACGCGCAGGTGCCCCGCCGGGATCGTCTGGCGGCAGACGCCGTGGAATCCGTCGCAGCCGGCGACGATGTCGCAGCGCAGCTCCCGCTCGCTGCCCTCGTGGCGGTAGCGGATGACCGGCTCGTCCTCCTCCAGCCCCTCCACCGTGACGTCGTCGCATTCAAACTCAAGCGGCGCGCCCGCCGTCAGCCGGGCGGCGATGAGGTCCTTGACCACCTCCGTCTGTCCGTAGATCATCACCGAGCGGCCGTTGGTCAGCTCGCTCATCGGAATGTGATGCCGGGTGTCGTCAAAGCACAGGTAGATGCCGCCGTGCAGCAGCCCCTCGCGGTCCATCCGCTCGCCCACGCCGGCCTCGCGCAGGACGTCGATCGTCCCCTGCTCAAGCACGCCGGCACGGATCCGCGCCTCCACATAGGAGCGGCTGCGGCACTCCAGGATGACCGTCTCGATGCCCTGGCGGTGCAGCAGTTGCCCCAGCAGCAGACCGGCGGGGCCGGCGCCGATGATCGCCACCTGCGTTCGCTCGGACATCCCCCGGGACTATAAGGGTTGTCGCCCCTCCTTTGGGCGCATAGCGCCCAATCGCACGCTATGCGAACGCCACCGCGCAGGGGCGGCACCAGCGTCGTCGGATGCCGCGTACTCACGTCGCTGCGCCAGGCGGTGCTCGGTCAAGGACGGCGTGATCGGCGGCCGCGGCAGATGCGAAGCAGCCGATCTGTGCGAGATTCGGATCGCGCGTGCGGATTTCGCCCGTGAGCGGCCTCTGGCGGCGACTTTGTTCCAGATCGTCAGCGGCGATTCGAATTTCGCACACATGTGACCCCCGGGAGCCGGCGCCCACGTCCCGGCCCCGGCCTGTGCCCCCTTTCACGGCTGCCGTGATGCGCTCCACCGAACGCATGTGAGATTGCCTGCACCTCCGCACCACGGCGGGTAGGCTGCGCGCCGTGAGGAGAGGTCTTCTGGGCGCGCTCGGCGCGACCGCGGCACTGGCCGTGGCCGGCACTGCCGTGCCCGCCTCCGGCACTGCCGTGTCCGCCTCCAGCACGACGCGGGCGCGTGAGGCGGCCCACCCCTGGTCCGCACGGCCGGCTGCATGCCCGCACTGGGGGCGGCCGGCGATCGCCGCCGACCCCCGGCCCCATGCGCTGCGCGTGTTCGCCATCCAGTTCGAGCAGCGCCCCGCCGCCATGGTGTCGGCCGCCGCCTACCGGCGCGCCATCGGCTGCGCGCTGGCGCGCGAGGTTCTCCCCCACCTCGCCCGCGGACGGCCCAACCTCGTCGTCTTTGACGAGGACGTGGGGCTGGAGACGATGGCCATCGGTCCCCGCGGGGCGGCCGCGCGGGCGCTGCTGCGCTCCCGCCGCTACGGCTGCGGTGCCACGTCGCTCTGCCCCACGCTGACCACCCTCAACGCGATCGACACCGGCTATCGGCGGGCCCTGCGCTACCTCCAGCCCCGCTTCCCCGGGCTCGGCGCCGAGATCGGCCGCGGGTTTGTGGCGGCCACCGACGAGTTTGTGCGCGTGTTCATGACGACGATGGCTCAGGCGGCGCTTCGCTACCGCATCTATGTCATCGCCTCCAACACGCAGGCGCCGTTTCGCCTGACCCGCTCCCGTGCCGCCGTTGCCGCCCTCGCCGACCCCGGGGCGCGCGGGATCCGCGCTGTCTATGCGCCGACGCGGGGCCGGGCGCTTGACCAGACCTTCGTCTGGGGCCCGCGCGTCGTGCGCCGTCACGCCCCGCCGCCGCTGGCCAACCTGCTCGCCGACAACGTCAAGGTCCCGCTGACCGGCTTTGAACAGGCGCTTGGCTTCGCCGCCGGCCCCGCCCGGGGCGTCGCCGCGCGGCGCAACCTGCGCCCGGTCCCCATTCCCGGCACCGGCGCCCGGCTGGGCATCGCCACCAGCCTGCCGGCGTTCACCTACGGTCCGGCCGGCGCTCGGTCGGCCTGCGCCGACGTGGCCGTCACCTACATGCGCTGCCTGGATCGCCTGGGCGCCAACGTCGTCATCCAGGCCGACGCCAACAACGGCCCGTGGACGGGCGGCGATGGCTCTGACCCGGCCGAGCACTGGCAGCCGCTGTCGTGGATGGGCTCGGCGTACCGCGCCGTCAGCGACCCCACCGTGCACTTCGCCTACGCGGTCAACCCGTTCATGGTCGGCAACCTCGCCGACACCCCGTTTGACGGCCAGAGCGCGATCCTGGAGCGCGGCCGGCGCGGACGCGGCTGCCACTACGTCGGCAACGCCGCGTTTGTCACCGGCGAGGATCAGCCGGCCAACCGCGCCTACGCCGGCGCCAAGCCCCAGTTCCTCGCGCTCGCCCCGTGGGTCGTGCCGGACGCGCCGCGTCCGGTGCTGCGCACGCTGGGGGCGACGCTCGCCAACCCCTACCTCTCAAGTGAGGACTACGTGCAGACCGCTCTGATCGCCGATCTTCCGTTCCCCGTCGATAGCTCCCGCCGCGGCTGCGTGGCGGCGGGACGATGAGCCGGATCTCGCGTCGCGAGGCGCTCGCCGGCGCGGCCGCGGGCGCGACCGCGGCCGTCCTCCCACAGACCGCCGCCGCCGCGGCCCGGGGGCGGGCGGCCGGAGCCGGGCGCCGTGTGGACGTCATCGTCGTCGGCGCCGGACTGGCTGGGCTGAGCGCCGCCACCGATCTTGTGCACGCCAATCGTTCGGTGGTGGTGCTTGAGGCGCGCGACCGCGTCGGCGGGCGCACGCTCAACCATGACCTCGGCCACGGCCGCGTCGTCGAGGTCGGCGGTCAGTGGGTGGGGCCGGGACAGGACCGGGTCGGAGCGCGGGCGCGGGCACTGGGCATCCACACGTTCAAGACGTACACGAAGGGCGCGCAGGTGCTCGACTTCCAGGGGCGGCTGTCTCACTTCTCCGGGCTGATCCCGCCCCTGCCGCCGGCGGACGCGGCCGACTTCGCCACGCTGCTGACGCGCATCATCGCGCTGGAGTCGACCGTTCCCCTCAAGCGGCCGTGGACAGCGCCCAACGCCCGGGCGATGGACTCCCAGACGCTGGAGACGTTCAAGCTCGCCAACACCAGCACCGAGGGCGCACGGTTCCTTCTGGACCTGGCCACCAGGGCGGTGTTCGCCGCCGAGCCCCGGGATCTGTCGCTCCTGCACGCGCTCTTCTACCTGCACTCCGGGGGCGGGATCATCAATCTCACCAGCACCGCCGGCGGTGCTCAGGATTCCCGCTTCGTCGGCGGGTCGCAGCTCATCTCGATCCGCATGGCCCAGCGACTGGCGCCTCGCGTCGTCCTTGGCACGCCGGTGCGCCGGATCCGCCAGTCACAGTCCGGCGTCGCCGTCGAGAGCGATCGCGGCACGTGGCACGGCAAGCGGGTGATCGTGGCCGTGGCGCCGGCGCTCGCCGGGCGAATCGACTACTCCCCCGCGCTCCCGGCGCTGCGCGACCAGCTCACCCAGCGCATCCCGCAGGGGTCGGCGATCAAGTTCGAGGCGGTGTACCCAACGCCGTTCTGGCGCCACGCCGGCCTCAACGGCTACAGCAACTCCGACCGGGCGCCGGTGCGCTTCACGTATGACAACTCCCCGCCGGAGGGTCGGCCCGGCGTCCTGCTCGGCTTCGTGTGCGGCGAGGACGCCCGGCGTCTGGGTGCGCAGAGCGCCGCCGCCCGTCGCCGGCAGGTGCTTGACGCCTTCGTCCGCCTCTTCGGCCGCCAGGCCGGTCGACCGCAGACGCTCATCGAGCACAACTGGTCGGCGGAGCCGTGGACCCGGGGCTGCTACGCCGGCTTCATGCCGCCGGGCGTGTGGAGCGACTACGGCTCCGCGCTGCGCGCGCCGGTGGGCCGCATCCACTGGGCGGGAACCGAGACGGCCGAGGTGTTCAACGGTTACATGGACGGCGCGGTGCGCTCCGGCGAGCACGCTGCCGCCGAGGTCGCCCGGCGCCTCTGAGCGGCGACCGGCGCCCGCGGGCCTGCCGGTTCCCGCCGCCCCGGACGGGCGCTCAGCGACCGGGCAGGTGGTAGATGTCGATCGTGCTCGCGGTGGCGCTCGAGTGGTAGTTGCCCGTCGTCTCGATGATCCGCCCGCCGGCGACGATGGGGCTGTTCCAGTGCCCGGATCCGGCTGGGAGCCGGCGCAGCAGCGCGCCGGTCAGCGGCCGCCGGATGTCGATGCCGCCCCCCGGGTCATAGACATAGAGCAGACCCCCCGCAACCACGGGGCTCGTCCCGGCCGTGCCGTCGCTCCAGACCGGCGCCAGCCGCGGATGGCGGGGATCGACCAGCCGGTAGGCAGCGGTGCCGCTGCTGGTGGTCGCGAAGACGTAGACCTGACCCCCGTGCGTCCACACCGCCGGCTGGGCCACCACCTCGCCGCCGCCGGGCGCGGAGACCTGGCTGACCTGGCCGCCCAGTCGCGGCCCGGCCGCAGCGATGGCGCCGTTGAGGCGAGCGAGGTTGAGCAGATGAAGGAGACCGTCCTTGCCGCCCTGGATGATCAGCCGCGCGCCGTGGAACGGCGGCAGCTGCACCGGCGAGGAGCTGCCCAGGTCGGTGTCGCTGTGGTACAGCGACACCTGGTTGGCCGGCGTCCAGTTCTGCAGCAGCCGGCCGGCATCGGCGCTGAGCTCCAGCACGCTGTCACCCCAGGTCGTCCGTCCGTCAAACGGGCCGTTGCCGGTGGCCACCAGGATGCGGCCGCTCCCGGGCTCGATGACGGCGCCGGGCCGTCCCCAGATCGCGTTATCGCCCCGGTTGCGGGTGGCCGGGCACGAGCTAGCCCGGATGAGCGCGTGGCGACTGGAGCATTCGGTGTTCCAGACGTGGTCGATCCGCCCGCTGGCCCGGTCGATGGTGACGACGTGACCGTCGTAGGGCGGTGCGTCACCGTAGTAGCCGCCGGTGACCGCCACCACCCACCGGCCGGAGATCGTCAGCGACGAGGCGATCTTCTCATGGACCGGATCGAACAGGATCCGCTGCGACCACACCTGATGGCCGGTCGCCACCGAGAGCTTGTGGATGACGCCGTTGGGACTGGCGCTGTAGATGAACCGCCGGTCCGGGTCGGCGGCCGGCGACGCGGTTGTCACCTGCGGGTTGCCGGGGGTGCTGTTGACGCCCGCGGGATCGAACTCCCACAGCCGGCGCCCGGTCCGGGCGTCGATCGCGATCGTCTTCCCGTAGCTGGTGGTGACCGCCACCAGGTCGCGGCGCGAGCCGTTGACCCGGACACCGTGCAGCTCGATGGCGGTCGAGTCGGCGACCCCGTCGATGCGCACCGTGCGCAGCCGCAGCCGTCCCAGGGTCGCCGGGGTGATGCCCGTGTGAGCCGGGCCGACGCCGGTCGCCTGCGCGTTGTCGCCGAACTCCGGCCAGTCCGCGGCGGGCGCCGGGACCCGGGCCGCTGCTGCCGACGCCGAGCCGCCGGCGGACGTCGACGGCGAGTTCTGAGCGCCTGACGAGGTGGCGACCTTGCCGCCGCAGGCGGCGAGCACGAGCGCGCACACAAGAAGGCCGGCACGGAGCATGGTGTGGCGCGACATCGGCGTCATCCCGTCCGACGATACCCAGCCCGCGCGACGGGCCCACCGGGCGCTCGCCGCCGGGCGTCCGGGCTAGTGACCCTGCCCCCGGCCTCCGGAGCCGCCGCCCTGGCCCCCACCCCAGCCCGCCTGTCCTGACCCGTGGTCACCGCCGCCGGACGGGCCACCCTGGCCGCCGCCGGACCAGCCGCCCTGGCCACCGCCGCCGTCACCGGACCAGCCGCCCTGGCCGCCCTGGCCATCCCCGGAGCCACCGCCCTGGCCGCCGCCGGACCAGCCGCCCTGGCCACCGCCGCCGTCACCGGACCAGCCGCCCTGGCCGCCCTGGGCATCTCCGGAGCCACCGCCCTGGCCGTCACCGGAGCCGTTGCCCGGGCCACCCGGGTTGTCGCCGCCGCACCCGGGACCGTAGCCGCCGTGACCGCCCTGATCGCCGTTGCCGTACCGATCGCCCTGGCTCGCCGGAGCCTGCACTGACTCGACCACGGTGGTGGTGCTGGGCGTCGCCACCGCCGGAGCCGTGACCGGATGACCCCCGCCCCCGGAGCCGCCGTTCGATCCGCCGCCGCGTCCGGGCCGGCCACCGCCCTCGTCCGGGCTGCCGCCAGAACCGCCGGGGCGACCTCCCCCGGCGCCACCGGCTGAGCCGCCACCGCCGGCACCGCCACCGCCGCCAGACCCACCCGCGCCGCCGGCGCCACCGGCCCCTCCCGCCCCGGACGGTTGTCCGGCTGAGCCCGGAGCCGGCCCCACAACCGGAATCGGCTGAACCCCGCCCGGCCCGCTGCCCACGACCGGCGTGGGGACCACCGGGGAGGGCGCCGATCCGCCGGCGCCGGGGGCACCGCCGTTGCCGTGCCCCCCGTTACCGTGCCCGTGCCCGCCGTTGCCGTGCCCGTGCCCGCCGTTGCCGTGCCCGTGGCCGCCCTGCCCGTGCCCGCTCCCGGCGCCGGGCCGATGCCCGGAGCCAGCATTGTGCCGGTGGCCGGAGCCGCCGTGCGACCGGCCGCGTCCGCCGCTCGGCGCACCGCCGGAACCGCCGGTGCCCGCTGCTCCGCCACCAGCGGCCCCGGTACCGGTCCCGCCGCCGATCAGGCCGACGCCGATCGCCGGAAAGCCGGGAACGCTCGTCAGCCGCACGACGCGGGTGCCGTGACCGGCGCCGGCGAGCGAGGCGGCGAGGCGATTGATGGCGGTGGCCCGCCCGGGCCTGGGCGGCGCCACGGACGTGCGCGGAACCGTCGGAATGGGCGGGCCGGTGAACACCTGGCCGAGGTTGGTGATCCGGCGCAGACCCACGGTGAACGCGAGCACGGCGAGGGCCGCGATGATCGCGCCGGGTATCAGGATGGCGGCCAGCGAGGCGCCGAAGATCTGCCGCGCCCACGCGCGGGCGAGTTTCATCGCGCGGGATGGTACCTGCGGCGGAGGCGCCCAGATCCGGCACTGCACGATTTTGTGTGGTTTTGGCCCCCGGGAGGATCGCGCCGCTACGATCCGCGCCTCGGCTAAAAGCTTGAGGGCTTCCGAACCGTTTATGGGCCGTTTCTCGATCGCTCGCTCGCTGCGCTTTGCGCTGATCGGCCTGGCCGTCGCGCTGGCGATCGTCGCCGCCGCCGGCATCGCCAGCCTCTACAGCGCGCGCCAGCGCTACGAGAATGTCCTCGCCCAAAGCGCCGAACTGGGGACGGCCGTCGCCAACCTCACCAGCGCCGGGGTCGTCGAGGCGGAGATCGAGCGCGACGCCTCGGGCCCCGGTGCCCCCGCCGCCCGCCGTCAGGCGGCCGGCGCCTTTGCCCACGCCGCCCAGTCGGCGCGTGCCCTCGCCGCCTCGGACCCGGCCAGCGCGCGGCTCGTCGCCCAGCAGATTGGGCTGGAGCAGGCGGCCGCCGCCGCGGCGGCAGGAGGGCATCTCGGCTCCGCCGGGGCCGGCGGAGGCCCCTTGGCCCGCGCCGGGTTCGTCGCCGACCTACTCCAGGCGCGCCAGCGGGCCCGCCAGACCGCTGCCGAGGCGCGCGTGCGCACCGACTCGCGCAACGCCATCATCGTCGTCGTCGTTGCCGGGGCGCTGGCCCTGATGGCCGCCCTGGCACTGATCGCCGTGCTCGTTCGATCGATGCGGCGCCCGCTCGACGAGCTGGTGGGGGCAACCGGCGAGCTCGCCTCCGGGCAGCTGCGGCGGCGGGTGGAGCCCTCCGGCCCCCGGGAGCTCCGCGAGCTCGGCATCGCCTTCAACGCGATGGCCGACGATCTCACCCGCGCCCAGCGGCAGATCGACGACGAGCGCCGGCGCCTGGCCGAGACGATCGAGAGCCTCGGCGACGGCCTCATCGTGACCGAGGCCGGGTCGACCGCGATCGCCACCGTCAACCCCCGGGCCGAGGAGCTCGTGCCTGAGCTCGCCCCCGGCGACCGCGTCGATGGCCCGGCCAGCCCCCTGCCGGCGCTGGACACCGCCCTTGAGCAGGAGGTCGTCATCGACCACTCCGGACGGGTCCTCAGCGTGACCGCCGGCCGCCTGGACGGCGCCGCCGGCGGGGTCGTCTGGACGGTGCGCGACGTGACGGCGCGGGCTCAGCTGGAGCGGGCCAAGAGCGAGTTCGTGGCCACCGCCTCGCACGAGCTGCGCAGCCCGTTGACGTCGATCAAGGGCTTCGTCGAGTTGCTGGAGCGAAACCCGGACGGCATGTCGGCCCGCCACCGCGAGTTCGTCGACATCATCAAGCGCTCCACCGACCGGCTCGTCGAGCTTGTCAACGACCTGCTCGACGTCGCCCGCATCGAGGCCGACCACGTCCACATCAACCGCCGGCCGATCGACGTCGGCGAGGCGGTGCGCGATCTCGCCGAGCTCATGGGCCCGCGGATCGACGCCAAGCACCAGCACCTGGGGATCTACGTCGCGCCGACCCTGCCGCTCGCCCTCGCTGACCCGGACCGCATCCGCCAGGTGATCGGCAACCTGCTGACCAACGCGCACCTCTACACCCCGGAGGGCGGGCGGATCCACATCGGTGTCGAGGCCGACCGCGCCTGGGTGAGGATCGTCGTCGCCGATTCCGGCATCGGCATGACCGAGGAGGAGGCGGCGCGCGCCTTCGAGCGCTTCTATCGCGCCCGCGGGGGGAGCACCAACAACCCGGGAACGGGGCTGGGGCTGTCGATCGTCAAATCGCTCGTCGACATGCACCACGGCGAGATCCACGTCGAGTCAGAGCCGGGGCGCGGCACCACCTTCCACGTCCTCATCCCGGCCGCGGTGACCGCACCGGCCGACCGCCCGGCGCTCGACATCATCCAGGGCCGCCGGGTGCTCATCGTCGACGACGAGCCGGAGATCGCGGAGCTGATCGCCGGGCAGTTGGCGCCGCTCGACATCGAGTGCAGCATCGCCACCCGCGGCGAGGAGGCCCTCCATCGGTTGCGCCGCGAACGCTTTGACGCCGTCACGCTCGACATCCTTATGCCGGAGATGGACGGCTTTGAAGTACTGCGTCAGATCCGGGCCGACCCGGAGCTCCGGTCGACCCCCATCGTGTTCGTCTCGGTCTTCTCCGGGCGCAGCGAGCTGTCCGGCGAGTGGGTGGTGGACAAGCCGATCGACGCCGACGAACTGCGCAATGTGCTGGCGGCCGCCGTTCGCGCCGGGCGCTCCCGGGTGCTGATCGTGGGACGGGAGGAGCTGCAGCCCGTCCTGGAGCCCGCGCTGGACGAGCTGGGAATCGAGCACCAGTGGGAGTCCAACGGCGGCGCCGCCGCCCGCGTGTGCGGCGAGCGGCGCTTCGAAGTTGCCCTCATCGATGTAGGAATCCGCAGTCCTCAGGCGATTTTGCAGGCTTTGAACCTGCGAGGGCGGCGCCTGCGACGGGCCGTGATCCTATTCTCAGACGGGGCGTCGCCGACGCCGACGGGAATCGTCAACCTTGGTATGGAGGTCGTGCCGGTGGAGGATGCGGCCCAGGCATTGCTCTCGGCACTGCGTGGAAATCCGGAAAAAGTGAGGCAAGTTGTCGGTGGAGCTGGGGACCGAGGCTGAGCTGACGCAGGAGATCGCCCGGCTGCGCGCTGAGCTGGCGCGCCGCGAACGGGAGGCCGCCGACAAGGAGCTTCAGCTGGAGCGCTACGCCGCCGACCTGCGCGAGACGTTCAAGGAGGAGCGGGCACGCTCCCAGCAGCTCGCCGGTTCCTATCGCGCCACGGTCCGGGCCCTGTCCAACGCCGTCGAGGCCCGCGACGCCTACACCGGCAAGCACGCCGAACGTGTGGCCGCCTACGGGATCGAGATCGCGCGGGCCATGGGTCTCCCCCGCCCGGACGCGCCGGAGATGGAGTTCGGCTTCCTGTTGCATGACATCGGCAAGGTCGCGGTGCCCGACGCCATCCTGTACAAGCCGGGCGCGCTGACCGCCGAGGAACGCGCGCTGATGGCGCGCCACCCCGCCGTCGGCGCCGAGATCATCGGCCACATCGAGTTCCTCGCCGACGCCGCCGCGGTCGTCCGT
The DNA here is from genome assembly GCA_035702755.1 of Solirubrobacteraceae bacterium. Lineage (GTDB taxonomy): Bacteria > Actinomycetota > Thermoleophilia > Solirubrobacterales > Solirubrobacteraceae > Palsa-465. The sequence continues at coordinate 3,090 of DASSZQ010000110.1, read as the reverse complement.
TCCCACCATGAGCGGTGGGACGGCAGCGGCTATCCGGACGGCCTGTCCGGGGAGCAGATCCCCGTCGCCGCGCGCGTGTTCGCGGTCGCCGACGTCCTCGATGCGCTGACCACGGACCGCCCGTACCGTCCCCGGTTCCCGCTCGGCGAGGCCCGGACGATGATCTGCCGGGAGTCCGGGACCCATTTTGATCCGGCGGTCATCGAGGCCTTCAACCGGATCGAGGACCGGACGTTCGCGCAGATCGGCAGGGACGTCTGGTGAAGCCGGGGGTCCTCGTCGTCGACGACGATCCCTTCATCCGCAAGCTCGTCACGACGACGCTCGAGGACGTCTCCGGGTTTGCGCTCTATGAGGCCGCCGACGGGGTCCAGGCGGTGGAGATGGCCCAGCGCACCCAGCCGACGCTCGTGTTCCTCGACGTCGACATGCCCCGGATGGACGGGATCGCCGCCTGCCGGGAGATGCGGGCCAACCCGGCCACCAGTTCGGCGACGATAGTCATCCTGACCGCCGCCCACGGCGACCGCATGGAGGCACAGGCGGAGGCGGCCGGGGCCGACCTGTTCCTGACCAAGCCGTTCAGCCCGCTGGACCTGCTGCGGCTCGTCGACCGCCTCAGCGGCGAGCGCGAGGCCTGAGAAGCCGGCGCGTCAGCTGATCTTGATCAACACGATCGTGTTGATCGCAAACAGAATGGCGAAGGCGACCGTCCACCGGTTGAGGTTGCGTTCCACCAGCGAGCCGCCGCCGAGCGGACCGGCGCCGGTGCCCACGCCGAAGGCGCCGGAGAGGCCGGCGTCCTTGCCTGAGTGCATGAGGATGAGGAAGATGAGCCCCACGCAGAGGACCACCTGGACGAAGTCAAGAACGGCAACCACGGCGTTGATGGTATCCGCTCAGGCGGGCTGGTGTTCGGCCTGCACCTCGTCGAGGCGATGGAGGATGTCGATCGCCTCGGCCCGCAGCGCGCGGTCGATCGCCTCATAGTCGGCCTCCGAGAGCTTGCCCGTCCGCAGATCGAGCTCGGCATCGCGGATCTCGCGGTACTTGGCGTCGCGGGCCGCCTCCAGATCGGCGAGGCGGGCCAGCGTCCGGTCAGACTCGCTCTCCTGGCGCGCCGCCCGCAGCGGGCCCGAGATGAAATAGACGGCGGCCGCCAGAACGACGAGCACGATCAGGTAGGACAGCATGGCCTGACCGGAAGGCTAGACGAGTTCGCGCGGCCGCTCGGAGGCCGCCGGCGGCGCAGCGCTCGCCGTCACGGCGGCCGGCGCCGGAGCGGCCACGGCCGTCCCGGCCCGAGCGCGCCGGCGGCGCGGAACCGGCCACAGCGCGATCACACCGCCGCAGGCGGCGATCAGCGCGCCGAGCCACAGCCACATGACCAGCGGCGAGACCTCAAGCAGGAACTGAGACGACCACGGATGGGAGACGAACCGCTGGGCGAGCTCACGGATCGCGAGGTCGCGCAGCGCAAAGAGCCGATCGAGCTGTGCCGCCTGCTGGGCGACCGGCAGCCGCTGGGCCTGGAGGATCGCCCGGGCGAGGACGAGGTTGCCCTGATTGATCTGCTTCTGCAGGGGCGCGATGTTCGGCGCGATCACGATCCACAGGTCCCGCCACGCACTGGAACGCAGGCCGACGTCGCTCTCGCTCGACCCGTTGAAGAACCGGCCGATCGGCTGCATCGGGTCCTGGGAGGGGTACAGGCCGTAGCTGGTGTGGAGCGTCGTCACCGGCCGCCCGGCCTTGCTGACCGCCACCACGGCCCCAAACGAGATCTTCTGCGCGGTGGCGCTGGCCGTCGGCCGAACGTATTTGAACGTGTAGCCGTCGGTGGTCACGCTCTGGCCGGGCATCAGCGTCGCCGTGCGCTGGTGCTGGAAGCTGGTGGAGGCGGCGACGCCGACCAGCGCGACGGCAAGTCCCAGGTGCACGATGTATCCGCCGTAGCGGCGGCGGTTGCGGCGGACGAGGCCGAGCAGGGCGGCCGGCGGGGTCTGCGAGGTCATCGCCCCGCGCGCCCGGGTGCCGCGGAAGAACTCCTGAGCCACCGTGGCGGCGACGAAGGCGCCGAAGCCGAACATCAGGTAGGCCGCCATGTGATCGGTCACGCCGGAGACGAACAGCAGGCCGACCAGCACGGCGGCCCCGACCCCGGCCGGGAACGCAAACGCCCGCCGCAGCTTGGACAGGGTCACCCGGCGCCAGGCGATGATCGGACCGATCCCGGAGAGCAGCACCACGATCAGCGCCAGGGGAACCACGAACGGCCGGAACGCGGGCGGACCGACCGAAACCTCGGTGCCGGTGATCGCCTCGGAGATGAGCGGGAAGAACGTCACCCAGAACACGACCGCGGCGAGCGCGACAAGCACCAGGTTCTGGAACAGGAAGACGGCCTCGCGGGAGAAGAGCGAGTCCAGCCCCGAGGCCGTGCGCAGGCTCTCCCGGCGCATGATCACCAGGTACAGCGATGCGACCACGAGCACGGCGATCAGCGTCACAAACGCGATGTTGAGCGTCGGATCGGAGACGAAGGCGTGGATCGAGCTGAGGATCCCGGAGCGCACGAGGAACGTGCCGACGATCGCCAGCGTGCCGGAGGTCAGGATCAGCGAGATGTTCCAGACCTTCAGCATCCCCCGCTTCTCCTGGATCATGATCGAGTGGATGAAGGCGGTGACCGTCAGCCACGGCATCAGGGCCGCGTTCTCCACCGGGTCCCAGGCCCAGTAGCCGCCCCATCCCAGCTCGGTGTAGGACCAGCGGGCGCCGAGCAGAATGCCGACCCCCAGGCACAGCCAGGCGGCGAGCGCGAACCGGCGTGTGACCTGGATCCACTCCGCGTTGAGCCGGCCGCTGATCAGAGCGCCAATGCCGAACGCGAACGGCACCAGCATCAGCGTGTAGCCGGAGTACAGCATCGGCGGGTGCACCATCATCGTCGCGTGGCGCAGGAGCGGATCGAGGCCGGCGCCCTCGGCCGGCGGCGTCGTCGTGGTGGTGAACGGGTTGGCGAACAGCGTCGTCAACCCCGTGAAGAAGAACGCCAGGCCGAACAGCACCGCCTGGGCGTACGGGACG
>DASSZQ010000194.1:0-15075 GCA_035702755.1 Solirubrobacteraceae bacterium | reverse complement strand
GTCCAGCGACATCGTGATGCTGAGTCTCAGCTTGCTCATGGGCCCTCCGTTCTGGGTTGCGATCCTGCTGTCACAGACTGCCTGACCATGTCGGATTCATCGCCGACGGGCAGATCCCAACCGCTGCTCCGGTCAAGAGCTGTCCTTCGGACCGGGGGCGAGCGCGGTCTCTAGTAGTCGCCTGAGATGAGGTCCCAGGCGCGCATCAGCTTCTCGTGGCGGACGTCGGCCTTTGACTCCGCGGGGTCGTCGCGCATGACCGCGGGGTTGGCCGACGGCTTGGGTAGCCGCTCGCACTCGCTGCGCTGGAGCTTGAGCACCACGCCCTTCTCGTAGATCGCGTCGATGTCATCGGCATCGGCAAATCGATGTTCCGTGCCGAACAGGTGCTCGCCGATCACGACGCCGTCGAAGACGTCTTCGTCCTCGGCCGCGAGCACGTGACTGACCTTCCCGATCTGCTCGCCGTCGGCGCTGTACACCGGCGTCCCCCGCTCCAGCACCTCATAGGAGATCGGCGTGCCGAGATCCATGCCGGCAGAATATCTACGCTCCGAGCCGCTCGCCGGCGCGGACCGGCACCGGCAGGCGGTTGGCGGGTGGGGCCAGCGGACACATCCAGCGTGAGTCATAGGAGCACGATGGCTGGTAGGCGAAGTTGAAGTCCAGCACCAGCCGGCCGTCCTGGAGTCCCAGGTCCGCCCCCTTGACGGTGTCGAGCAGGTACCGGCCCGCGCCGTAGGTCTCCTGGCCGCTGGTGGCGTCGGCGAACGGGAGAAACAGGCCGCCGCCGTAGCCCTCAAGGAGGTAGAGGTCAAGCGCGAGATCGGTCCCGGCGGCCTCAAACCGCGCCCGGGCAAAGCGCCGGGCGGTCATCACCTCATCCTGGCTCGTCGGCAGCTGCAGCGGGGCCACCGGCGCCGGCTCCACGTCGGCCAGCACGCGCCACTGCGGCGCATAGGGATACAGGTGGGGTCCGGTGTAGGCCGCGCGCTCGGTCGCCGGGATCGGTGATTGGCCGTGGGCGCGAAACAGGCGGGTGCGCGTGCGGTGCCAGTCGGCCCAGGCCCGCTGCGCATCCGCGGCGGATCTCACCGACGCGTACGCCTCGGCGATCTGGCGGCGCCAATCGAGCAGCGCGAGGGCCTCCTCGATCGAAGCGGCGCTCACCGGCGGCCCCCGGCGCTCGACGGCGAGGGCTGGGGACTGGGGACGGTCATTTGATGGTGATCGCACTCAGGAGATGTCACCCGCGGCCGGCGAGGGCCGGCCGAATGTACCCCACCCGCGTTCGGAGTTCGAGGCGCCATGCCCAGCCTCTCCCCGCCGCCGGAGACGATCGAGGCGCCGGTTCTGCTCGCCCTCGGCGACAGCATCTCGACCGATGAGATCATGCCCGCCGGCTCGGCCCTGAGCCTGCGCTCCAACATCCCCGCCCTCGCCGAGCACTACTTCCGCCAGGTCGACGAGGAGGCCTACGAGCGCGCGCTCAAGCTGCGCGAGGACGCGGGCCACCTCGTCATCGGCGGCGAGAACTACGGCCAGGGATCCTCCCGTGAGCACGGGGCGCTCGTTCCCGCGTTCCTCGGCCTGCGGGCGGTGATCGCCACGTCCTATGCCCGGATCCACGCCCAGAACCTGGTCAACTTTGGGATCCTGCCGCTCCTGTTCTGCGAGCCCGCCGACCACGAGCGAATCGACGCCGGCACGGTGCTGCGCATCGACGACGTTCACGACGGCGTCGCCGGCGGACTCGTCAACCACTTCCGGAACCGCCGCGACTGACCCTGCCGGCGCGCCGGCGAGGGGCGCGCCGGAGTGACGTCAGCTTCCGGGTGACCCGCTGACGGCGTCGGCGGTCATCCGGGTCTGGACGACCTCGTAGACGCCGTTGGCGATCACCTCCTCCACGAGGGGCTCGACGGCGTGCCGCAGCTCCTCATAGCCCATCTCGCGCTGGCTGGCCTCCAGCTCGGCGAGACTGCCGTCAAAGAAGCCGAACGTGATCACCTCGTCGCGGTTGGCCACGCCTCGGAGCATCTGGAAGGCGACCCAGCCGGAGGCGCCCGCCGACTCCGGTGGTCCGAACTCGCCGGCGAACTGATCGAACGTGCCCGGCCGGAGCCGGCGGATGGTGTGGGCGCAGAGCATCCGGTCCTCCTCTCACGCGGGGCGGATGTTGTGGTTGATGTGGAAGAGGTTGTCCGGGTCATAGATCGACTTGATCTGAGCCAGACGGCCGAGGTTGCGGCCGAACGCCGTATCGACTCCCGCCGTGGGGGCCTCGTCGGCGAGCCCGGTGAAGTTCAGGTAGCTACGCCCGGTGCCGTGCTGGGCGAGCGCCCGGTGGGCGTTTCGCACCCACGCGACGTTGTCCACATCATCGGCCGGGTCGCTCCACATGCCATCCACCGAGACCATGAACGGCGCGTGTCGCTCAGCAAACGCCGTCGCCTCCGGATCGACGCGGCCGATGGCGCCGCCCATGTGCAGCACGTTGACGAGCGTCAGCGGCGCCGGGCGCTCCCGTGCTCGGTCAGCGATCTCGTCGATCGCGGCGTCCGACAACTCGTTCAGGTACTCCGACTTCCAGTAGGCGCGCAGGGTGTTGCGCGGAAAGAAGGGGTCAAACCCGGACTGGACCGCCGTGAACGGCATCGGCCCGGACATGTCAAACAGCGGCGTTCCCAGCTTGCGCAGGGGCGCCGTGATCTGCAGGCCCTCCTCAGGATCGCCGACGTACACCGCGCCGACGATGATCACGCCGCGGTCATGAACGGCTTCCGGCATGCCGGGGTTGGCGGGCATGGTGAGGGCCATGACCTCGGAGGTGACCGCGTCCGGCATCCCGCTCACGCAGTCGCGCCAGCCGGTCAGCACGGACGCCGCGTCCTCGACGGGATAGAACGTGGCCGAGAACCCAACGACGGGACCGAGCGACTGCAGCGAGAACTCAAACGAGGTGACGACGCCGAAATTGCCGCCGCCCCCGCGCAGGGCCCAGAGAAGGTCCGGCTCGGACTCCGCCGATGCGGTGCGTATCCGGCCGTCGGCGCAGACGACCTGGGCCGCAGCGAGCGCGTCGGCCGACAGCCCATACTGCCGCCGCACCCATCCGTAGCCGCCGCCCAGCGTCAGTCCGGCCACGCCGGTGTCGGAGACGACCCCGCCGGGTGCCACCAGGCCGAACACCTGGGTCTCGCGGTCGACATCCCCCCACAGCGCGCCCCCTCCGACGATGGCCCGCCGGCGATCAGGATCGACCTGCACGCCGCGCATCGGCGCCAGATCCAGAAGCACACCGCCGGTGGTGGCCGAGAGACCGGCGACGGAATGCCCGCCCCCGCGGACGGCGAGCGGAAGTCCCTGCTCGCGGGCGAAGTTCACGCCGGCAACGACATCGGCGGTTCCCGAGCAGGAGATCGTCACCGCCGGGTCGCTGCCGTACATGGCGTTGAACGCCTCGCGCACGGCGGCGCCGCCGTTGCCGGCGGCGCCCACCGTTCCCCGCACCTGCGCCCGCAGGTCGTCGACCACCGCGGTCGACAGCCGTGCCGTCGCACCGTCAACAGCTGTACTGGCCATCTGCCTCTCCTTCGCTTGGGGAGCGAGGCCAACGCCCGCTGGCTCCCCGGCTTTGGCGCAGAAGCATCCCAACCGCCTTCTGAGCCCGGTCCCAGCGCCCCGTCCCCGGCAGCGCAGGCCAAGCTAGGCGGCGGTGGACGCCGCGTCAATGGGGTCTGCGCCCCACATTCACCGCCGGGCGGCTACCGGTCCGCGGCCGTCGAGCCGCCGGCGTCCGGCGGCGGGCGGCGCTTCCGTGCCGCGGCGGGCGCCGCCGACGGCGGGGCGGGCGCCGGCGCCAGGGCGGGCGGGGCCGGCAGCGCGGGCGGGGCCGGGGGCCCCGCCACGGCGTCCGGGTCGGAGGCGGGCCGGGGCCGGCTGATCACGATCTGCACGGTGGCGATGAGCAGGACGACGACGGTCAGGACGCGCTCGCTGTGCGGGACCTCGGCGAAGATGGCGTAGACCTGGATGCCCGCGGCCAGAAGCTGGGCGGCGACGGCCAGCGCGATGGCGCGAAAGCCGGTCACCTCCCGGCGCTCGAGGCGGCCCGGGTGTGGCTGCCAGGCCGCGTAGGCGACGAGCAGGGCGGCGGCCGCCCAGGCGACGTCATAGACACCGCGGTCATGGACGTGGGCCAGCGACCGCACCGAGGACGTCGCGTCGGCGACGCCCATCACGATCAGCGCCAGGCCGAGGATCAGCCACATCCGGCCCGGCCGCCAGCCCATCAGCGCAAACACCCCCAGGACCGCCCCCACGAGCACGGCGTCGGCCACCGGGTAGGTGAAGTCGATGACGATCGCCAGCCCGGGGACGCTTGCATGCTCGGCGACCGGTTGCAGGAACAGCGCCACCCAGGGCGTGGCCACCAGCAGCATGACCGCGATCCCGTCAAGCCAGCGGTGAAACTCAAAGCCGGGGACGCGTTGGCGGACGAGCACGATCATCGCCGCGACGATGAGCGGATACCACGCCAGCCAGAAGATGTCCGAGACGCTCGTCGGCGGCGGGGTCGCGGTGGCGCTGAAGCGGATGCTCCAGATCGTGTCGCCGATCGCCCAGCTGGCGAGTCCGAGCGAGACGAGCAGCCACGCCGCGCGGCCGTGCTCGGTGCCCAGCGCCGCTGCCGCGCACGCCACCGCCGCGCCCCACAGCAGCCCGCTGTTGATCCACCGGTCAAACAGCGCGTCGGACCCCCGGCCGCCCAGACCCAGACCCTGATGGGCGGCGTACGCGGCCACCAGGACGATCATGATCGTCCACAGCACGCCCATTGGCGGAAGACGCAGCAGCGCGCCCCGGTGCCGGGCCGCTTCAATCTCCACGGACAGAGACTAACCGGCGCCGCGCGCGGGGTCCCGGGGCGTCAGGTACGCCTGGACCGCGGTCGCCTCGCGTTCCAGAGCGCGGGTTGTCGCCGCGTCCGGCGATCCCCACAGGTTCAGGGCCACCCGGCCGCCCGGCAGCGTCCACGTGCCGCGCGCCCGGCCGTCGATGAGCGCGATCGCCTTGAACATTCCGTTGGCGGTGACGACCTCCTCGGCGCCGGCGAGGATGAGCTCCCGGGAGCGCCAGCCGAGCAGCAGCGGATCGAACGGGCCGAGCAGCCGGGGAGGGGGCAGGGCGGGGGCGTCGCGCCCGCGGTGCGGAGGCCGCCGGAGGTCGAGAAGACCCTGCGGCCACTCCACCAGCTCTCCGGCGATGGCCCCCAGGGCGGCGCGGGCATCGCGCAGCGTCAGCTGGGCCCACTTGGCCAGGTCGCGCTCGTCGGCCGGGCCGTGGGCGGCCAGGTAGCGGCGGGCAAGCTCCGCCAGCGCCCGCTCGCGATCGACCCGCGGGCGAGCGCCGAGCCAGTCGGCGGCGAGCACAAACGCGTGCTCACCGTCGATGAGCGGGCCGCGGACGATCAGCCCCTCCAGCGTCGCGCGGTACAGGACGTGGACAAGCGCCTGGCCGGCCACCGGCACATCCGCTCGCTGGAGCACGTCCCGCAGTTGCCCGCGCGTCATCGGCGCGTCGGTCAGCGCCCGCCGGATGGCCGCCAGCCCGCGGGCGGTGGCGGCCGGCGTGACGCCCTCCTGAGCGAGCCGCCGGTCGCTGCCGGTCCGCAGCTGCGGGGTGGTCAGCGCATGCAGCAGCGGCTCGTCCTCGGCGGCGATCAGGTGCAGGGTTCCCCGGTTGGCCCAGGTGATGATGAGCGAGCGCTCCCCGGTCAGCGCCTGATCGACCTCTGAGCTGTGGCCGTCGCGCGTGCGGGCGCGGATCGCCAGCCGGGCGGCGCGCGGATCCTGGGCCTGGACGGCCAGGAGATGGCGCGTCGTCTCCACCACGCCCGTGGCCCGGGGGGTGGTCAGCCGCTGGGCGGTCAGGCGGGCGCTCAGCAGCGCACGGTTGGCACTGGCGTCATCCGGCATCGGCGCACCTCATCACCTTCGCTCAGCATGCGTCAAGGCCCTCCGGCCGCGGCCGGCGGTGCCCGGGCCGGGCGGCGCGCTGACACAATCTCCGGCGCCCGTGCCCGCCAGCATCCATGACGTAGCCGCTCGCGCCGGGGTCTCGGTGGCGACCGTGTCGCGCGCGTTCACCGCCCCGGAGGTCGTCGCCGAGGCCACCCGGGAGAACGTGGCCTGGACAACAACCCCTCGCCGGGCAACGCGGCCGGCGGCGTGACCACCATCGAGGAGAAGTCGCTGGGCGCGGTGGCCACGGGCGGATCCACCCCGCTGCGGGCCGTCTACGGCTACGCCGAGCCGGTGACCTCGCCCGGCCCGGTGTTCATGGACACCCCGGGCTTTGACCCCGTGTCGGTGACCAGATCCTCGCCGTCGCCTCCGGCCGGCGGACCAAGAGCGAGGAGTTCGGCTTCGGCGACGAGGAGTTCACCCCGTGGCAGCTGGGCGTGGTGATGTGAGCGTCGCGCCTCGCGCCGGCCGATGACGGCCACCCGTCTCGGCCTGGCCTCGCTCGGCTCGCTGCCCCCCGCATCGGCGCCGCGGGTCGACCCCGGGTCGCTGGGGGTGGGCATCGTCCATCTCGGCATCGGTGCCTTTCACCGCGCCCACCAGGCGGTGTGCACCGAGGATGCGATCGCCGCCGGCGGCGGTGAGTGGGGCATCTGCGGCGTGACCCAGCGCAGCCGCGCGGTCGTCGACCAGTTGGGCCCGCAGGACGGCCTGTACACGCTCATCGTCCGCGACGGGGCGGCGGAGCGGCTCCGGGTGGTGGGCAGCGTGCGGGAGGTCCGCTGGGCTCAGGCGGACGCCGAGGGCCTGCTGGAGCGGATCGCCGCCCCGGCCACGCGGGTGGTGACGCTCACCGTCAGCGAGAAGGGCTACCACCACGATCCGGCCACCAACCGCCTGCGCTCCGACAGCCCGGAGATCGCCGCCGACCTCGCCGACGGCGGGACGCGCACCGTCCTCGGCCAGCTCGTCGCCGGGCTGGACCGCCGCCGGCGGGCCCACGGCGCGCCGGTGAGCATCGTCTGCTGCGACAACCTCCCCCACAACGGGCCGGTCCTCGCTGGCCTCGTCCGTGAGTTCGCCGCCCGCCGGGGCGGCGAGCGCCTGCTCGGCTGGCTTGGCGAGAGCGTTCGCTTCCCGGCGACGATGGTCGACCGGATCACGCCGGCGACGACCGGTGCCGACCGCGCCCGCGTCGCCGCGGCACTCGGCGTGCGGGACGAGGGCGCCGTCGTCACCGAGCCCTTCAGCCAGTGGGTCATCGAGGACGACTTCGCCGCCGAGCGGCCGGCGTGGGAGCTCAGCGGCGCGACCCTGACCGCCGATGTGCGCCCGTATGAGCACATCAAGCTGCGGATGCTCAACGGCAGCCACTCGACGCTGGCCTATCTCGGCATCCTCGCCGGCCACGAGTTCGCCGCTGACGCCGCCGCGCCGGACGGGCCGCTGGCGGCGCTGCTGCGCTGTCTGATGATGACCGAGGTCGCGCCGACGCTCGAGGTGCCGGCCGGCTTTGACCTCGCCGCCTACGCCGAGGAGGTCCTGCACCGCTTCGCCAACCCCGCCCTGCGCCACCGGCTGGCCCAGATCTGCATGGACGGCAGCCAGAAGCTGCCCCAGCGGCTGCTGGGCACGATCCGGGACCGGCGGCGGGCCGGGGCCGAGCCGGTCATCGCCACGCTCGGCGTCGCCGCCTGGATGCGCTTCGTCAGCACCCGCCGGTCAGACCGGGGCCGCGGCCTCGTCGTCGAGGACCCGCTCGCTGACCAGATCGCCGACCGGCTCGCCGGCCGCGAGGCGCCGGAGCAGGTCGTCGACGCGCTGCTTGCCCTGCGCCAGGTCTTCGCCGCCGAGCTGGCGAGCGACGCGGTGTTCCGCGACCTGCTCATCGAGCACCTCCGCCGGCTCGCCGCCGACGGCGCCGAGGCCACCGTCCGGGGGATGACCGGGTGACGCCGGAGACGCGTTTGTCGCCGGCTACCTGGCCGGGCTGGCGGTCAGCCGTCCGCGCGAGTCAGCGACGGGTGCGTGAGCGCCAGCCCGCGGCGCACGGTCTCCGTCAGCGAGGATGAGGCGGGGGCGGTCGCCAGGGCCTCCAGCAGCGCGGCGCCCGCGATCTGCTCGCAGCGGCAGTCGGTCAGCGCCGTCACGGTCGCGGTGCGGGGCATGTGCCGGAGCACGCCGATCTCGCCGAAGTAATCCGGCGCGGTCATCGTCCGCAGATGACGGGCGGGACCCGCCCGTTCGCCCGCGGCGGTCACCTCCACCGAACCCTCGACGAGCACGTACAGCGCATCGGCGGGCTCGCCCTCGCGCACGATCGCCGTCCCGGCGGCACACCGCAGCTCCGCGGCGGCGCCGGCCAGCGCCTCCAGCACCGGGCGGGAGCCGGACGCGAACATGTCCAGCTGCTCAAGCCGCCGCACGCGCGGCTCAAGCGCCGTGGTGCGGGCCGCCGTGCCACGGTCGACGGCGCGCAGCGCGGGAAAGCCGAGCAGCCCCAGCGCCGTCGGCGCCACGGCCAGCGTCAGCAGCGCCGCATCGAGTCCCGCGCCGTTGATCAGCGGCGGCGTGAGCAGCGTTCCCAGCGAGATCGCCGCCAGCACGAACGCGAAGAAGACGCCGAACACCCGCGCCAGCTGCTCGCCCGGAACCGCCCGCTGCAGCGCAGTCACGGCCAGCACGTCAACGATGAGCGTCGCTGCACCGCGCACCACTTCAACGGCGAACGCGAGCTCCGGACTGTGGATCACCGCCATCAGCGCCGTGGGCAGGCAATAGCCGGCGGTCCCGGCGAGGATGATCGGCGCCAGGCGCGCCGACCGTGACAGCCGGTCAACGGCGGCGGCCATGATGATCCCGCCGATCCCCAGTCCGGCGAGCAGGTAGCCAAAGCCCTCGGCCCCGGTTCCCAGCCGGTGGGCGGAGACGGCGATGAGCGCGACGGTGTCGGTGCCGTAGACGAAGCTGACCAGCACGCAGAAGGCGACGAGGGTGCGGGCGGCGGGCAGGGAGGCGATCGTGCGCGCGCCGGCGGTCATCTGCCGCCACAGCCCCGCGGTTCCGGCCTCGGTGACGTCCACCGGCCGGCTGCGGGTGTGCACCCGCGCGACGAGCGCCGCCGAGAACAGGAAGCTTCCGGCGTTCACGGCGAACACGAGCGCCGGCGAGCCGACAAGGAGCAGGACCGCACCGACCGCCGGCCCGGCGATGACGACCAGGTTGTCGACCGTCTCGGTGAGCGCGTTGGCGGCGACGAGATCCTCCTCACCGACCAGCGACGGGATGGTGGCCGCGACGGCGGGGTTGTAGACGATGTTCGTGGCCGCTGTCAGCCCGGCGAGGACGAGCACGAGCGCGACCGGACCCGTCGCGGCCGCCACCGCGGCGGCTGCGGCCTGCCAGACCGCACAGCCGAGGTCGGCTCCGACCATCAGCCGGATCCGCTCGGTCCGTTCCGCGATCACGCCCGCGTACGCGCTGAACACGAGCGCCGGGACGAAGCGCACCAGCCCTGCCACCGCGACCAGGCCCAGGGAGTGGGTGCGGTCGAACACGAATGCCAGCAGCGCGACGTTGTATGCCCAACTCCCCGTCGCGGACGCGACCAGGCCGCCGAGCAGCAGCCGCAGGTCGCGGCGGGCCAGGGCCGATCGGTAGCCGCCGAACCACCGCGCGGCAGCGCCGCCGTCGACGGTGGCGGCCGCCGCTCCGCTCACTCCGTCAGACCGCGCAGGCGCGCGCGCAGGACATCGAGCAACCCCGGTCCGGGCTCGACGCCGGCGCCGCGCAGCGCCCGCTCCAGGTCAGCCAGCATGGCCGCGCGGGCCTCGCTGTCGGCGGCCGCCCGGGCGGTCAGTCCCTCGATGGCCGCCCGGGCGCCGGGCAGCTCGATCGCCGCCCGCACCCATCCCTCCGGTGCCGGCGGCAGCGCGGCGATCAGCTCGGCAAGTTGCTCTTCGTCCATCCCGGGCATCGTGCTCGACCACTGGACGCGGCAGGCCGGTCGATTCTTCCGATCAGATGTCCCCCGCCAGCGCTGCGGCTGCGGCCGCGGCCGCAGCCTCCGCGTGCTCCCGGGCCCGCTCGGTGCGCCGCCGGTCGCCGCCGGCGACCAGGTTGATCTGCACCAGCCGGGCGGCGGCCCGGGCGGCGGCCGCCGCCAGCACCGCCGCGATGCCGGCGTCGGCACGGACGTCCCCGGCGCCGCGCGCGGCGATCAGAGCCGCCAGCTCGGCGATGTCAGCGGCCGCGGCGGCCAGCGCGAGCGGAGGATCGGCGGCCTGCTCCAGGGTCACGCCGAGCTGCCGGTCACGGACCGTGCCGTCATCACCGGAGGTGGGGTGGCCGCGCTCGCCGAGGGCGCGCCTGGCCGCCGCGTAGGCCGTCGCGTCTCGCTCGGCCAGGCTGACCGCCCGCCGGCGCAGCACCTGGGCCTGGGCGCGGGCGCCTCCGGCCTCATCCCACTGCGCCCGGGAGCAGTCGGCGGCCCCGGCGGCCAGCTCCGCGGCCAGCGCGGCCACGACCGCGGCCGCGGCGCCGCCGGCGGGATGCCCATCGCCGTTTGCCCGCTCGCCGGCCAGCGCCGTGATCAGGCGCGCCAGGCCGGTCATCTCGGCACCTTCTCCCATCACGGGAAGAATCTCTCACAGTCGCCCGTCTTGTGGGCATCGTTGACTCCCTTCTCAAGGAGGCAGGCATGCAGGACGAGCCGAGGAAGACGCCGGACGAGGGCGAGGTCGAGGGCCACATCAAGGCGAAGGGCCCTGCCGAGGACCCCAGCCTGCGGGTCGCCCGCAGCGAGGACGAGGACCTCGAGGTTGAGGCCCACCTCAAGGCGAAGGCTCCGTCCGAGGAACCGGGCAAGGTCTTCTGATCGGTCAGCCGGCGAGCACGCTCTCGATCTCCAGCAGCAGGCGGGCGCCCGCCGCCCGCCGCTCGCCCTCCAGGCCGTCGAGCGCGCCGGCCAGCCGGGCGACCGCCGCCAGGTGGTCGTCCCCGCCGGTCAGCAGCGCGTCGATGCGCCGGGCGTGCAGGAGCAGGTCAAGCGCGACGGCGGCCTGGGTCGCAAACAGCTCCAGCAACTCCATCTCGGCGACGCTGAAGCGGCGGCGCTCCGGCCGGTCAAGCACGTTGAGCACGCCGAGGACGGCCTCGCCGCGCACGAGCGGGACCGCCATCAGCCCCCTGGGCACGTAGCCGGTCCGGCGCGCCTCCTCGGCGGCGAAGCGGGGGTCGCGGGTCACGTCCTCAACGACCAGCGTCTGTCGTGACTCCGCCACCCAGCCGGCGATCCCGGTCCCGCCGGGAATCCGGCGGCCGATGAGCGTGTCCTCGCCCTCTCCGGTCACCGCCTCGAACACCAGCTCGCCGGTGGCCTCGTCCAGCAGCATGATCGAGGAGGCGCGGGCGCCGAAGATGGCCCGGGCGACCTCGACGATCGCCTGCAGCAGTGGCCGGTGGCCCTCCCGGGCCGCCAGCGCTCCGGCGGCCACGGCCGCGCGCAGTTCGTCGGTCGACATCCTCAGACCTCCATGTTGGTCGCCGTCTCGCGCAGCACCGTCTTGAGCTGAAAGGGCGTCAGGCCCGGGTGCTTGGCCAGGATGAGGGCGCAGACGCCGCTCACGCACGCGGCGGCGAACGAGTTGCCGGCCGCGATGATCCGCACTCCGCCCAGCCACGCGATCTCGACGTCGACGCCCCGGGCCAGGATCTCGACCGGCGGCTGCGGGTTGTAGAGAAACTCAAACGGGTCGGCGCCGTCGTGACTGGCGACCGAGATGACCGAGGCAAAGCGCCACGGGTAGCTGCGGACGTCGAGGTTGTGGGCGGCGGCGACGATGATCGATCCGGCGAAGTACGCCTCATCGGCGATCTCGTGCAGCAGGGCCGCCGTCTCGCGCCGGGGCGTCGACAGGCTGAGGTTGACGACCTCGCACCGCTGCGCCACCGCCCAGCGCAGTCCGGCCAGCAGGGCCGTCGCCCCGCCCCGTGAGCCCGGTCCGAGCACCCGGACGCTCCACAGCTCACAGGCCGGCGCCATCGACCGCACGATGCCGGCACACGCCGTGCCGTGCCCGGCGACGTCGCCGACCGAGTCCTCGACCACGCGCGCCTCGCCGTCGGCCACCTCAACCGCCACCGCGCGGGTCACGCCCCCCACCAGCTCATGCGCCCCATCGACGCCGCTGTCGACGATGGCGACCCGGACCTGCGCCCCGTCGGAGCCGCCCCACGCCCAGTCGCGGTCGATCCGGTGCGGCCAGGTGCGCGGCAGGCCGCCGGCGCGCGGGTCATCCCGGCGCAGGCTCCAGGCGGGCAGCTCGTCGTCGAGGTCGGTCATTCCCCGGGATCGGCCAACGCGCCGCGCAGCTTGGTCAGACAGCGGCTGATCCGGCTGGCCACGGTCCCGATGGGGATGTCGAGCGCGGCCGCGATCTCACGGTAGGTCTCGTCGCGGGCGAAGAACCGGTCGAGGATCTCCTGGCAGTCGTCGCTCAACTCCGCCATCGCCTCCCGGACGTCGAGGGCCAGCTCGATCTGCTCCAGTTCGCGGCTCGCCCGCTCCTCGATCAGCTCCAGGGATGCCTCGCTCAGCTGCTCGCGCCCGGTCCGCCGGATCCGGTCGATGGCCAGCCGGCGCGTCAACTGGCCCAGCCACGGGCGGATGGCTGCGTCGCAGCGCAGCCGGTCCAGGTGCTCGTAGGCGCGGGCGAAGACCTCCTGAAAGACCTCCTCGGCGTCGTCGTCCGACAGCCGATAGGCCCGGCAGGCGATCGCATGGACATAGCGTGAGAACCGCTCGACGAGCAGCCCCCAGGCCGCCTCATCCCCGGCCCGGCATGCGCGGGCCAGCTCCTCGTCGCTCCTGTGCCCGGTCACCGTCATGAGTCCCATCCCGTTCGCCACGCCCCATGACCCTGCGCCTGCGACTGCGTTGACTGCCACAGCCTAGACCCGGGAGAACCGGCTGTCGACCCGCCCGGCGACCGCCGGCGCCTGCCGCCGGGCACCAGGACCGGCGCCCCGGCCCGGTCATCTGCTCACGCTGCGCTCAGCGGCCGACCGGCCGCTCTAGTACACGCGTCAGCCGCGGCCGGGGGGGAAGCCGACCTGGGGCTTTTCGCCGCCGCGGACGATGGTGGGGACGACCCCGCGGTTGTTGGTGTAGCCCATCAGCTCGGCCTTCCAGTCCGGGTTGACCGTCGCGTCGCGCTCCTCGACGGTCTCCCCCGCCGCGGCGAGGTGCTCCCGGGCAGCCTGGCAGTACGGGCAGCCCGGCTTGACGTACATGACGACGGTCTCGGCCATGGCCGTTCACCGTAGCGCGTGCCGGTCCCCGGACGGCGGCACGCACGGGCCCTGATGCGGCGGGCAGGACCCGGCGTTGCCGACGTTCGGTCAGTCCCCTCCGGACACGGCGGGCGAGGAGACGCTGCGCGTGGCCGCCCCGGCGCGGGCGACCCCGCTGCGCACCGCCGTCTCGACCGCGGTCAGGGGCTTGGCGATCCCCTCCAGCCGCCGGCGCTCGGCCTTGACGCCGCAGAGGATCTCGGTGACCCCGCCGATGATCATCAGGACCGCGCCGATGGCGAGCGCCACAAACACGTCCGAGGTCTTCCCGGTGGGGATCAACCGGCCGAACAGCTGCGGGCCGATGATCCCGCCGATCCCCGTGCCGACGGCATAGAAGAGCGCGATCGCCAGCGCCCGGGTCTCCATGGGGAAGATCTCCGAGACGGTCAGGTAGGCCGCGCTCACGCCCGCCGAGGCGAAGAAGAAGACGACGGCCCAGCCGATCGTCAGCGTCGTGGCGGTGAGCTGATGCTGGTCGAACAGGTAGCCGGTGATGAGCAGCAGAACGCCGGAGAGGATGTACGTGCCGGCGATCATCGGCTTGCGGCCGACCGAGTCAAACAGCGGACCGAGCACGATCGGCCCCAGCAGGTTGCCCGCGGCGAACGCGACCAGGTAGTACGGCGCGTTGCTGGTGGAGACGCCGAAGAACGTGCTCAGCAGGGTCGCGTAGCCGAACAGGATGGCGTTGTAGAGGAATGCCTGGCCGATGAACAGCGCCAGTCCCAGGACCGTTCGCCGGGGATAGGTGGCGACGATCGCCCGCGTGATCTCCCACAGGCCGATCGACTTGCGCTGGTTGACGGTGATCGTGTCGTCCGGCTCGTCCAGGTCGGCGCCGGTTGACTCCATGACCTGGCGCTCGATGTCGCGCGTGACCTCCTCGGCCTCGTCCTCGCGGCCGTGGATGAACAGCCAGCGGGGGCTCTCCGGGACGTGCCGGCGGACGATCAGGATGGCCAGGCCAAGGATGAAGCCCAGTCCGAAGCAGACCCGCCACTGGAGCAGCGGCGAGAAGATATGCAGTGCCACCACCGACAGCAGGGCGCCGGCGGCCGCGCCGGCCCAGTACGTGCCGTTGATGATGATGTCGATCCGGCCGCGGTGGTTGGCGGGGATCAGCTCGTCGATGGCCGAGTTGATGGCGCTGTACTCGCCGCCGATGCCCATCCCGGTGATGAAGCGGCAGGCGAAGAAGAACAGCGGCGTCCAGGCAAACGCGGTGGCGATCGTCGCCGCCAGATAGACGCCGAGGGTGATCATGAACAGCCGTTTGCGGCCGAAGATGTCGGTCAGGCGGCCGAACAGGAGCGCCCCAAAGCAAGCCCCGGCCACGTACATGGACGCCGCCCACCCGGCGACCTGGGCCGAGGTGATGTCGATGCCGCTGCCCTTGGCCGAGATGGCGCCGGCGATGGAGCCGACGATCGTCACCTCGAGCCCGTCGAGGATCCACACCGTCCCGAGACCAACCAGGATCTTCCAGTGCCAACGTGACCAGGGCAGCCGGTCGAGCCGCGCCGGGATGTTGGTTTCGATCGTGCCGAGTCGATCGGCGGTGTGGGAAACCGTCGCCATCGCAGAACCTCCTCGTTCCGTCCGTCCCACACGAGAAGTACCCCTTCCCGAGGCCGCCGACCCACTCCCTCTCGCAAATCTGCTTGACACGCGCCAGCAGGCGGTTTAGCGT
>DASSZQ010000184.1:0-45812 GCA_035702755.1 Solirubrobacteraceae bacterium | reverse complement strand
CGTCAGCTGGAGGTCCCGCTGGCCCGCCACACCGAGAAGCCGAGCAGCCCGGCGACGGCGACGGGCAGGATCCACCAGGCGGCGACGGTGCCCCCGGCGACCACTGCGGTGACGGCGAGCGCGATCACGACGCCGACGGCGATCCGCCAGTCGTCGCCGACGACGAAGTCCCAGATGAAGCGCAGCAGGGCCTCGAGCTGCCTCATGCCTGCACCGCCTCGGCGGGACGCGCCTGCGCCTGGGTGGCCTGCGCCCGGCGTCTGAGCAGGGCCGTCAGGCCGAGGGTGAACACGAGGGTCGCCGGGATCAGCCCCACGAGGGCGGTGTCGCTGCCCGGCCACTGCGCTCCCGCCCCCTCGGCGCCCCAGAACATGCCAAACGAGGTCAGCATCACGCCCACCCCAAACTTCATGGTGTTCTCCGGGACCCGCGCCAGCGGGGCATGGACGGCGATGCCGGCCAGGATGACGGTGACGACAGCCGCCGCCGCCGCGATGGCGGCCAGGCCGATGTTGTGCTGGTTGGCCCCAAACGTGAGCACGATGAAGATGACCTCCAGCCCCTCCAGGAACACACCCTTGAACGAGACCGTGAACGAGTACGGGTCAAGGCCCTCACCGACCGCGCCCGCGCCCTGGGCGGCGGCCAGTTCGTCGCCGTAGATCTGGTCCTCGTCGTGCAGCTTCTTGAAGCCCGACGCGCGCAGGATCGCCTTGCGCAGCCACTGGAGGCCGAAGACGAGCAGCAGGCCGCCGACAACGATGCGGAGCGCGTTGATCGGCAGGGAGGTCAGGGCCGGGCCCAGGGCGGCCGTCACCACGCCGAGCAGCAGGAGCGCCGCGGCGATGCCGGTGAACGTGGAGCGCCAGCTGCGGGTGACGCCGACGGCGAGCACGATGGTCAGCGCCTCGACCGCCTCGACCGCGCAGGCTAGGAATACGGAAACTGCCAGGCCTATTTCCGGGCCGCTCATATCTTTCAATCTACCTCGGCTGTGTGGGAATTGAATGCGTGCGGAAGAGGAGTCAGCGCCCCTGCCGGGCCAGCCCCGGCCGACCGCGCCAGCGCCTCGGCGGCGAGCGGCGGCGCGTTGAGCGCCGCGTCCTGCGCGAACACCAGCGCCTGCTCGGCGGCGAGGTGCACCCCCACCGTCTCACCGCGGGTAAACCGGCGACGGTCAAAGACGCCCGTCAGCTCCAGCCCGTTGCCTAGTTCCAGCACGTAATCGTACCCCCGGCCGTGGTAGGCACTATCGCGGACGACGGCTCGCAACGTTGCCGCCCGGGCCTCCGGGTCGCACAGCCGCACCGCCGTCGGCCGGAGCATGACCTGAACGGCGGCGCCCGGACGCAGCTCGGCCATCGGCGTGGCCGAGATGTCCGCCTGGCGGGTGGAGTCGGTCGTCGGAACGGCGACGCGCACCCGCTCAGGCCGAACGCGCTCCGGTCCCAGCAGACGCCCGGTCAGCACCCCGGAAAGCCCGGTGAACCGGGCGACGAAGGGAGACGCGGGTGTCCGGTAGATCGTCTCCGGAGCTCCGAGCTGCACCAGGCGCCCGGACTCCAGAATCCCAACCTCATCGCCGAGAGCGAACGCCTCGGCCTGATCATGGGTGATGTACACGGCCGTCGCCCCCTGCTCGCGAACGAGCGTCCCGATCTCGATGCGCAGCCGCTCGCGCAGGTTGGCGTCCAGCGAGCTGAGGGGCTCATCGAACAGGAGCAGCGCCGGGTTGGCGACGAGCGCGCGCGCCAGCGCCACCCGCTGCTGCTCGCCGCCGGAGAGCTCATGGGGGTAGCGCTCGGCGTGTCGCGTCAGCCCGACGCGCTGGAGCATCGCCCGGACGCGGTCGGCAGCGGCACCGGAGGCGACCTTGCGGCGGCGCAGCGGAAACTGGACGTTCTCGCCGACCGTCATGTGCGGCCACAGCGCAAAGTCCTGGAAGACCATCGCAAGGTCGCGCCGCTCCGGCGAGAGGTGGCGGTGCCCGCCGGCGACGACGTCCCCGGCAAGCCGGATCTCGCCGGCGGTGGGGCGCTCGATGCCGGCCAGACAGCGAATCAGCGTCGACTTGCCGGAGCCTGACGGGCCGAGCAGCACGAGGAACCGCGACCGTCCCACCGCCAGCGAGACGTCCTGGAGCGCGCGCACGTCGCTGTAGTGCTTCGTCAACCCGGACAGCTGCACCGAGGCCGCACCGTCCGGTTCGCCGCTGCCGAGAACCCGCGGTGTACTCATGACGTGGCGGCTCCGACGTTGCGCCAGCCCCGGGGGGCCAGGACTCGGTAGAGCGCCAGCACGACGCCGGTTACGACCAATGCTCCCACCACCGCCACGACCTCCATCGCTGTCCCGCCGGCGAAGTCATAGGTTGAGAGCCGGCGCTCGATCGCCACCGACAGCGGGAACTGGCTGGGGGGATAGAGCAGCTCAGAGATCGGCAGCTCCAGCAGGGTCCCGGCAAAGCAGTACAGCCACACCCAGACGATGAAGCGCGAGAGCACCGGCAGGCCCACGCGCCGCCAGGCGGTGGCGCCGGTCGCGCCATGCGTGCGCGCCGATGTCAGCAGCGTCTCATGCAGCTGGGCCAGCGGACCGATCAGGATGCGCGAGTTGTTGGGCAGTGCGCCCGCGACGTAGGCGATGGTCAGCAGAGTCGTCGTCCCGTACAGGGCGAGGCCGAGCGAGTGCATGACCGGAAGGTTGTAGACCAGGATGTACCCGGCGGCCATGACGATCGACGGGAGGGCGACAGCGCCGAGCAGGAGGTAGTCGAGCATCCCCGCAACCGGGCCGCTGGCCCGCCGGGTGAGCAGGCGCGCCACCGGGACCGAGAGCAGCATGACGATGGTGCCCACGATCAGGGCCAGGCGCAGGGAGTAGAGCATCGGCGTGTAGAGGTCGGAGCCGGTGAGGACGCGCCGGTAGTTGTCCAGTGTCAGCTGAAAGCCGTAGAGCTGGGTGCCGAGGTTCTTGATGAGCGACGCGCTGATCGCGCCGAACACCGGCACGCCGAGTGCGACCAAAAAGAAGCCGCCGACGCCGGCTCCGGCGACGAGCTGGCCGGCCCGGCCGAAGCGGTGGCGGGTGTATGGGCGCGTGCGTCCGGAGAGCACTTGGTAGGACCGCCCGCGCAGCGCCCGGCGCTGGGCCAGCAGTGCCAGGCCGGCGAGTGCCACCAGCGTGCAGCCGATGGCCGCCGCCAGCGGAAAGCTGATGGGCTCGTTGTCGACGGCGTTGAACAGCGCGAACGTCGACACCGGAAAGTGGGCGTCGTAAGCGAGCGTGGCGGCGACGCCGAAGTCGCTGATCGACTCGGCGAAGACGATCGCGAACGAGGTCCAGATCGCGGGCGCGATGATGGGGACAACTGTGCGCAGCGCCTGCAGCCGGCCAGCGCCATGCACGCGGGCGGCGTGCTCAAAGCTGGAGCCCAACCCGGGCAGCGCGGCGGCGATCGCCAGGTACGCGAACGGGACGCCCTTGATCCCGTCGACGCCGATCACCCCGGCCGGGCCGTAGAGCAGGTGGCGGATGAACACCGCGTTGACGCCCGCCCGGACGAGCACGCCGCCGGGCTCAAACAGGCGCTCCCAGCCGAGAGCAACCAGGTAGCTGGGGGCGAGCAGGAGGGCCCAGATGCCCACCGTCCACGCGCGGCGGCCGATGAGATTGGTGCGATGGATGAGCAGCGCCAGCGGCAGCGCGCAGGCCACCGCGACCACGGCCGACCCGGCCCCGACGAGCGCGGTATCCCCGAGGGCGTGCAGCGACGGTCCGCTGAGGGCGGCGCCGAACGCTCCGAGCGTGAACAGCGCGTTGCCCTGGTCAAACAGCCGCGGCATCACCGCCACCAGGAGAAACGCGCCGATCGGCACCACCAGCAGCAGGCCCAGCAGGACGGCCATGATGCCGCTCAGGCCGGGGCGCGGGCGGGCGCGTGCGGGGAGGAGGGACCGCAGGCGCCCGCCCGCCGTCACCGGAAGCGCAACCGCGCCTCCAGACTCAGGGGCGAGCCGTTGGCTCATCGAGCGGCTCGCCGGTGGACTCGCAGCGGGGTGATCCGCATCACTGCGCGATGTGACCGCTGAACCAGGTGTTGATCGTCGACTCGCGCGCGCCCCAGGCATACGGGTCGACCGTCTGGGTCGACAGGGAGCTCAGCGACGGCAACCCTGGGAGAGGCGATGTCCCCGGCGCGATCGGCCAGTAGAGCGAGTCGCCCGTCGGATCGCCGGTCTGCATCTGATGCTGTCCGGCGCCGGAGAGCACGAAGTCGATGAACTTCTGGGCCTCCGCCTGCTCGGCGGCCGGCGCCTTGGCGTCGATGCCCATGACGCTCGGCAGCAGGGTCTCCTTGGGCAGGTAGGCGACCTTCAGGCCGGGGGTCGTCTTGGCCGCGCCGATGGCCGCCGTCGTCTGGACGAGCGCGATCTGGATCTGCCCGGTCTGGAGCAGATGGAGGGTGTCGCCGTTGGTCTGCGAGACGTGCAGACCATTGCTCTTGAGCTTCTGCAAAAAGGTCTCGCCCTGCGATACGCCACCGAGGTAGTTCATCAGCCCGGCAACGCAGGGATAGGTGGGACCTGACACTGCCGGGTTGTTCATGCCGATCTTGCCGTTCCAACTGCTGGAGACCAGCTGCTGCCAGCTCGTCGGCGGGCTCTTGACCGCATGGCTGTCATAGACCATCGCGCAGGCGAGTGTCACTCCGCTGGGAACGAAGCTCTTGTCGGCGGGAACGAGCTTGTTGCCGAAGGAGGTCAGCGCCGGGACCTGCAGGTGCTTCTTCAGCATGCCCTGCTGATCAAGCGCAGCAAACGCCTCGTTGCCGTCCACCCACAGCAGGCCCCACTGCGGGTTGGCCTTCTCGGCCTGGATCCGGGCCAGCAAAGGACCCGTGCTGTCGTCGACGAGCTTGGTGGGGATGCCCGTCGCCTTCTGGAAGGCGGTGACCGTGTTCTTGTCATAGCCCTGCGCCGAGTACACCAGCAGTGTCTGTTTGGAGCCGGAGGTTGCGCTCACCGGCTGGCTCGCCGGCGTCTTGGCG
The DNA here is from genome assembly GCA_035702755.1 of Solirubrobacteraceae bacterium. Taxonomy (GTDB): domain Bacteria; phylum Actinomycetota; class Thermoleophilia; order Solirubrobacterales; family Solirubrobacteraceae; genus Palsa-465. The sequence continues at coordinate 40,762 of DASSZQ010000184.1, read as the reverse complement.
GACGCCGACGAAGTGGAAGACGACGCCGATGAGCCACCACAGCCGGCAATGGCCAGTGCGCCTGCGGCACACGCAGCCGCCATCGACACACGTGGAAAACGAGTGGGCATGAAAGGGTTACCTCTTGTCCGGGGGAGAAGGCAGAGGGTGATGAGACCGACACCCCTGCCGAGGTGGCTCAGTCTTTCGGAAACGCGGCGGCGAGATGTGACGCAGATGTGACCCACCGTGGTCCAGGTTGTTAGCGGGGCCGCCACGGCCGTCGCCCCACTGCCTCAGGCGGGGGACTCCGGACCGGCCGGGGACATCCGGAGCGGTCCACTACCCTGCCCCGGGCCGTGATCGTCCTGCGCATCATCGTCGCCATCCTCGCCCTCGCCGGGGTGCTCAGCGTGCTCATGTCGGTGCTGAGGACCGTGGTGCTCCCTCGGGCCGTGCCCGCCCGCCTGGCGCGCTTCACGTTCCTGGCCGTGCGGGGCACGCTGCTTCTGCGCCTGCGCCTCTCCGGACGCTCCGATTACCAGACGCGCGACCGCGTCTTCGCCCTTCAGGCGCCGCTGGGGCTGTTCGCCCAGCTCGTGACCTGGTCGCTGCTCATCTTCGTCTACTTCGCAGCGCTGTTCTGGGCCCTGTCGCCCGCCGGCCTGACCACAGCCGGGATCAGCCAGGCGCTGGAGCTCTCCGGCTCGTCGATGCTGACGTTGGGGATCGATCATCCCCAGGGGCTCATCCGGCACGGCGTCGCGTTTGTCGCCGCCGGGGTGGGGCTCACCCTGCTGGCGCTTGTCATCACCTACCTACCCAGTCTCTATGGAGCGTTCTCCCGGCGCGAGGCGCTGATCACCAAGCTCGTCGTCCGGGCCGGCAGCCCGCCCTCCGGACTCTCGCTGCTGAGGCGCAGCTGGGAGCTGGCGCGCTTCGAGCAACTGGAGGAGGTCTGGGACGCCTGGGAGAACTGGTTCATCGAGCTCGGCGAGTCGCACACGACGTTTCCGCAGTTGGGGTTCTTCCGCTCGCCGCATCCCAACAACCACTGGGTGCTGGCCGCCGAGTCGGTTCTGGACGGCTGTGGCCTGCTCATGACCGCCTGTGACGTGCCGCGCCAGTCACGCAGCGAGATGTGCCTGGAAGCGGGCGTGAGCGCGCTGGTCGCGGTCGCCGACTTCCTGGGCATCCCGCATCAGCCGACCGAGCCGGAGGCCGAGGCGCAGATCATCCTGCCCAGGGAGCTGTTCGATGGCGCGCGGCGAGAGCTTGGCGGGCTGGGGGTGCCGATCCACGGGGACGCGGACGCGGACGCGGCGTGGCTGGCGTTCCGGCGGCTGCGGGCCCGCTATGAGCCGCTGATCGCCGTGCTGGGGCGGATGACGGACGCGCCGCGCAGCGACTGGAGCTCCTGGTCAGACGATCTGCCCCGGCACAGCCCGCCGCTGATCCGCATCCACCGTCCGACCCGGCCGGCGTGACGGCGGCCCGGACCGGAGGGGCTGACCCGGCCGGCGACGGCGGCCCGGACCGGCTACCGTGCCGGTGCGCCCATGCTTGACGTGGAGCTGTTCACCGACCCGGCATGTCCCTTTGCCTTCTCGGCCGAGCCCGTGCGCCAGCGCCTGCGCTGGCACTACGGCGCCGGCCTGCGCTGGACCGTGCGGATGATCGGCCTGACCCGGGAGCCCGGGGAGGCCGAGCGGCTCGCCCAGGGAGCCCCCGGGCTTCAGCGGCGCTACGGGATGCCGATCGACCCCCGCCCCTACCCCCGGCCGGCATCGTCAGAGCCCGCCTGCCGGGCGGTGGTCGCGACCCGTCGCCATGCTCCGGAGGCCGCCGAGGCCCTGCTGCGCCGCCTGCGGGTGCGTGTCATGCAGGGCGGCCTGCTCGACGATCCGGACCTGATCGCCGCCGCCGCCCGGGACGCCGGGATCGAGCCGGAGGCGCTTGGCGCCTGGACGACCGAGCCGGACACGGCCGCCGCGCTGGAGGACGACTTCGCCCGGGCGCGGACTCCGCTGCCCGCGGCCCGGGCCCTTGACCACAAGCTGGGCGGTCCCCGCGGCGAGCGGCGCTACACAGCGCCCAGCTACATCATCGACGGGGTCGCCGTCCCCGGGTTCAACCCGGTCGAGGTCTACGAGACGGTGATCGCCAACCGGGATCCGCAGCTGACCCGCCGGCCGGTGCCGGAGTCGGTCCAGGCGCTGCTCGACGGGACCGAGGAGCCGCTGGCGACCGCCGAGGTGGCGCTCATCATGCAGGTGAGCATCGAGCGGGCGCGGGCCGCGCTTGAAGAGGTTGCTCGTTTCCAGGCCGCCGGGGCCGACGGCTACTGGAGCCTGTGACGCGCCGGGGTGATCTCCCCTGCGCCCGCCACCACCATCACCCACGCCGGCTCGCGCCGCCACCATCCCGGCATCGGTGGGGTGCCGTCCTGCCAATCGACGGTGAGCGGCCGCCAGGCGTCTCCCCGCGCCGCCGGCGGGACCGCGACGACGGCGCGCTGGACGGGGAGCCTCAGCCCCGCCCGGCGCACCTTGGCCGACGCCTCCTTCGCGCTCCAGACGAGGTTCGCCATCAGCGGGCGCGCAGCCGGCCCGGCGCTCCGAACGGCGGCCTGCTCGCCGGCCGACAGCCACCCGCGCACAAAGGCGTCGCTGCGGAACTCCAGTCGCTCCAGATCGCAGCCGACGACCTCCGGGGTGGCCGCGACCACCGCCAGGCCGCGTCCGGCGCGGTGGCTGAGCGAAACCGAGACCGGCAGCCGGCGGCCGTGGTACCAGGCCTCCGGCGCGCCGTCGCCCGCCGCCCGCACCTCGATCGATTCCGGCGCCAGCCCCAGCCATAGGCCGACCGCGGCCTTGGCCGTCCAGCGCCCCAGCCGCCACGCGGCCCGGCGTGCCGGCAGCTGGAGACGGCCGAGCACAGCGCGCTCGCTGATCGTCAGCCAACCGTCCCCGTCCGGGACGTCAGCCTGCCGGTGCGTCAGCCAGCCGACTTCGCTCACCAGCCGGTCCCTTCCCAGCCCCCGCGCTGTCCGGGGCCGCGGGGACGTTCATGCCCCGCTCCACGGCGCCGATGACGAAGGCACGAAGGTCGGCGGGCGAGACGATCGCGCTCACCGACCCCACGCGGACCGCGCGGGCCACGTCGTGGACGGCGTCAAATCGCGCGGCGAACTCGCCGCGTTTTTCGGCGAGCACGGCCGGCCACAGGCCGGCCCGCTCCGTGCGAAGCCGCGCACGTTCGCTCCCCTCGGCGACGGCGATGGCCGCATCCAGCGACCGGATCCGGGAATCGGCCGCCGCCGCCTCCTCGACCTCGCGCACGAACACGACGGCCGCGGCCGGCGCTCCGCCGATCACCGAGGCGCGCGTCCCCTCGAGCGCGACCGCCGTCAGTCCGGCATTGAGCCTCTGAGAGAACACGACGAAGGCGCCGCCGTGGTAGCGACCGACGACGCAGAAGACGATCGGCCCCTCGAAGTTGACGACAGCGCGTCCGATCTCGGCGCCGAACTCCAGCTGCCAGTCGCGCATCGACTCCGGGGACCCGTCGAAGCCGGCGAGGTTGGCGAGGATGACGACGGGCCGCCGTCCTGACGCGGCATTGATGGCCCGGGCGATCTTCTTCGACGAGCGGGGAAAGAGCGTGCCGGACGTCCATTGCTCAGGGCCATCGGCCGGAATCGTCCCGCGTCGGCGGATCGGACGGGACTCGGTGCCGATGAGGGTGACCGCCCAGCCCCCCAGCCGGACGTCCCAGACGACGCCCACCTCCGCAGCGCGCATGGCCGCCCATCGCTCAAGCGGCGGATGGTCAGCGTCGATGAGCGCCCTCATCACCGACCGGATGTCGAAGGGCTGCTTGCGCCCCGGGTTGGCGGCGTCGGAGAACACGTCGCCGATCCGCGCCAGATGGGAGCCGGGAGCGAGATGGGGAGCCTGGCGGATGTCGCGCTGTGCGGGATCCGTCGTCACGGCACGGCGCGGGAATCGCTCGCCGGGGGCGACGTAGGTCCGGTCGTAGTAGCGCAGCAGGACGCGGCAGGCGTCGGCGAGGTCGGAGGCCCAGTACTGGGCCTCGCCGTTCGGCCCCATGATGCGCTCAAAACCGCCGATCCCAAAGTTGTCCTCCGCCGACACCGCACCGGAGTAATCGAGCGCCTGCTTGCCGGTCAGGACCATGGCGCTCTGGGGGGTCATGATCAGTGCTCCTCGCGTGTGCATGAGCATCGTCGCCTCGGCGTTCCAATACGGCTGCGCGCCGACGTTGATTCCCGCCACCACGATGTTGAGCTCGCCCCCGTCCTGGGTGAACAGGACGATGCGCCGCAGGACCGCCGCGATCCAGTCCATCGTCTCCGTGCCGCTGTCCATGGCGATCCGGGCTCCCGCCGAGAGCGCGAACCACTCCACGGGCACCGACAGCTGCTCGGCGAGGTCGATGGCGGCGATGATCCGACGGCATTCCGCCTCGGCGAGCGCGCCCAGGGCGCGGGTGGGGTCACCGAGCAGGATCACTCGCTGCATCCCGTCCGGGTACAGCGCGGTGACGTTGGACACCGTTCCCACGACGATTCCGCTCGGATTCCGCGCCGGCGGGCGGTCGACCGGCTCCAGGCGGCCCCGGGCGTCCAGTTCATGCTCGACGAAGCTGCCGGCGGGTTGACCCGGAGCGGGGTGGGCGGGCGCAAGCATCCGCACGACCTCGGCGGGATGCAGCAGGCCCCGTCGGCGGGCGGCCACGATCCGCTGGGCGCCCTCGTCGAGGGGCGCCAGGGGCCGCGTCGGCGGGTCGTCGATCTCAAACACGACGCTGTGCCCGACAGGAGCAAAGAAGCGGAGCACCCGGTCGCGAACCGCGCCGCCGGCGTCGCGCATCCGTCCCTGCACGACCACCATCTCCAGGCCCAGGCCGACGGTCGCGGCCGCGACGCGCTCCACGAGCGGGCGGATCTGTTCCGGCGTGAGCTCGATGGTCGGCCAGGCGTGAAGCAGCACCCGGTTCCACATCGGACGGCGGTGCAGCGGCCGGCGGGCCTGGAAGCCGCGGAGCGTCTCCAGCACCCGGACGAGCACCTGCTCAAGCTCCGGCAGCGCCGTGACCCGCCCGTCATCGAGCACCGGCGTGAGGTCGCGCACCTCCGCGAGCGCGAACAGCCGCTCATCCTTTGGATTCTCGCGGGCGATTCCGTGGAAGGCGTAGATGTCCTCGGCGGACGGCAGGCGCTGCAGGTGAAACTCGCGCAGCCGCCACAGCTTGAGCCGGTCGGCCATCAGAGGATGCAGCCCGCGCAGCAGGGTGTCCTCGCGCAGCCCGTCGCGGGCCGGGCGAAACGTGAACAGATCGATTGCCGCCATGCCCCGTCCCCGTCCCGGCTCGGCAACGGCCACGACGATCCGGTGAAGCCCCCGGGAGACGGGGATCCCGGCCATGGCCCGGCTCAGGCGCGCGGCCAGGTCGTGCTGTCCGGGCGCCGGACCGCGATGCTCGGCGTACAGGTCGAGCACGGCGAGTTCGCCGCGCGGGAGGGCGGCCGCATGGCGGGCAAAGGCGCGGGCGGCGGCCCCCACGTCGGCGAGCTCGACGTGCGCGGCGAGCAAATGCCGCCGGTGGCCGGCGTGACGGTACGCGGCGGCGGCAAACTCGTACCCGGCGGCGCGGATGTGGGCAAAGGCGCCCAGCGAGCGCACGCGGTAATAGCGCCGCGCCATCGCCTCGATGAGGATGCGCCGCGCTGCCGGGGAGGCCGTGCGCATCGCCGCGGTCAGACGGGGGGCAAGGGGTCGCGGACAGGCGACGATCGCGGCCAGGTGCTCGGTCCGGTCCGCGCGTCCAGGATCGGTGAGCAGAGCATCGACATGCTGCTCCATCTCGACGTAGACGCGATCCCGGGCCCGGCGGATCGAGGGCGCATCGAAGTGCAGGAAGCGGAGTTCCCGGGCGAGGTCGACAATGACCGGATCGCGCCCCTCGAGGACGACGACGAGCCGGTCGAGGACCTCCCGGAACGCGTCGTCGGGCCGGGTGGTGGCCTCGCCGGCCTGGTGCAGCCGACGCTCAAGAATCGCCAGCACCGTGGCACGGCCGGCGTCGGCACGCTGCTGGGCCAGGAACAGGCGGTAGGAGGCGAGCTCGAGGGCTGGGGTGCGGTCCAGGCTGGTGACGCCGTAATGAGCGAGAGCGCGGCGCAACTGCGTGATGAAGCGCGCCGACAGGTCCTCGGCCTCGGCATCCAGAGAGCGAAACCAGGCGAGCAGGTGTTCCTGGGGGCTGAGGAGATCCGCCCCCGTCTCGTCGTCGGTGTGCTGCGGTCGCGAGAGGCCGCGCAGATCGCAGAACATCTCGAGCAGGTGGTGCTCGGCCTCGATCAGCGCCGGATCATCCACGAGCGCGTCTGCGGACCCGTGCAGCTCCGCGAGGGCGCGCTCGCCGTCGTCCGCTGCCACGTCAAAGCCAAGCATCAGACACTCAAGCGTCTGCGTGTTCTCGGCCCGCCGCTCCGGTGAACCCGCTGGAGCCCGGAGCTCACCGAGATCGAATGACAATCGCGGTTCGGAGGCGCCGGCCCGGGCCGGCTCCGTCGGCTCCAGCGGTTCGAGGGCGAGCAGCGGCTCCTGGGCGGTCACGTGCGTGTTCTCGCCCACGAAGATGCGCCTGACGCGTCCCCGGAACGGGGCTGTCAGCGACGACTCCATCTTCATCGCCTCGACGACGGCCACAACATCACCCTGCGCGACGATGTCGCCGAGTGCCACCGGCAGGGAGACCACGAGCGACGGCGACGGGTTGCGCACGATCCCGCCGTCGTCAGGTGAGACGCGATGGGGAACGCCGTCGACTGCCACGATGAGGTCGGCACCCTGCCGCGAGACGAGGATCCGGTGCCGCTGTCCGGCCACCTCGGTTCGCCGCTCGTGCACACCGACCGACGTCACCGCAGCGGACACCGACGATCCGTCGACGCGCACCCGGTAGCTGCCGGGCGCGGTCTGGGCAACGGCGAGACGGTAGGAGTGTCCGCGGTGACGCAGCTGATGGGCTCGCTCCAACGTGCCGGTCGCCTGAGGGCGGCCGCGCCGGGCGTAGGCAAAGAAGCGCGCCCGGTCGGTGGCGATCTCCTGGTCGGTCAACTCGATCGCCGCCTGGATCAGGGCGATCTGAGCCTGGCGGCTCGGCACGGCGCGGCGGGGCGCGAGACGGTCAAGCCACGTGGTGTCGACATCACCGGAGCGGACCCGGGGATGGTCGAGCAGCTCCAGCAGGAATGCCTGGTTGGTGGTGCCGCCGTCGACGATGGCAACCGTGTCCTGCACCGCTCGTCGCAGCCGGGCGAGCGCCTCGGCCCGGGTGCGGCCCCAGGCGATCAGCTTGCCGATCATGGAATCGAACTGCTCCGGGATCACGTCTCCCTCCGCAACGCCGGTGTCGACCCGCACGCCGGGCCCAGTGGGGAGCCGCAGGAATGTCACCCGGCCCGGCGCCGGCGCGAAGCCCAGCTCCGGATCCTCGGCGTTGAGGCGGGCTTCGATCGCATGGCCGCTGCCGGGCGGTGGCTCGCCCTCAAGCCGCCCGCCCGCGGCGACGTGCAGTTGGAGCTTGACGAGGTCAAGCCCGGTGACCGCCTCGGTCACCGGGTGCTCGACCTGCAGCCGGGCATTGACCTCCATGAAGGAGAAGCGCTGCGCGGCCGGCTCGTAGAGGAACTCGATTGTTCCGGCGTTGCGATAGCCGGCGCGGATCGCCAGCCGCCGCGCCGACTCGGCGACCTCGCGCTCCTGTGCGGAGGTCAGCGCGGGGCTGGAGGACTCCTCCAGGACCTTCTGGTTGCGGCGCTGATAGGAGCAGTCCCTGACCCCCACCGGCCAGACGGTCCCGTGATCGTCGGCGATGATCTGCACCTCGATGTGGCGGGCCCCCGGGATGAGCTTCTCCAGCAGCAGCGTCCCATCGCCGAAGGCGGCCAACGCCTCGGCTCGCGCGCTGCCGAACGCGCGGGGAATGTCGTCCAGCGAGTCGACGCGGCGAATGCCGCGACCCCCGCCTCCGCCGGACGCCTTGATCATCAGCGGCAGTCCGATTCGCCTGGCGTGCTGGACAGCGTCGTCCACCGTCGCCACCGCGCCCCCGCTCCAGGGCGCCACCGGCACCCCGGCCTCCTCGGCCAGGCACTTGGCGGCGATCTTGTCGCCCAGGCGGCGCATCACTGCTGCCCCCGGACCGACGAAGACGATCCCCAGCTGCTCGCAGAGCTCGGCGAACTCCGGTTGTTCGGCCACGAACCCCCACCCAACCCATGCGGCGTCGGCACCGGCCACGCGCAGTGCGCGCTCCAACGCATCGAGATCGAGATAGCCGATCGGCGGGGCGATGGAATCGCCTGCGGATGCCCCCGGAGTCAGGGACACCGCCTCGTCGGCGTGGCGGACGAACATCGCTCCGCTCTCGCTCTCGGTGAAGAGCGCGATCAGCCGGATCGGCTCAGGCCGCATCACGTTGAGCTCCCGCACCGCGTGGATGAGCCGCATCGCCGGCTCACCGCGATTGACGATCGCCAGGCGCGAGATCGGCCGCTCCATTGCCCGCCTCAGCCGGCCGGCCGGTCTGCCATCGCCGTGCGGATCGGCTGAAGCGCAGCCGCCCCGATCGCGCCCGGCAGCTCAGTCGTGCCGTAGCCCTCCAGGCGCAGGCGCACGCGTCCTCGTTCGTCGACGACCTCGGCGTCGGCGCCGTGCGGGTGGGGGGTGACAACCGCCCACAGCTCGGCCGCCGCCTCTGGCTGGGCGAAGCGCGTCACGCGGTTGATATGCGTGGGCAGCGCCATCCTGCCGGTGGTGCCGAGCTCCCAGAGGCCGGAGGTCTGGAAGCACAGCTCGACCAGCCGGGGTTCGAAGATCTCCGGCTGCTCCGGCGGCTCGTGGTCGGCCGGGAGGCCGCCGGCGAGCCGGCCGATGATCTGGCCGTCGCGGCGCCAGGCCCGCTCAAGCACCTGATAGGCAGGACCGTGGAAGTAGACGCGGTACACCTCGTCGTGCGTGACGACCTCGCCGCCGTCACCTCCGGCGACCGGGACGGACTGGGGCGGCGGCGGGGCGCTGCGCGCCAGGCGCGCCCGTCCGGTGAAGTGCCGTGTCACCCGCTCGCCCTGTCCGGGCAGCGAGCGGCGGCCGACCATCTCGCAGTCGGCGAGCAGCATGCCGTCGCCGCCGTCCCGGATCCGCGCGTGCAGGACGGCCGTGCGCGGCTCGTCTCGGTAGAACTTGAACGGAGCCTCGAGCTCGACGTCGGCGAGCTCGACGACGGTGAACCCGGGGACGAGCGCGGCGGCCGCCTCGGCGAACGCCTCAAGCCCCATCACGCCCGGCAGCACCGGCGTTCCGTCGATCCGGTGGTCGTTGAGGAAGGCCTGACGCCGGGGATCAAGCTCGGTCTCGATCGACAGCGTCCCGGTCGCACTCACGTGCGTCAGCGCGCCCGTCATCGGCCCGCGGCGTCCGGCGACGGCGGCGGCCGCCCGCTGCCGATCCAGCCCCCCGGCGGGATGGCGGTCGGCGAGCAGCCGTCCGAGTGATCCGGCGATCAGCACTTCTCCGGCGCCTTGGGCGCTCAGCTCGCGCCGGACGATGCCGACGCCGAGCGCGGGCGGGAGCATCTCGATTCCGGCCGCCGCCATGACCTGCGGGATCGAGCCGCGGCTCGCCATGCCGATGTCGGCCCACGCCGTCCAGTCGATTGCGGTGACGCGGGTCCCGAGCCGGCGCTGGAGGTGAGACGCGCTCTTGCACAGCAGGTCGTTGGCGGCCGCGTAGTCGGTCTGCCCGGCGTTGCCGAAGCGACCGGCGATCGAGCTGAAGGCGACGGCCCGTGCCGGCGGTGCGACGTCGCGCTGAGCAAACGCCGCCAGGACGTTGAGCCAGCCGTGCGCCTTGACGTCGAAGACGAGATCAAACTCGCTCTGGGACTTGTCGGCGAGGGGATGGCTGACCTCGACGCCGGCGCAGTGCAGGAGCAGGTCGACCTGGTGTGACTCGGCGAGCACCCGGTCGACGGCGGCGCTCACCTGGTGCGGATCGGTGAGGTCGACCTGGTGCCAGCGGGCGGTGCCACCCGCTCCCTCGACGGCGGAGATGGCCGCCAGCGCCGCCTGCGCGCGCTCCAGTTTCGCCAGCTCATGCTCGATCAGCCGCGGCGTTGGCCGGTCGCCGCGGTCGCGCAGGCGCTGCGCCAGGTCCTGCTTGAGCTGGCCGGGGTCAGCGGACGTGAAGGCGACCAGGTCCGGGTCGGCCGGGTCCGGGGCCGGCGCGAGGTCAAACAGGTGGAAGGTTGCGCCCGACGCCGCGGCCAGGTCGGCGATGACGTGCGACACGATGCTGCCCGCGGCGCCGGTCACGAGCACGACGTCACCGGCGCCCAGGGGCGCGACCTCCACCGGCTCTGCCGGTTCGTCGATGAGACCGACCGACCAGCGCAGGTCGTCGGCGTGGCCCACCTCGACCGTGCCCGGGTCGCGGTGGGTCTCGGTGATGAGCATCGCGGCGATGTCCTCCGGTCCTGCGCCCGCGCTGAAGTCGACGACCTTGACGAGGGTGTGGTCGCGTTCGCGCGCGAGCGCCTTGGTGAATCCGGAGACGGCGCCGCCGAGCACGCTGGTCGCCCCGGCCGCGTCGTAGCCGTGGCGGCCGCCGAGGCGGGTGGCGGCGATCAGGAACGCCGTCTCTGGCAGCGCGCGCATCGTCGCCGCCAGCAGCCTGACGCGCGTGTGCAGGGCCGTGCGCCGGGCCGCGGCGTCCAGTGCGGCGGGGTCGCCCTCGTCGTCGAGGGCAGCCAGCCAGAAGACGCCGTCGATCGGCCGTTCCTGCGTCCACCCGGCGATCCGGTCGGCGAGTCGGTCGGTGTCCATGTCCGGGGCGTCCTCGATCGTCAGCGCCTCCGCGCCGAGGTTGTGCAGGGCCGACGTGAGCGCAGCGGCGGCACCGCCCGCGTCGGGCATCAGCAGGATCCGGCTCGTTGCCGTGAGCGTCACCCCGGTGTCGGCGCAGATGTCGAGAGGCGGGCGCAGCACGGGGACCGGGACGCGCCGGGGGAATCGGTTGTCGTCCTCGTCCTCGTCCTCGTCCTCGTCCTCGTCGGCGCCGGCGGGGGTGGGTGCGCCCGCGGGGGTGTGGGGGGCGCGGTCGTGGATGAAGCCGATGACGTGGGTGAGGGTGGGGTAGTCGCGGAGTTTGAGGGTGTCGTCGCGGGGGATGTCGTAGGCCTCGCGCAGGGTGGCGAACATCTCGGCCTGTTTGACGGTGTCGATGCCCAGGTCGGCTTCGAGGTCAAGGTCGAGGTCCAGGAGGTCCTGGGGGTAGCCGGTCTGCTCAGCGACGATCTCCAGCACCCGCTGGGCGACGCCGTCGGTGGCGGCGGGGGGTGGGGGTGCTGGGGTGTTTGGAGATTTCTCCGATATAGACGCAGTTATCGCCAAAGGCTCCGCCGCCGGCGGCGGTACGGGTGTGGCCGGGGGCTCGACCGGGGGCGTGGCCATGGGCGGTGGTGCGGGGGTGGGTGCGGCACCTTGGTCGGCGATCCGGAGCCGCCGGTCGACGACCTCCAGCCTCGGAGCGTCCTGGCCGCTGATCTGGCGCAGCCACCGCTGCCACGCGGTCGCGTCCGAGACCCGGTAGCGGTAGCCGAGCTCGTCGACGCCGCGCCGGCGCCCGTCGGCCACCGGCGTCCAGCGCAGGAGGAGCATGGCGATCTGCGAGCCGAAGCCGGCGGCCAGCCGCAGTGCGTAGCGGATCGGATATGCGCCGCCCTGGGAGAGGTTGAGGGCTCCGAGCTCCGGGTCCGGCTCGCGGAAGTTCGGCACCGGCGGGACGACCCCGGTCTCCAGCGACTTCACCGCCAGCACATCCTCAAGCCCAACGCCCATCGGATGCCCGGTGTAGCCCTTGCTGTTGGCGATGACGATCCGATCGGTGTCGGCGCCAAACACGGCACGGAGCGCGTGGATCTCGGCGGCCGCGCTGCCGCCGCGGGCCGGTGTGTACGTCTCGTGGGAGACGAACATCAGCTCACGCGCGATCTCCTCGCGCCTGACGCCGTGGCGCTCGGCCTCGGCGACGAGCTTCTCCATGACCGCCGAGATGTGCTCGACGTCAAGCCGGGTGCCGTGAAACGCCGAGTTCGCCGTGACCGAGGCCAGCACCTCGCAGATGGGCGTCAGGCCACGCTCGGCCGCCGAGGCGGCGCTCTCCACCACCAGGCCCGCTGCGCCCATGCCGACGATCATCCCGTGGCGGCGGCGGTCGAACGGAAGCGCGGCCTCGTCGACGACCTCGTCGGTCGCGGCGGCGCCGGTCGCCAGGAAGCCCGCTCCGATCCAGCTCAGCATCGTGTCCGAGGTCGCGTCGTCGGCGGCGATGACCACCACCCGCCGGCAGCGGCCGAGCCGGATCCAATCCTCGGCGAGAGCCACGGCCTGTGTCGTGCTGGCGCACGCCGAGTTGACCTGCGTGTTGGGGCCGCGAGCGCCGATCAGCTCGGCGAACTGGGAGTGCCCCATCGAGAGCACACGGAAGATGAAGCGTCGGTCAAATCGGTAGGGCTCCTGCGCCAGCTGGTGGGTCACATCATGGATGCGGCGCTCCACCTCGGCGAGGACCACGGGATCGGTTCCCTCGTGATCGAGCATCCGCGCGCGCAGCGACTCAAGCGCGGCCAGGCGCTCCCGTCGCATCGCGTCCACCGTGGAGCGCTGGACCTCGTCGGCCATCTCCTCCAGACCGGGGAAGGCGGAGGCAAAGATGACACCGGTGTCGTCGCGCATCTCGGCCGGCAGCTCCCAATGACTGGGAAGCTGCGCGCCGGTGGTCGTCGTCTTGTACCGGAGCACCAGCGGGATCCCTGCGTCCCGGAGCGCGTCGATCCCGGCCGCGATCGCCATCTGGGTGTCGTGGCCCAGGGCCGCGATGCGATCCGCGTCGACGCCGAACTCAGAGTGGAGGTCGAACTCACCGGCCCGCGCCGCGAGCTTGATGACATCCTCGAGGCGGTCGATCGCCTCAAAGCCGGCGCCACCGTCGTCTCGCTTCACCAGGCGCGTGATGTGCTTGTCAAGCATCTCACGCCGCAGGCGCGCCGGGACCACGTCGATGCCCTGCTCGCCCGCAAGCAGGCGGGCGATGTTGCCATCGTCAAACAGCCGCCTGGCACCGGGAAGCCCCAGTGCCGCTCCGGTGATGACCAGCGGCTCGGTGTCGATCTCCCGGCCGGGGGAGGACATCAGCCGCCGCCCGCGCTCAAGGAATTCGGCGAACAACTGCTCCAGTTCGTCGCCGGGGGTCGCCCCCGCGGCGCGGGTTGGGGCTGGGTCCGACGCGCGGGGGGCCGGCCCGGTGGCGCGGGACGGCCGCCCGGGCGGTGCCGCCCCTGTCTCGCGACCCAGGCCGAGACCCGCTGCCCAGGCGCCGCAGAGAGCGCTGTTGAACGACGGGACGTCGCCCTGCTTGGGGTGATTGGTGGCGAGGCTGACGATCTCCGTGTCGCCGAGCACGTCGGAGGCAAATCCCTGCAGGGCATGCTTGGGGCCGCTCTCGATGAACACGCGGGCGCCCTCGGCGTACAGCGTCTGCAGCCCCTTGTGAAACTGGACCGGCGAGGCCACCTGCGCGGCGAGCAGGTCAAGGATCTGATCACGAGCGCCGGTGCCCGTGGGGTAGAGCTCGCCGGTGACGTTGGAGACGACGGGCAGCCGCGGCGGCTGAAGACCCAGCCGGGCGAGCATCGCGCGCAGCGGTCGGCTCGCCGGAGCCACGATCTCGGTGTGGAAGGCGTGGCTCACCGCCAGCGGGATGGCCGTGTAGCCACGGGACCGCACCAGCGAGACCGCCTTGGCGACCGCGTCGCTGCCTCCGCCCAGCACCACCTGACGGTCGGAGTTGATATTGGCGAGCACGACATATCCGTCGATGCCGGCGACGATCTCCCGGACCTCGTCCAGCGGAGCCGCGACGGCGGCCATGGCGCCCGCATCGTCCACGCGCAGGCTCGCCATCTCGTGGCCCCGCGCGCTCACGGCCTCCAGGGCGTCGCGGAACGAGAGCCCGCCCGCAGCGACGAGCGCCGCATACTCGCCGAGGGAGTGACCCATGACCAGATCCGGCGTGATCCCGTATTCGGCGAGCAGCCGGGTCAGGGCGATATCGGCGGTCAGCACCGCCGGCTGGGTGATCTCCGTCCGGCGCAGTTCCTCCTCGGCGACCGCCACCGCATGCTCATCGGTGCGATCGGCGGTGATGATGTCCGACAGCCTGCGGCCCTCCAGCCATGGCGCCATGATGGTGTCCGCCTCGTCGAACACCTCGGCGACGACCGCTTCGCGCGCCCGCAGGTCGGCCAGCATGTTCGCGTACTGAGAGCCCTGTCCCGTGTACAGGAAGGCGACCTTCCCCGGCATGCCGGCACCGCGGTGGATGCCACGAGCCCGCAGGGCCGCCCACGCGGCCGGGGAGCCGTTCGGCAGCATGCCCAGCGCCGCCTGCGCCTTCGCGATCAGCTCATCGCCGTCGGCGTGGTCGATGGCGATGCGCTCGGCCGCCCGCAACGCCTCGGCCGCGGGGGGGACCGGGGAGGCGTGGCGCCCCTGGCGCGCCTCCGCCAGCACGGAGCGCAGGTCATTGGCCAGTCGCACCGCGGTGTCCGCTCCCAGCACGAGCGCGCCGCGCAGCGGGGGCCGGGCCTGCGCGGTGGCGGCGGAGCGCACCGGCGGCGGGGGTGGCAGCGGCGAGGCCGGCGCGGTGGCCACGACGGATGGAGCGGCTGCGGTGGTTGGCTCGGCGGACCGGGCACGCGAACCGCGGGCGCCATTGGGGGCAAGTGGGGTGGGCATGTACTCCTCCAGGACGACGTGGAAGTTCGTGCCGCCGAAGCCGAACGCGCTGACGCCGGCGATCCGAGGCCGTCCGGCGGGGACCTGCCAGTCGCGCAGTTCGGTGTTGACCGCGAACGGTGAGGCCGACCAGTCGATGTTGGGGTTGGGACGGTCGAAGCCGAGGCTCGGCGGGAGGACGCGGTCGCGGAGCGCGAGGCTGGCCTTGAGCAGACCGGCCGCGCCGGCCGCCGCCTTGAGGTGACCGATGTTGGACTTGACCGAGCCGAGCGCGATTGCGCCCGGTGACAGTTCCACGCCTCCGAACGCGTCGATCAGGCTCTCCACCTCGACGACGTCTCCGACCCGGGTCGACGTGCCGTGCCCCTCGACGAGGGTGCACTCCGCCGGGGAGATCCCGGCAGCGCGCCACGCGCGGGCGACCGCCAGGCGCTGGCCCACCGGGTTCGGAGCGGTGAGCCCCTTGCCCCTGCCATCGCTCGCGCTGCCGATGCCGCGGACGACGGCATAGATCCGGTCTCCGTCGCGGATCGCGTCTGCCAGGCGCTTGACGACGAAGAGCGCGGCGCCCTCGCCCATGACGAAGCCGTCGGCCCCGTCGGCATAGGGACGCGTGCCGCTGGGCGAGAGCGCCCCGATGGCGCAGAACTTGACGAACGTGTGGGCGCCCATGTTGCGATCGATGCCACCGGTGACGGCGACGTCGAAGTCGTGGGCAACCAATCCCTCAAACGTGGCCTCAAGCGCCGCCAGCGCGGACCCGCACGCGGCATCCACCGTGAAGTTGGGTCCCCGCAGGTTGAACAGGTTGGCGACGCGACCGGCCAGGCAGTTACCCAATTCTCCGGGCATGGTGTCCTCGGTGATGGGGGGCAGCCACCTCTCGAAGTCGGCCCGCAGTTCGGCCTCGACACGCGCGCGGACATCGGCGGGGAGCGCGGCGAAGCTGTGGGTGTCCTGGAGGGCGCGCGCCACCTCCGGAAACGTGATGCGCAGCGCCGTGAGGTAATGCTTCTCACCGGACAGCGCGTTGCCGATGATGACCGCCGTGCGCTCGGAGTCCAGCGGCCGCTCCGGCCAGCCGGCGTCCGTCAAGGCCATCCGCGTGCAGGCGACGGCCCACTTCTGCGATTCGTCCATCGCGTCGGCAACACGGGGCGGAACGGGCAGCCTCCATGCGAGCGGATCCCACTGCCACTCGCGCACCCAGCCGCCGATCTTGGAGTAGGTCTTCTCCGGCGCCTGGGGGTCGGGGTCGTAGTAGAGCGCCGGGTCCCAGCGGCCGGGGTCGACATCGCTGACGGAGTACCTCCCGTTGCGAACGTTGCTCCAGAAGACCTCGGCCTCAGGCGCGTCCGGGAGGATGGCGCCGACCCCCACGATTGCCGCTGCTCGTTGCGGGTCGCCGCTCATTGCGTCGGCCTCGGCGTCCGGTACACGTGGGCGGCGACCGCGTCCATGTCGGCCAGCAGCCCGGCCTGAGCGGCGTGGATGCTCTCCAGCCGCAGCGCGGCGGCAAACCCGCCGCCCCCCGCCTCAGCCTGTGATCCCAGGACCCAACGCAATCCCTCAGAGGCGACCGAGAGCGCGACATCCCGGGCGTTGACCCGGCTGATCGCCGCCAGCGCGTCGCCGTCGAAGCGGTGTGAGGATTTCGGCGAGAGCCGGCCGGCAGTCGCCTCGGCGGCGCGGCGGGCCAGCGCCGCGGCGCCCTCCACCTGCGCGGACATCTGCCCCAGCCGCAGCAGCACGTGCTGGTGGCGGGTCAGCCGCCCCCGGCGGCAGGCCTCAAACACGGCGGCCAGGGCGTGATGGGCGAGCGCGCAGACATCGGCGCCGACGCCGGGATGGCCGGCCGCCAGCTCCTGGAGCGCGGTCGCCGCCGCATCGTAGTACTCACCGCGGGTCTTGAGATGCTGCTGCCAGCGGTCGCGGGCGACCGTCATCTCCATGATCTCCGACGTCCCCTCGTAGATGGTGGTGATGCGGACGTCGCGCCGGATCTTCTCCACCATGTACTCATGGGTGTAGCCGTAGCCACCCAGTGCCTGGATGGCCGCGTCCGCGGCGGCGACGCCGGCTTCGCTGGCCAGATACTTGGCGACCGCTCCCTCGGTGTTCAGCGAGCCCTCCCCGGCGTCGATGCGCGTGGCCGTCTCCTCGATCGCCGCGCGCGCCGCCTCGAGGCGGACCGCGTGGGGGACGATCAGCTTGTGCGTGTACCCCTGCTTATCGGCGAGGGGCCCGCCGGCCTGGCGCCGGTCACGGGAGTAGGCGATCGCGCGGTCTATCGCGGCCCAGCCGGCACCGAGGCCGAACGCGGCCACCATCAGCCGGGTGTAGCCGAACACCTCCTGCGCCTGGCGCAGCCCCTGCCCCTCGATGCCGCCGATGACGCGGTCCGCGTCGACGCGGACATCTTCCAAGAACAGCGCAGCGGTGTTGCTCAGACGGATTCCGTGCTTGTGCTCAGGCTCGCCGTGAGCGAGCCCGGAGGCGTCGCCGTCGATGACAAACCAGGTGGGCCCGTCCGGCGCCAGCGCGAGCACGCACACCGCGTCGGCGACGCCGCCGTTGGAGATCCACTGCTTGGCTCCCGTCAGCCGGTAGGCGACGACGGTCCCGTCCTCCACGACGGGCGTGGCCTGCGTCTTGAGCGCGCCGAGATCGGATCCCGCCTCCGGCTCGGTGGCTGCGTAGGCCATGAGGATCCCGTCGCTGGCGATGCGGCCCAGCCACAGCGACTGCTGCTCGCCGGTCCCACCGATGCGGATCGGATCGGACCCCAGCGACGTGGCCAGTACCGAGGTGGCGATGCCGAGGTCGATTCCCGCCATCCGCTCGCAGACGCGGTAGACGTCGAGGGCGCCGCCGCCCATCCCGCCGTACTCCTCGGCGACGAACACCAGCTGGACGCCCAGCTCATCGCCGCACATGCGGCGGGCCAGCTCCTCCGGGAACTGGTCGCGTGCGTCGAGCTCGAGCAGGACCCGCTCCGGCAGTGCACGGGCGGCAAACTCGCTGATCGATTCGAGTGTGAACTCCAGGCTCTCGACGTCCATGCCCTGAGCGACAAGAGGCATCGCTGCGGCAAACCAATCTCTGACGGGGACAAACGGACCGCCCTAGCGTCCTCGACAGCGGCGCGCCCACCATCCGCCGGCGACCGCAGCGCCGACCGGGAAACCCACCCCCGCCTGTCCGCCGCCCTCCGCAACGAGGACCACCGATTCGCCTCAAGACTCAATCCGGGGCGTGGCTGTCCGCTTTGGTTCCCGTGTCGCGGAAAAAGCGGCGGCGATGAGGAGGGCGGGGGTCGCTCCACAGTCACCGCCAACGCCGCAACCACCCCCAGGCCCCCGTCATCGCTGTCGTTTTTCCGCCCGCACCCCGCGGGGACACCGGCGGGAGAGCCGGGTTGCCACCGCGTCACCAGCTTGAGGTTGCGCGTGACGTTCGCGCCCTGAAAGCGCGGGTTGCTGCGGCGGAAGTCATCCGGCGCGGTTTTAGGCAGGCTGGCGCACGAGCCGCTGGATCAGCTCGAAGTAGCTCTGGAGGTGGTACGGCCCCAGGAAGTGATCACGCACGCGGATGTGCGCCGCCTGGCCGATCTGGGCCGCGTGGGGCGGATCGCGAAGGAGCCGGACGATTGCCGCCCCGCACTCGGCCGGGTCCCGGGGGTGGTGAAGCAGGACGCCTGACTCGCCGTCGACGATCTGGTCACGGATGCCGCCGATCGCGCTGGCGACGACCGGCCGGCTCTTCCACATCGCCTCGGCAACGGTGAGCCCAAAGCCCTCGGCCAGGCTCTTCTGGACGATCACGTCCGCCCGGCGCTGGAGCGCGTTGACGATCGCCGCGTTCTCGTCGACGTCGTCCATGGGCAGCGAGGCCAGGTGAACGTGGGCGCGGACATCGGCGGGGAGGCGATGCCAGGCGCCCACCACCGAGTCGAGCACCTCCGCGCCCTCCGGATCATCGGCGACGGCGACGGTGGACGGGCCGGCGAGGATGAGGTGGGCGTCGGTTGCGCCATGGACGTGCTGAGCGAAGGCGCGAAGCAGTCCGATCGGGTCCTTGAGCCGATCCCAGCGAGAGATCTGGGCGACGACGGTCGCATCCTCTGGCACGGGACGCTCCTGCACCATGATCGCGTGGCGGTCGACGCGTCCGGGCGTGCCGTCCGAGCTGACGAAGGAGCCGTGGGTGGCGTCGTCCGGGATGAGTCTTGATGCCGACAGGATGGCCAGCGTCTGCTCCCGCGTCTGGTGCTGGTTCTTGGGCGAGAAGGCGTCGATCGAGGGGTGGATGACGGCCACGCGGTCGGCGGGCAGTCCCGGCCACGCGAAGGCATCCCGGGAGAACACGAACGCGTCTGCCCCAAGAACGTAGTCGCGCAGGAACTCCCAGGCCTCGTAGGCGTACTGGTTGCGGTGATCGCGGCCGACGTGGCAGCGCCAGATGACGGTGGCGCCGGTCCGGCGAATCGCCTCCACCATCCCCGCCGTCTGGGGATCGTGGAGGATGACGACATCCGCGGGGCGGATGAGTGGCGCCAGCTCGGCCGAGCACTGCGACAGCACGTGCTCGTAGTGAAGGCGCTCGCGCTCGCCGAGCGGTCCGCCGTCGCCGTTGAAGCCGTGCAGGTGGTTGTGCAGGCGCTTGGTCAGCGTGAAGAACGGCGCGTCGGCGTGGATGACCGCCCACCGGGCGTCGACGCCCGCCCCGCG
This sequence comes from Solirubrobacteraceae bacterium, assembly GCA_035702755.1. Taxonomy (GTDB): domain Bacteria; phylum Actinomycetota; class Thermoleophilia; order Solirubrobacterales; family Solirubrobacteraceae; genus Palsa-465. The sequence goes on along the minus strand of DASSZQ010000184.1, from coordinate 21,166 downwards.
CGAATAGCCGAGCAGCGGCTTGAGCAGCTCAACCACGCCCCCGCCCCTCGCGGTGGAGTTGACGTTCCAGACGACCCGCTCGCGCAGCTCCCGGGCTCCGTCCTCAATCAAGTGAAGCAGTGCCGCGTACTGCTCCGCGGAGAGGACCGATTCGAACCGGTGAGGATCGATCGGGCTCAGGGGCACGTACTGAATCTGGCTCATCGTCTGCGCCCTGAGGGTGGAGGATCGTCCCCCCGCCGGCAACCGTGGAGAACCACCGGCCGGGACGCGGGGAAACCGCGTATCGTCGCGTCGACGTATCGGTCACCCTCCCGGGCGTTGCCTGGGCCGGGGCAGCCGGACCAGTTTTAGGAGCGCGCAAATGAGCCGGACACCCCCTCGCTTCGGACCCCCAGACGCCAGCATTGCCCCGCGGTACACGGGACCGCGGACGTTTGCCCGGCTGCCGCACGTGGAGGTTCCGCACGACGACGTCGACGCCGCCGTGATCGGCGTCCCGTTTGACACCGCCACCAGCTTCCGGACGGGCGCGCGCTTCGGTCCTGAGGCGATCCGGTCCGCATCGGCCATGCTGCGGCCCTACCACCCGGGGCTGGGCATCGACGTGTTCGGCACCATCTCGGCCGTCGACGGCGGTGACCTGCAGATCACTCCGGGCAACGCCCAGCGTTCGGCGGAGCAGATCGCCGCCGGGCTGGAGCCGGTGGTGCGGGCGGGGATCGTCCCCGTCGTCCTCGGCGGCGACCACTCGATCGTCCTCGGCGAGTTGCGCGCGCACGCGGCGGTGAACGGACCGGTCGGCCTCGTCCTGCTTGACGCTCACGCCGACACCTGGGACCAGTACTACGGCGAGCGCTACTTCCACGGGACGCCGTTCCGGCGCGCGGTGGAGGAGGGCCTGCTCGATCCAGCGCGATCGCTGCTGGCCGGAATGCGCGGTCCGCTGTACGGGGCCGCCGACGTCGACCAGCCGCGGGAGATGGGCTTTGAGGTGATCTCCGGCGATGAGCTGCAGAGCCTGAGCCCCCTTCAGTACGGCGAGCGTGTCCGGGCCCGGATCGGCGACGGGCCGGTGTACATGTCGTTCGACATCGACGTGCTCGATCCGGCGTTTGCCCCGGCGACGGGGACGCCGGAGGTGTGCGGGCTGTACCCGCGTGAGGCGCTCGCCTTTCTGCGCGCGCTCGCCGGCATCACGTTCTCCGGCTTTGACCTGGTGGAGGTCTCGCCACCGTACGACAACGCGGGCCAGGTCACGGCGCTGCACGCGGCCGCTGTCGCATACGAGATGCTGGCCCTGGTGGCAATCGCGCGGCGGTGATCGATCCGCGCTTTGCCATCCTGGGCGCGCTGATCATCGTCGCCGGCAGTGCCCTGTATGCGCGGGACACGGTGCGGGGGCAGACCCAGCCCAACCGGGTCACGTGGCTGATGTGGACGGTGGCCCCCCTGATCGCCTTCGCGGCGGAGATCGCGCAGCACGTGGGGTTGGAGTCGCTGCTCACGCTGGCGGTGGGCTTCGGCCCGCTGCTGGTGGTGATCGCCTCCTACCTGGACCCCAAGGCCTACTCCCGGCTCACCCGGCTTGACATCGGCTGCGGCTGCCTGTCGATGGCGGCGCTCATCGCCTGGGCGGTGACGGGGACCGGCAACGTGGCCATCGCGTTCAGCATCCTCTCGGACCTGGCCGCGGGCATTCCCACGGTGCGCAAGGCGTTCCTGCATCCGGCGTCAGAGAGCGCCGGCGCGTTCATGGCCAGCGGGTGCGGAGCGACGATCACGCTGCTGACGACCGCGCCCGGCGCCTGGAGCTTCGCCACCGTGGCGTTTCCGTGCTACATCCTCCTGGCCGACGTGAGCATCAGCACGCTCATCCTGTTTCCCCGGCCGCGCCGCGTGGTGGAGGCGGACGAGCCGCGCCAAATGGTGGAGGGGGATGAGCCGCCCCGGCTGGTGGAGGCGGACGAGCCGCGCCGATGATTGGGATCCTCAACTGCGGGCATCTGCGGAGGCAGGACTGGGAGCGCGCTCGGATGGCGCGGCTGCGAACACCGCATACGTTGCCCACATGCTCACCACCTTCCCGGCCGCGTGGCTGCTTCTCGCCCTCCCGTTCATCTCGGCGATAGTGATCTCGCAGGTTCCGGCGCTGCGGGGGTTGGCGGAACGGCGCTACCGGGTGACGTGGCCGATCGGGGTCGCCGCCCTCGTCATCCTGCTCCTGGAGCTCACCGGGCTGCTGCCCAACGGGTCGGCTCTGCTCGTCATGCTGGTGGCCGGCACCATCTCCGGGTTCTCGCTGTTCTGGGCCCCGCGGTCCGACGGCGGGGGCAACGGCGGCGACTGGCGGCGCGAGCCTCCCCACGACGACCCGGGGGGCGGACCCCCGCCTGACTGGGATGCCTTCGACCGCCTCCGCGCACAGTGGGAGCAGCTGTACGGCGGGCGGCCGCGGGATGGGGACACGCGGCGGTCATCGCAGCCCGGTCCGGCGGGCGACGGCCGGTAGCCACTCCGCGCGGGCGTAAGCGCAGCTCCGAACGGGCGTAAGCGCAGCTCGGCGCAGGCCGGGTCGCGCAGCTCTGCGGCGGCCGGGTCGGAAGCGCCTGGGTGCGCCGGGAGCCGGGCGGCGGCGCAGTGCGTGCGCCGATAGCGTGTCGGCGCAGCCGGGTACCCGCGCTGAAGACCCCCCTGACCCCTGAGGAGACGATGATGCCGACCGACAGGCCGATGCAGTTGGGAATGATTGGGCTGGGCCGCATGGGCGCCAACCTCGTCCGACGCCTGATGCGAGACGGCCATCGTTGCGTCGTCTACGACGTCAATGCCGATGCCGTCAAGCGCCTGGAGGACGAGGGGGCAGACGGCGCAGGCTCGCTGAAGGAATTTGTGGACAAGCTTGAGACGCCGCGCGCCATCTGGATCATGGTCCCTGCCGGGATCGTCCAGCCGACCCTCAACGAGCTCGGCGAGCTGCTTGACGGCGGCGACATCGTGATCGACGGCGGCAACTCCTATTACCGGGACGACATCGCCCGCGCGCAGCAGCTGGCCAAGCAGGACATCCATTACGTCGACTGCGGCACCAGCGGCGGCGTGTGGGGTCTGGATCGCGGCTACTGCCTGATGATCGGAGGCGAGGACGGGCCGGTGGAGCACCTCGACCCCATCTTCAAGACGATCGCCCCCGGCGAGTCCAGCGCCGAGCCCACGCCGAACCGGTCCCGCACCGACGGCACCGCGCCGCACGGCTACCTCCACTGCGGACCCAACGGAGCCGGGCACTTTGTGAAGATGATCCACAACGGGGTGGAGTACGGCATGATGGCGGCGATCGCCGAGGGCCTGAGCATCATCAAGCACGCCGACGCCGGGACCCGGGAGCCACAGGAGGCCGACGCCGAGACGACGCCGCTGCGCGACCCGGAGGCCTACCGGTACACGATCGACGTCGCCGAAGTCGCCGAGGTGTGGCGGCGAGGCTCGGTGGTGGGCTCCTGGCTGATGGACCTGACCGCGGACGCGCTGGCGAAATCCCCGGAGCTCTCGGACTTCGCCGGGCGCGTGTCGGACTCCGGCGAGGGGCGCTGGACGATCGACGCGGCGATCGATCTGGGAGTACCGGCGTCGGTCATCACCGCCGCCCTCTACGAACGGTTTGAGTCGCGGGGGCTGGGCGAGTTCACCAACAAGGTGCTGTCGGCTATGCGCTCGGAGTTCGGCGGCCACGCGGAGAAGCCCCAGGAGCCTCCGCGCCGGCAGGGGGAGGGTGGTTCGACCTCCGACGAGACGCATCCGGACGGATGAGGCTGCTGGTCGACGCCGTTGTCCTGGTGCTCCTGGCCCGCCGGCCGGCCGAGCCGGCGGCGTCGTAGCCGCGAGCGGCGGCAGTGAGGGGGCTGGGTGGCGGAGCGCCCGCTCTGTGCGAAGTTGGGTGGGCGCTCTGGGGTTTCGTCGCAGGGGCGCGGTGGGCAGCCGGATTGTTCGAGATCGACGGGCCGTGAGCTGGATCTCGCACGGATCGGTTGCTCCACGGTGAGCGGCGCCCGTCGCTCAGTGGGCGGCCTGGTTTCGGAAGGTACTCCGGCGGTGAGAGCGAATCCGTGTTCAGAGAGATGCCGTCAGACCAGGAACATGAATCCCCGCCGCCGGCCTCCACGGTGGCGAAGCTGACGCCGGATACCGCCGCGGCTGACCCCGGTTCCACGACCGGCACCGAAGCCGCGGCTGACGTCCGAGCCCCTGGAGTCGACTCCTCCGCACCCAGGTCCGGCTCGGCGCCGGGCGGTGGGGGACAAGCGAGCCCGGACCAGCCCGGCGGGACCCGGGAGCCATCTGTGTGGCCTGAGCGCCTGTCCGCCGCCGGGGCATCAACCTGGCGCTGGATCGGTCAGCCCCGGGTGCGCCTGGCCACCGTCGGCGTCCTGTTGCTGCTGATCGGCGGCCTGGTGCTGACCAACTCGGTGTGGACACTGCCGCTGGTCGTCATCGGCGCGCTGATGGTTGTGGTGGCGTGGATGGGACGCCGGCTGGAGGGTCGCGTCGCCGTGGAGTGGGGGGAGAGCGGCACCGAGGTTCTGTTCCGGGCGACGATCAAGGCGCCCGTCCATGACGCGCAACTGCCCGCACCGGCGCGGGCCGGCGAGCCGGCACGCATCGCCGATCCGGCCGCCAGGACCTCGATTGAGCCTGAGGGATCCCGGCGGCGCGAGGACGTCATTGAGGGTGAGGCGCACACCGTCGAGATCGACGTCGCCGACCTCAGGGCGCTGATCGCCGCGGTGGAAACCGCCGAGGCCGAGGCCGCCGAGGCCGACGCCGCTGCTGCCGGTGCCGCTGCCGCCGAGACGCCGCCGTCGCCACGGGAGTTTCGCCTCCACCGCACTGCGCGCGAAACCCGCGCCGCCGAGCCGCGCTGAGCGCGGTCTCGACCCCGCGGCGTTTCGTCAGATAGCAGACCGCACCCGGGCAGGGCGCTGCTCGACGGGTAACGGGCCGTCGTCCGACTGTGAGACTTCGCCCAACCCGGGAGGCATCGTGCCCCGGCCCGTCAACCATCAGATCACCCGGCTGAGCCGGGGGAGTCACCCCGCGCCGGCGGCCGGCGTCTGCGCCATGGAGCTTGCGTCGATGCTCGCCGGCGAGCCGTTCAGCGACCGCCCGCAATGCGTCTCACCCGCGATCGGCGGGTTCCTGCGCGCCTACAACGATCTCATCGACGACGACCTGCGCCAGGACCTGTTCCGCGTTGTCTCCGATGTCGTCGGATCCCGGGGCACCGATGAGGTGGAACGGGCGCGGCTGCGCCGCGTGGTGGACTGGGGGCGGGCCATGCGGCGCCGGCGAGGGGCGAGTCTCATGCTCCTGCCCGCGCGCGAGCCAACGGGCGCCGGCGGGCGCATCGATCCTGACGAGGCGGGGATGTTCGCCGTCCGGGCGATTGGCCGCCGCCGGCCGGACGCGCACCGGACGGCACTCGCGTTCATCGCGCAACTCGCCGCCGGAGCGCCGGAGCACCGCTCGCGGACATGCGGAATACCCGCTCAGTGCCGCTCAGAACCACACCTGTCACTCGTGTAACCGCACCTGCACAGCAGCCAGACGCAGGGGGTACGGCATAGGTGACGCCGCACCAGGTGGGTCGGATGCCGCACTGGGCGGTCGTCGGAAACGTACAGCAACACGGGAGGCACACATAATGGCCACTCAAAGTGAAACCCAAGACCGCGGACTGAGTAACGGCAGCGCGGCGGACTTCGATCGATGGCGGCAGTCGACGCGGGTGTTCCTGCAGCCGATCGCCGCGCCGTCGATCCTGGGGCTGTTTGGCTTCGCCGCAGCCACGTTCATGGTTTCCACCAACATCGCGGGCTGGTATGGATCACCCACCTCCAGCCCCATCTTCCTGTTCCCATTCGCAGCCATCTTCGGCGGCGTCGCCCAGTTCAGTGCCGGCATGTGGGCGTATCGCGCGCGGGACGGCTTGGCCACGGCGATGCACGGCATGTGGGGCTCGTTCTGGGTCGCCTACGGCATCCTGTGGCTGCTGGTGGCGACGCATGACATCACCCTGCCAACCGGCAAGTTCCCGGAGCTGGCGTTCTGGTTCTTCCCCCTGGCCGCCATCACGTTCTCCGGTGCGGTCGCCTCGGTGGGAGAGAACCTCGGCATCACGGCCACGCTCACCAGCCTCGGCGCCGGGTCGGCGCTGCTGGCGATCGGGTACCTCATCGGCGGCAGCGCCTGGCTGCACACCGGCGGTTGGGTCCTGTTCGCCTCCTCGATCTGCGCGTTCTACACCGCGAGCGCGATGATGTGGAAGTCAAGCTTCGGCCGCGTCGTGCTGCCCCTGGGTGAGCCCAAGGCAGACGCGAACATCCCCGGCCGGGAGTTCACCCACCCCATCGAGTACGCCCACGGTGAGCCGGGCGTCCGGCAGGGCCAGTAGGTCACTGGGTCAACAGATGCCAAGGGCGCGCGCCCGGGTCCTGCCCGGCGCGCGCCTTCGCGCTGTCTGAGGGCTGGTGCCGCGCTCGGTAGTTGCCGCTGCTCGCACTCGGCGATCTGAGCGGATGTGGGTGGTGAGGGGCGGGTCGATCCTGTGAGCCATGACCGGTTGGCTTGCAGCGCGCCGCGCCGTCTCCTCGCGCCGGCTCATCCCGGGCAGCTATGTGACCGACGGCTGGCGGCTGCTGCGCGTCATCTCGCAGATCCGAGGGCCGCGGTGGTACCGGATGGTTGTCCTGGAGGACTGCCTGACCCTCGAGGTCAGCGGCTATGCCACGCGTGAGTTGCGCAACATGCGGCTGGCCCGGGTGCCGACCGGCCGCCTGAGCGTCGCCTGACGCGGCACCGCAGCGGCGGTCAGGACGAGCCGTCGCGCCTCGGCGATGACCTGCCGCACCAGCGACGCCAGCGCCGCGCGCACCGGATCCGACACAGCCATGCCGGGTTCGAAGCTCCGTCCCTCCACGCCGTAGACGATCAGCCGGGGCGGCAGCCGGCCGAGCACCCGGGCGAGCTCGATCGCCGCCTCAAGTCCGCCGGCATGGGTGGACGCCGCTGCGCCGAACGCCACAGGCAGCCGGTCGGTCCCGGCGCCGGAGTGGCGGCTGACGACCGGCAGCGGGTCCCGCCCGGCGTCGAAACGGCGGATCGTCCCCGGCGGCTCGCCGCTGCGCATGGCGTCGACGAGCACCACCGCCGGTGCCCGGGACCACATGTCGATGAGCCCAACCGGGTCGCCGCACCGGGCGGACACAGCGATCGGCTCCGGCGGCGTTCCCGGCACGGCGGCGCGGATCCGGCGCACCGCCTCCAGCCCGATGCCGTCGTCGCCGCGCAGCTCGTTGCCGACGCCGATGATGTGGACCAGCGCCGCCGCCGGGTCAGTCACGGTCGACGGTGAGCTGCAGGAAATGGGTGGCGCAGGAGATGCAGGGGTCATGGTTGCGGATCGCCTGCTCGCAGCGGAGCGTGAGCTCCGCATCCGGCAGCGACAGATGGCGCTGGACGACCGCTCGCAGGTCTTCCTCGATCGCGAGCTGGTTCTGTGCGGTGGGGGGGACGATCCGGGCATCGAGAATCGTGCCGTTTTCGTCGATCGCATAGGCATGCCACAACAGCCCGCGGGGCGCCTCGGTCGCGCCGTAGCCGGTGGCCCGGCGCGGCGTGACCGGCACCGCCGGGCGATCCGGCTCCTCGTAGGCGTCGATGATGGCCAGCGCCTCGTCGGTGGCCTGGACGAGTTCGACCGCCCGGACGATGATGCTCTGAAACGGGTTATCGCACCTTGGACCCAGTCCGGCGTCGCGGGCCGCCTCCTGAGCCGCCGGGCGCAGCGCGGCGAAGTTGAGGTTGTAGCGGGCGAGGGGCCCGGTCAAGTACGTGCCCCGGTCACGCAGGCGCGAGCGCAATGCGGTGGAGTGCTCGACGTGCTCCTCGACGAAATGCTCGCCGAAGCCGCGCGGATCGACGTGCAGCCCGCGGTCAGAGACGATCCGGCCGGCATCGATGGGATATCGCCCGGGCTCGCGCAGCGCCACCAGCTCCGGCTCGGCGACCAGATCCGGAAACGACAGCCCCGCAGCCCAGGTCGTTGTCTCCTGGGCCGTCTGGCGCGCGCGCTGGAGCGGCTCGCGCAGGGCGCGCAGCTCAGACCGGCGAGGCGCCCGGTAAAAGCCACCGACCCGGACATTGATCGGATGCACCTCGCGGCCTCCGATCAACGTCATCAGGGCGTTGCCCGCCTTCTTCATCTGCAGGCCCTGCTCGGCGAGGCGCGGGTGGTCACGGGCCATCTGGACGAAGCCGGGATAGCCCAGGAAGTCCGGCGCGTGCAGCAGGTAGACGTGCAGGCTGTGGCTCTCGATCCACTCTCCGCAGTACAGAAGGCGCCGCAGCTCCCGGATGGGGCCCTCGTCGATGACGACGCCGCAGGCATCCTCCATCGCGCGGACGGAGCTCATCTGGTACGCGACCGGGCAGATCCCGCAGATCCGGGCCGTGATGTCCGGCACCTCGGTGAACGCACGGCCGCGCAGAAACGCCTCAAAGAAGCGCGGCGGCTCGTAGATCCGCAGCTTGACGTCGCGCACCGCCCCGCCGTGGACGCGGACGTACATCGCGCCCTCTCCCTCGACGCGGGCGAGGTAGTCGGTGCGGATCGTGCGGGTCGACTCAGGCTCGCTCATGGTGCTCGGAGGCGGCGCGAAAGGCGTCATCGGCGGCGTTGAACGTCCGGTAGACCCGCACGAGGTCAGGATCGGTCAGGCCGGACCAGCCGTCGAGCGCGGGCGGGTTCGGCGTCTCCTTGGACCCGTAGCAGCCGTAGCAGCCGCGGTCATAGGCGGGACAGATCGCCCCGCAGCCCGCGTGGGTGACCGGCCCCAGGCACGGCGTCCCGTGCGCGACCATGACGCACACGGTGCCGCGGCGCTTGCACTCGATGCACACGCTGTGGGCGCGGACGTGCGGACGGCGGCGATGAAGGTGGGCGGAGATGACCTCCAGGAGCTGGCGCTTGTTGATGGGACAGCCGCGGAGCTCGAAGTCGACGGGTACGTGGGCGCTGATCGGCGTCGATGTCCGCAGCGTGGAGATGTAATCCGGGCTGGCGTACACGATCCGGGTGAAGGCGTCGACGTCGGCGAAGTTGCGCAGCGCCTGGATCCCACCGGCGGTCGCGCACGCGCCGATGGTGATGAGCGCCCGCGACTGCTGCCGGATCTGACGGATGCGCTCCGCGTCATGCGGCGTGGTCACCGACCCCTCAACCAGCGAGACGTCGTATGGCCCGGCGACGGTGGCCCGGGAGGCCTCCAGGAAGTAGGCGATCTCCAGCTCGCCGGCGAGCGCCAGCAGTTCGTCCTCGCAGTCGAGCAGGCTCAGCTGGCACCCGTCGCAGGAGGAGAACTTCCAGACCGCGAGCGTGGCCCGGCCCGGTGCGGTGCCGGTCACAGCTCCCTCACTCTCAGCCAGCGTCCCGCCGCGTCCCAGCGGACGACCGGCCCGTCGCGACACAGGAGCAGCGGACCGAGCTGGCAGTGTCCGCAGTGGCCAATCCCGCACTGCATGTTGCGTTCCAGCGAGACGTATGTCCGCTCGGCGGGCAGCCCGGCATCGGCCAGCGCGGCAATCAAAAAGCGGATCATCACCTCCGGGCCGCAGACCAACGCCGTCGTGCGGGCCGGATCGATCGCCGCGGGCGCCACCAGCCGCGTGACCACGCCGACATGCCCCAGCCACTCCGGGCCGGCGCTGTCGACGGTGACGTGCACCTCCAGGCCCTGCCCGGCCCACGCCTCAAGCTCAGCGGGGAACACGATCTGATTCGGCGAGCGGCTGCCGTAGAGCAGGATCAGGCGCCCGTAGCGCTCCCGCCGCGCGAGCATGTGCAGGATCGTCGGACGCAGCGGCGGCAGCCCCAGCCCGCCGGCGGCGATGACGACGTCGCCGGACATCGCTGCCTCGACCGGCCAGGCCGAACCGAACGGTCCCCGGACGGCGAGCACCTGCCCGGGCCGCGCGTCGCACAGCGCGGCGGTGGCCAGGCCGACGCGGCGGATCGTCTGGTGCAGGCGATCCGGCCGGTCCGGGTCGCCACTGATGGAGATCGGCACCTCGCCGCTGCCCGCCGAGATCATCGTGAACTGGCCGGGAGCGAAGGAGAAGTGCTCGCCGGATACGGGTTGCATCTCCAGGGTCCAGGTGTCCTCGGTCTCGCGTCGTGTGTCGACGACGACGAACGGGGAGGGCACCATCGGCCCGGGCTCAGCGGCCCGCTCACGCGGTCGCGGGAGCGTGTCCATAGACATCAAGCAGCTGCAGGCGCGTCGCCTGCAGGCGGTCCACCACGCTGGCGGCAAAGCGCCGCATCAGCTCATATCCCAGCTCGTGATCGGCCTCGCACTTGCCACGCAGGCAGGCACCGTCGAACACCACCAGCCCGCATTCGGTGATCGCGCGCGCATCCATCTGCCAGCGGTAGGGCGCAAACAGCCACGACCAGCCGACGACCTCGTGCTCGTGAAGGGTCTGGATCACGAGCGGACTGCGCCCGGGAGCCGCAAGCTCCAGCGCCACGGTCCCCCTGCGGATCAGGTAGAAGGTCTCCGCCGGCTCTCCCTCGCGCAGCAACCGCACCCCGGCGTCGGCGTGCTGGTTGCGGCCGCAGCCGGCGATCAGGTTCAGGTGTGCTTCAGACAAGCCGGCGAACAGTGGCGATTCCGCGATCAGCTGCTCAAGTCCTCGCATGACGTCCTCGAGTTGGTTTAGTTTCAGAAAGCCCGTCGTCACGACGAATGGCGGCCGCCTCCTCGGTGATGTCGATGCCGACCGGGCACCACGTGATGCACCGCCCGCAGCCGACGCACCCGGAGGTGTCGAACTGATCCCACCAGCTGGCGAGCTTGTGGGTCATCCACTGGCGGTAGCGGGACTGTGCGGTCGCTCGGACCGGTCCGCCGTTGATGTGGGAGTAGTCGACGGTGAAGCACGAATCCCACCGCTGCCGGCGCTCCATCCCGGCGCCGCTGAGATCGGTCACGTCCTCCACGGTCGTGCAGAAGCAGGTGGGGCAGACCATCGTGCAGTTGCCGCAGGTGAGGCAGCGGTCTGCGACCTGTTGCCAGCGCGGGTGCTCAAGGTTGCGATACAGCAGCTCCTTGAGACCGTCGGTGTCGATCGCCCGGCCCATCTGAGCTGCAGCGTGCGCATGGGCGGCGTCCGCGGCGGCTCGCTGCGACGAGCCGGCGGACGTGTGGGGCACATCGGCGAGCACGGCCGCGCCCGGGTCGGAGCCGACCTGCACGACGAAGTAGTGCTCGGAGCCGTCGATGATCTCGGTGAGGGCAAGGTCGAAGCCGGCGTCGGCGACAGGGCCGGTGGCCATCGAGACGCAGAAGCAGGTGCCTCCGGCGTCGCCGCACTGGACGGCGACGATGAAGCGGTCGGCGATGCGGGCCCGGTCTCCCGGATCCGGGTGGGCGCCGCCGGTCAGCACGGTGTCGAGGATGCCGGCCGCGTGCAGCTCGCATGACCGGACGCCGATGAAGGCGTAGCGATTCGGCCGGGGTGACGGCTCCTCACAGACCTCAAGCTCACCCCGGGCGCCGGTTCGCGCCCGCCACAGCGTCAGCTCGGCCGGCAGCTGGTAGCGCTTCAGTGAGTCCGGGCCGGCGGCGAAGCCAAACAGTGCCTGGTCGCCGCGGCGGCGCAGCCGATAGCGCCCGGCGCCCTGGTCGTCGGTCCAGCCGACCGGCAGGTCCGAGGCGCCCCCGATCTCCCCGTAGACGATCGCCTGGTCGCGGACGGTGGGGCCGATGAGGGTGTAGCCGCGCCGGGCAAGCGCACCGAGCAGGGCGTCGAAATCCTGTCGCCGGAGGATGTGACGGTCCTCGCGATCCATCGCGCCGATTGTCCACGCACCGACCACCGGCGATCCTCGGTAGTTCCTACGTCTTGAGGTGGCGTGACACCTCCCACGCGGCGGCGGCCGCCGAGCGGACGAGGACGGTCCGGTACGAGTACGACACGGCTGGGCCCGGCCCAGGCTGGACGGGGTAGACCGGGCGTATGAGCCGACGCGGACTGGATGAGATCGTCGAGGCGGCCGGCGGCGGGCACCTGCACGAGGTCGTGGCCGGACTGGCCCGTCAGGCCAACCTGCCGGCACTGGAGCGCCGCCACGACCGCCGGTCGGTGATCGCGGCGTTTGCCTTCGTCAACGGACTGCTGTCGATTGCGGTGATGTCGGCCGTCGCATGGGTGACCGGACAGCCGTTCGTGTTTCCCTCGCTGGGGCCGACCGCATTTCTGCTCTTCTACACGCCTCTGGCACCGTCGTCCAGCCCGCGCAACACGATCTGCGGCCACGGCATCGCCTGTGCCGCCGGTTATGGGGCGCTGGCGGCGTTCGGCCTGCTGGGAGCGGGTCCGACCGTCGGTGGTGGCGTATCCCCAGCGCGGATCGGCGCCGCCGCGGTCTCGCTCGCGGTCACCGCGGGGGCGATGGCATGGTTGTCGCTGGCGCACCCGCCGGCGGGCGCGACGACGCTGATCGTGTCGCTGGGGATCCTGAGGACGCCCGGCCAGCTCGGCGTGCTCATGCTCGGCGTTCTCATCATCAGCGCCCAGGGGGTGCTCATCAACCGTGCCGCGGGGCTCGACTACCCGTGGTGGACGCCACGCCGGCGGGTTCCGGGCCGCCCGGGGATGGTGCCCCCGCCGCCCGCGGAGCCACCGTGGGCGGAGTGACGGCGGCGCGCGGCGGCAGCGGCCGAGTACGAACGATGACAGCCCTCGGTCATCCCGGTTCGGCGCGCGGCACAACGAGCATCAAGAAGTCACACGCCTGTCAGCAGAGTCCGACCATGAGGAGTCCGCATGCTCCACCAATCCGGCCCCGTCAACTACAAGACCGTCAGCCTCGCCCCGGGCAAGCACAGCGGACCGGTGGAGGGCGTGTGCGTGATGGAGCTCGCCTCAATGCTCGCCGGTGAGCCGTTCTCGGACCATCCCCGCTGCGTGTGCCCGGTCATCGCCGCCTTCCTGCGCATCTACAACGATTCGGTCGACGATCGCCGGCGCCAGGACCTGTACCGGTTCGCGTCGATGGCGGTCGGCACCCGGGGCCCGGCCGAGCTGGAGCAACGGCGCATGAAGCGATGCCTGGAGTGGGCCGGCGAGATGCGGCGCGCCCGCTCCTGGCCGTTCCGCGCCCTGCGCCGCACCGATCCCAAGGCCGATCCGTCGGCTCCCGGGTCGGTTGCCCGCGTGACCGTCACCTCCATCGGCCGCCACACGACGCAGACCCACCTCCGGGCGCTTGCGCTCGTCGAAGAGCTGTGCGCCATGACGCCGGTGGGCGTCCCCGCCCCCGCCCCCGCCCCGGCGCCGGCCGCGGCCCAGCCCACCGCAGCGGTGGGCCAAGCCTGACGGCGGCGGCGAGGCGCCGGCTCAGTCCCCGGAGCCGCGGGTGGGGTCGTGCTCCGGGTTGGCGACCGTTCCCGCGGAGCGGCCCCGGGTGGCGTCATGCTCCGGATTGGTGGTGGCGCCGGCGGAGCGGCCACGGGTGGGGTCGTGCTCCGGATTGAGCACCGTGCCCGCGGAGCGGCCCCGGGTGGGGTCGTGCTCCGGGTTGAGCTCCGTGCCCGCGGAACGCCCGCGGGTGGCGTCCTGCTCCGGGCCGCGCCCCGGTTCGCCGAAGACATCGGAGATGCTGGTCATCCTGTCCTCCACGTGCTGTGTCCGGTCCACACTGATGGCATAACCGCTGGCGAGGCGGCTGTGTCCGGTGAGCGTCACCGCGCGAACGCGCGCGGTATGCCAGCGGACGGCGGGCTCATCTCCAGTACCTTGTGAGGATGGTGGCGCGCGTGGAGCATCGTCGCCTGGCTCAACTGCTCGAAGCCGACCCGGATCTTGCTGACGGGCTCGATCCCGGCGAGCTGACGGCCGCCCGGGCCCGCGCGGTGGCCCACGTGGTCGAGCTGGAGCCGCCCGTGTGGGACACGTCCGCCATCCAGGCGCGAGCTGAGCCGGGATGGCTGGGGTTGTACGTGCTGGACGGATTGCTCATCCGGCGCGTCGACGTGGGCCGGCGCGCCGCGTGTGAGCTGTTCGGCCCGTCTGACCTCATCCGCCCGTGGGACACCGACGGCGACTATGACCCGCTGCCGATCTCGGTGGAGTGGCTCGTGCTCAAGCCGACCCGGTTGGCCGTGCTTGACACCGGGTTTGTCCTGCGGATCGCCCGGTGGCCGACGATCAGCAGCCGCATCGTGAGCCGGGTCGCTCAGCGGGCACGGCAGCTGGCGCTCGTTCAGGCCGTCACTCACCTGCCGCGCTCGCACGCGCGGCTGCTGATCCTGTTCTGGCTGATCGCCGAGCGCTGGGGTCGCGTCTGCCCGGACGGGATCCGCGTCGATCTTCCCGTCACGCATGAGGTGCTGGGGCTGCTGGTGGGGGCGCACCGGCCCACGGTGACGATCGCGCTGCAGCGCCTGTACCGGGTCGGCTTCCTCGTCCGGGAGGAAAACGGCCGGTGGCTGCTCACCCGGAAGGCGATCGAGTCGCTCGAGCACCCGGACAGCCTCGACTTCATCGACGGCGACGATCCCGCCGTGGCGGCGCCGGCATGAGCTCGCCGGCGCCGCAGGAGGCTCGACTCACCGTCGATGCGCTGGAGCAGTGGGCGCTGTTCGGCGCGCATTGGCGCGTGCTGGAGATGGCCGCGGGCAGCGCCGTCGTGGAGCTGTGCGAGTGCACGGGCCAGCCCGTCGAGCGCCACCGCGTCGCCGACAGAGAGGTCATCGACTACCTGCGGGCGCATCCCCGCGCCTGATCCTCGCCGTCGGTGCCCGCGGCCCCCGTCGGCGGCAAGGGGTCCCGTCGGTGCCCGCGGCCCCCTGACCATCGGTGGATGGGCTTGATGGCGCGGAAGACGGCAGCAGTGAAGAAGTGGTTCGCCGGCGGGGGGCGGGAAGTGGGCGAGAACGCGCCCGGCAGGGTCACATCCGTTCGAAATCCGAATCCGGGCTGACGATCTCGAACAAAACTGCTGCCATACGTCACACCCGGACGAAACCTAACGGCGCGATCCGAATTTCGAACAAACCGGGGGTGCTCCGCCTCCGCCCTGACCAGGGCAACCCCATCATCCCCGTCGTCAACTCAGACCCCGCCGGAACCGCCCCAGGCCCCGCTGGCACCGACTCACACCAGCACTCTCCGGGTCGTCGAACGGCGGTCACCGCCGCTGTGCTCCGTAGATGGCGGCAGGAGATTGCGGCGGTGCCCCTGATGCCACTCACCGTCGGTGAGGCTTAGATGGAGAGACAATGGTCACGGGCAGCGACATTCACCTCGGCGCCGGCAGCGAGGACCTGGAGCGCATCTCCCAGTTGGAGACCGACGGGCATCCGGTCCTCAGCGTCTACGTCGATCTTGATCCGCGGCGATTTCCGACCCCGCGGGCGCGCGACGCGCAGTTGGGCGCCCTGCTTGATCTGGCTCACCGCGAGGCGCCACGACCGACCGCCGAGCGGGTGGAGGCGTGGCTGCGGGGTGACCCGTCCATCTTCCGAGGCGCGGGCTCGCTGGCGGTCTTCGGCTGCGCCGAGGTCGACGTGCTGGAGACCGTGCGCCTCCAGGAGGCCATCGAACCGCTGGTCGTCGTGGACACGGTGCCGTGGCTGGAGCCGCTGGCGGCGCTGATCTCGCCGGGCGAGTGGGCGGTGGCCGTCGTCAGCCGGCGGGCGGCACGCCTGTTCCGCGGCGGATCGGCGCAGATCACTGAGTTCGCCACCTTCCATGACCTCGTGCACGGGCGTCACGCGCAGGGTGGTTGGTCACAGGCCAACCTCCAGCGCGCGATCGACGAACAGGTGGCCGAGCACGTGCGCGGCGTGGCCGTCCGGCTGTTGCGCGCCCACCGACGTCACCGCTTCGAGCACCTGGTCGTCATCGCGCCGGATGAGCTGCAGTCGCTGATCGAGCGCACGCTCCACGGTGATCTGGGCCATGTGCTGGCCGGTATCCTGCACGCCGATCTTGAGCATGCCCCGGCCGATGAGATCGCGCGCGCGGTCGCGCCGGTCATGGAACGGGCGGAGCGCGACCGGGAACGCATCCTGGCCGAGCGGGTGGACGATGCGCTGCTGGTGGGCGGATTGGCGGCGGCCGGCCGCGACGAGGTGCTCGCCCTGCTGGAGCACGATCGCGTCGAGACGCTGCTGGTGGGCGAGCGCCGCGATGCCGATGCGGTGGAGCGCGCCGTGGCCCTGGCGGCGCGGCGCGGGGTGCCTGTCGTGGTGATGCGCGAGCGCGCGGCGTGGCTTGACCGGCACGGAGGATTCGCCGCCATCCTGCGCTGGTGAGCGGCGTGGGCTAGATCCAGCCCATCTCCGTCGCCCGCAGCACCGCCTGGGCCCGGTCCTCCACACCCAGCTTGGCGTACGTGCTGTGGAGGTGACTGCGCACGGTGCTGGCCGAAACGCCCAGGGCGACGGCGATCTCCTTGTACACCTTGCCGGAGGCGAGCTGACGCAGCGCATCGGTCTCGCGCCGGGAGAGCGGCGACGGCTCGGCTCTCCGGCGCTGGCTGCCGGCATGGGGGAGGTCAAACAGGACGTGGCGCAGTGCCGGGACGGGCAGCCCAACCGCGTGCGTCAGGCGCAGCATGACCCGGCGGTCGACGACGTGACCGTCAGAATGGTGGGCCACCAGGTCGGCCAGCCGCAGGAGCGTTGCCATCCGGTCCCCGGCCTCTGAGCTGTGGTGGGAGCGCACCGCCCAGGACAGGCTCGCCGGCAGGCCCCAGCGCTCGATCAGCAGCGCGCCGAGGCTGGCGTGATCGACGGTCATCTCCTCGCGCTCGGCCTCCACACGCCGCTCCGGGGTGACCCGCCGCTCATCGAGCGGCTGCGCCAGGCCGCCGCGCACCCGGGCCATCACCAGCTTGCCCACGTCGTGCAGCAGCGCCGCGGCGATGAGCTCGTCGCGCTGAGGGAAGCCAACCTCCTCGGCGATCCGCTGCGCCGCCCGGCCGACGGTTTGGCAGTGGACGCGCAGGTGATACAGCAGCGCCTCGTCGGGGGTGCGCCACGGGAAGGCCATGCGCGGGACCTCGGCGATTGCGTCGGCCACGCCGGAAGCGCCGAGGGCAGCGACGGCGTCCGGGACATTGGCGACCGGGTGGCGGCCGGCCGCCCGCTGAGCGGCGCGCAGCACGGCCACGGTCAGCCCCGTGCTGGCCTCGACGGCGCTCACCAGGTCGCTGAGGCTCTCCCCGCCGACGGTGGCGGCGGCCATCGCCCGCTCGTGCGCCGGCGCGAACGCCGGCACCTCGGTCCAGGCGGTGAGCGCGTCGGCGAGCCGGGACGCGCCGTGGCCGGACCCGGACGATGCGCCCGCGCTGGGCGAGGCCTGGCTTGACCGCCGCAACGTCGAGGATGAGGAACTGCCCGTGGCGGGCGGCCGGCCGGCCGGCCCCCCCGGCGCCCGGTGCGTCCCGTGAAGGGTCGCGCGTAGCGCATCGACGACCCGGGGGTCAAACTGGATGCCGGACTCGCCGGTGATGTGCTCCATCGCGATGTCGGCCGCGCTCGCCCGGCGGTGGGGGCGGTCGGAGGCGATGGCCACGAAGGCGTCGGCGGCGGCAATGACGCGGCTGAGGACCGGAATCGCCTCCCCGGCGAGTCCGTCGGGATAGCCGCCGCCGTCCCAGCGCTCATGATGGGCCCGCACGACCGGCGCCGCCGGGCGCAGCGGGAGCATTCCCTCAAGCAGGTCGGCGCCGAGGATGGGATGGCGGTTGATCAGCCGCCACTGCTCCGGTGACAGCTCCGACGAGGAGAGGACGACCTCGTCAGGCAGGCCGATCATGCCCACGTCGCGCACACGCGCGCACAGGTCGATGAGCTGCTGGCGGCGGTCGTCGAGACCGAGCTGGGCGCAGATCTGCACGGACAGCCTCCGGACCAGAGGCGTTGACGCGTGCACCCGCGGAGCGCGGATGCGAAGCGCCGCCTCCAGTCCCGCGGCGACGAAGGCCGCCTCGGCGGGCAGCTCGGCCTCGGCGGCCGGGTGCTCAGCCGCGCCGCCGGGAAGGGTGAGCAGTTCTGGGCGGATCGGAAGTTGGTCCATGTCAGGACGTGCCGGTGTCGTCGGTACGAGCTTCACCCCGGCACAGGAATTGTCCACCGAGCGCACGGACTACACCGCATCGGACCCCGCCTGCCCACACCAATAAGCGGAGCATTGCAATCCGCGTAGGAAAGAGGCGCCGAATCTCCCGGCACGCTGCATCGATCTCGCAAGCGATCGACCAAACGGCCAGGGCCCCACCCTCTCCTAGCTTCGGCGCAGCTGTCCGTGCTTGCGCAGCCACTGCTCAGCCTGGCGATGCCGAGTCTCATAGGCGCGCATCTCAAAGCCCAGACGCCGCAGATGCTCGGCCTCACCCTGCTCGGCCCGCCACAGCGCGTGGAAGGAGCCCTCCCGGGCGCCGCTCAGCGGGGGAAGCGCCTCATCGACGGCGACCCCTTCATCGACGGCGGGCCCCTCACCGGCCCCCGGCGCGGCCGCCGGCTCGCCGCCGCGCGCCAGATACGGCGACAGGTGCCTGCCGTAGACCTTCGCGTCCGGACGCCACAGCGGGCGCCGGCCCCCGTCGCCGCTGGGTGCGCCGGCCCGGTCCAGCGGCCGCGGCCGGCCTCCGGTCATGAGCACCCCCGTCAGATGCAGGCTCTCGGACGGCGCGGTCACGGACGCGCCGGCCCGGGCGGCGATATCGGCGGCGACGATGTCGGCCTGCTGTGTTGCCAGGCCGCCGAACTTCACGGGATAGGCGACCGCGTCCCCGGCGGCCCAGACCGAGTCCCCGCCGCGCATCCGCCCGGCGCGCTCGACCTCGATGAAGCCTTGATCGTCCTGGGCGGTCCCCGGGATGCGCGGTCCCTCCACCGCGGGCAGGGCAACGACGCGATCGACGGCCAGACGACGCGAGCTCGGCTGCAGCTCGATCTCGACGGGCTCGCCGGGCTCTACGCGGGCGACCGACGCCGCCTCCAGCCCCACGCCGGCGCGGGCCAGCTCGTCGCGCAGCGCCGCGGCCGCCTGCAATCCGAACAGTCTCAGGGGCACGGCCTCCGGGGTGATGACCGTCAGCTCGGCGTCGTCGATGCCCATCCCGTGGACCTCCTGGGCCGTCAGCAGCGCCAGCTCATACAGCGGCAGCGGCCACACGGCCGCCGGCGGGATCACGAAGGCGACCCGCTTGACGTAGCCCTCCTCCAGGTCGCGCAGGAGTCCACCGAAGGCCTGGGGATCGCCCTGGGGCCACCAGGTGGTGGCATGCTCGACGGCCGCCACCGGCCGCGCGCCGGTGGTGAGCACGAGCGCGTCAAACTCGATGGAGGCGCCGTCCGCGAGCCGGATCCGCCGTTCCGAGGGCTCGACGGCCGCGAGCCGGCCCGGCACACGCTGGGCGCCGACCTCGGCGAGCAACGGCTCCAGCGGGACGTGCTCGGCGTGCCCCAGGGCAAACGGCTCGGCCACCGACAGAGCGGGCAGGACGAGCTCGTCCCCGGGGCTCACGAGCGTCAGCGCGACGCGGTCGCCGGCGAGGTTGCGGAGGGCCAGGAGGGCTTCGGCGCCGGCAATCCCTCCGCCGGCGACGAGGACCCGCAGCGGGCCCGGCTGGGAGGAGGATCCCATGGGGTGCCATGGTAGAGGTGCGGCGTCACCGCCCGTCCCGGCCGCGCAGCACCGCCGGCAGCGATCTGGTGTTGAGGACGTCGGCGGCGGTCGCCCCGCCGCGGCGCGCGGTGTGGATGGCGTAGGTCATGTTGTCGAGCCCGCGGGTGGAGTGGGCATCGGTGGAGCAGACGAGCCGCACACCGGCTCGCAGCGCCTCGCGGGCGTGGTCGCCACTGAGATCGAGGCGGTCCGGCAGCCCGTTGACCTCGAGCGCCACGCCGCGGGCGAGGGCCACCTCGAACACGCGATCGAGGTCCAGCGCGTTCTCCGGCCGCCGATTGATGTAGCGGCCCTTGGGGTGGCTGAGGCAGCGGACGTGCGGGTTGTGCAGCGCCTCCTCGACGCGGCGGGTCATCTCGCGCCGCGGCATGCGCTGGCCCCCATGGACGCTCGCCTGAACCCAGTCAAGCTCGGCGAGCACGGCGTCCGGGAGGTCGAGCCGCCCGTCAGGCAGGATGTCGCACTCGATGCCGCGCAGGATCCGGAACGGAGCCAGGCGCTGGTTGGCGGCCGCGATCTCCTCACCCTGCCGGCGCACCTCGTCTGGGCTGAGGCCGTGGACGGCGCCCACGGCTGGGGTGTGGTCGCAGATCGCCAGGTACTCATAGCCGCGCTCGCGGGCGGCGCGCCCCATCTCCTGCACGCTGGCCCGGCCGTCTGACCACGTGGTGTGCGAGTGCAGGTCCCCCCGGATCTGCGTGATCTCGACCAGTTCCGCCGGCGCGTCGCGTGACGGGGCCTCGCGCAGCTCCGGCGCGCGCCAGGCCACGCCCAGCGCCGCGTAGACCGACTCCTCGTCCGGTGCGGCCGGCAGGGGCTCCAGCGCCTGCACGTAGGCGTCAGACCCGGTCGCGCGGACAAGCTCGGTACCCAGACGCTCCGGCGGCGCCACCACCAGCTCCACCGGCACGCCGTCCACCGTCACCCCCAGGGCCCGGTTGCGCTCCCGCTCGATGATGGCGACGATCTGAGGCAGGGCGGCAAACGCGGCGACCGGCGACTCCGGGTCGTCGGCGGCGCACACCACCGCCAGCCGCTCACAGGAGTCGCGCCAGCGCCGGGCGTCTCCGGCGATGTGGCCACCCACCCCGGCGGCGATCCCGCCGACGAGCTCGCGGGCCCGGTTGAGCAGCAGGCCCTGCGGCGGACGCGGGCGGGTCTCCTGGGCGAGCGCCTCGAGCAACCGGGCCTCGGTCTTGGGCCCGATGCCGGGCACCGAGCGCAGGCGGCCGGCGGCGGCCGCCGCGCGGAACTCGTCGGCGGTCCGGACGTCAAGCGACCGGGCGAGCAGCAGCGAGCGCCGGGCGCCGAGGCCGAGGTAGCGGCCGAGGCCGACCAGGTCTGGGGCCAGCTCGCGCTCAAGCTCGGCGAGCTCGGCGATCTCGCCCGTCTCCACGAGCTC
>DASSZQ010000175.1:0-7828 GCA_035702755.1 Solirubrobacteraceae bacterium | reverse complement strand
GACTCGGCGGCGCCGATGAAGCCGACGGGGACGCCGATCACGGCGGCCGGGCGCGGCGCGCCCGCCGTGACGATCTCCAGCAGGTGAAAGAGCGCGGTCGGCGCATTCCCGATCACGACGACCGCGCCGCCCAGACGCTCGCGCCAGCGCTCGACCGCGGCCGCCGTCCGGGTCGTGCCGAGCTCGGCGGCGAGCCACGGAACCTCCGGATCGGACAACGTGCAGATGACCTCGTTGGCGGCCGGCAGCCGTGACCGGGTGATGCCGGAGGCGACCATCTGCGTGTCGCACAGGATCGGCGCGCCGCGCGCCAGCGCCGTCTCGGCCTCGACGCCGAAGGCCGGCGACGCGTCGATCTCCCGGGCCAGGTCGACCATCCCGCAGGCGTGGATCATCCGCACCGCGACCCGTTCGAGCACCGGGTCCAAGCGCTCGAGGTCGGCCTCGGCCCGGATCGTGGCAAATGACCGCCGATAGATCTCGGCCCCGTCCTTGACGTAGCTCACTGGTACACCTCCGCGTCGGGGGGTCGGCCGCAGTTCCGAGGACATGCGGCGAAATGCTCGGGCGGGTCGCCGCCGGTGCGCTGCTCGGCACGGGCGGCGGCGAGCGTGCGGACATCACCCTCGGCCCTCGCGCACGCTCCGAGGCCGGCGCATGCGGTCAACCCGGACCAACCCGAGCGGTCGTCGTCGATCAAGTCGAGCTGGCGCAGGGCGGCGCCGGTCGCCGCCGCGACAGTCGGCTCGAGGTCAACGAGCGTCAGCGTCCGCCGGACCGAGAGCCGGATGTCGTCGCTCAGGGCGGCGAGCGCGTCGAGCTGAGCCGGCGAGATGCGGGCGAGGCGAGGAAGGACGGTCAGCGCCGCCCGCCCGTCGGACTGGCGGAGCGTCCCGAGACGGAGGTGTCCCGGGTCGGCCACCTCTGGACCCGGTGCGGTCTTGGCCGCTCGCGCCAGCGCGAGTGCGGCATCGATCGCCTCGCCGGCCGTCAGCTCCCACTCGCCGACGGCGAAGCGGTTCTGGCCGACGGCGGTCAGCGTCACGTCGGCGCGACGACCGATCAGACCCGCGCCGTCGTCGACGGCGAAGAGGAAGCGGCCCGAGAGGCGGCTCAACGCCGGGTCGGCGCAGAGGCGGTGGTCGAGCTCGGCGACGACTGCGTCGGTCGCGGCCAGCGAGCGAGGGTGGCGGCCGGCGGCCGGGCTGGCCACGATGTTGCGTACCCGCTCGTGCGAGGCCGACGGGAACAGGCCGGCGGCGGCGAGGATCGCGGCGACCCGCTCGCCCGCATCCGCGGGGAGGCCGCGTACCTGCAGACTCGCGCGCGAGGTCAGCTCGATGATCCCGTTGCCGAGCCGCGCGACCGCGGCGACCCCGCGCAGGCCGCGCGCGTCGATCCGCCCTCCGGGCAAGCGGACGCGGGCGAGCCGGCCATCAGCCGCCTCGTGCAGGCGCAGCACCCCCGGGCAGCGGTCACTCATCGGGCAGCACCGCCGCTTCCCACCGGGCCTCGATCCGCCCGAAGCGCCACACCGCGAGCGCGATGCACCAGACCACGACAAACAGCCCGACGACGAGGTAGCCGGCGGTGTTGAGGTCGAGGCCGGCGAGCGCGTCGCTCAGCCAGCCGTGCAGGTGCAGCTTGTCGGCGAGCAGCCCGGCGAACTCGATCCCGCCGATCAGGAAGGCCACCGCGACCGACAGGGCGGTGATCGTCAGGTTGTAATAGACCTTGCGCACCGGGCGCGCGAACGCCCAGCCGTAGGCGGTGTTCATGAAGAAGCCGTCGACGCTGTCGAACAGCGTCATGCCGCCGGCGAACAAGAGCGGGAGGGCGAGGACCGCGTAGACCGGCAGCCCCTGGGTCGCGGCCGCCGCGGTCCCGGCGAGCAGCAGCACCTCGGTAGCGGTGTCGAAGCTGATCCCGAATACGAACCCGACGAAGAACAGTTGGCGCGCGTCGGTGATCGACCGCATCCACCGCCCGAACACCCGATTCATCAGCCCGCGCGCCTGCAGCTGGGCCTCCAGCTCGGCCTCGTTGTAGGCGCCGCGGCGCATCTCGCGGAAGACCCGGACGATGCCCGCGAGTACGACGAGGTTCATCCCCGCGAGCAGCCACAGGAACGTCGCCGAGACGATCGTGCCGGCGACGCCTCCGGCGGTGGCGAAGGCCGAGTTCGGCGTGACCACGGCGTGGAAGACCGGACGGGCGGCGATCGCGATCCCCGAGCCCACGACGAGCATCACGCTCGCGTGGCCGAGCGCGAAGAAGAAGCCCGTCCCGAGCGGCCGCTTCCCGTCGGCGAGCAACTTGCGGGTGGTGTTGTCGATCGCCGCGATGTGGTCGGCATCGAAGGCGTGACGGCAGCCCAACGTCCAGGCGGTGAAAGCGACCCCGACGCCCAGGCCGAGACCGGCGTAGTGGAGGTGGCGAGGGACGATCGCGAGCAGGAACACGCCCCACCCAGCCAGGTTGAGCCCCGCGATCACCGCGAGCATCGCCGCCGCCTGACGCCGCTCGGCGCGTGTGAAGTCGCGCCACCCGGCACGCAACCGCTGTGCCCGTCGTGTCATCGCTGCGCATCTCCATTTCATCGAACAGGAGGTGGCTCTTGCGGATGACGCACGAACCGCCCTTCTTCCGAGGGACAGGTATCGCGACGCTGAGGTAGGCGACCGGGCTCGTCCTCCGGATGGAGGCTTTACCGTTGCGGGACAGCGCCGGAATCACACCGGACTTCGCTGAGCTCAGCGACACGCCGGATGTGCCGGCGCGCGCCCGATCCTATCAGCGTCACCGGAGTCGGGCCTGTCCCCTCCGGCGCGTCGCGGGTGATCGCATCGGACAGCGGCAGTATTAAGCCGGGCCGCCACCGGAAGATCGCGCGAACATCAAAGCGGGTCTCAACCGTCACGTCGGAGCTCCGCTGCTCGTCGCCAATCTCAGGTCTCGCTGCTGACCCACGTCCGCCCGTGCCGAGACGGCAAACGTCGTCGCCGCGCTCGGATTTGCTGGCGCGATTGGGCACAGATTGGGCACAGAGCAAGCCGGCGCTCGGGAGCGCGATTCCGCGAATCCGTCATGACCGGAGGTGGTTCTCGCAGACCGCTTGTCCGCGACCCGGACATCTCACCGAACCCGACGGTGCCGCCCAGAGATCCTCCACATACCCCCTGCTTTGCCGGTCGCTCCTCGCCGGGCCTACCCGAACGAGCTAACGCCACTGTTTCTGCGGTATCCGGCACACCATCTGGCCTGAAAGTGGCCGCTCTGCAGGGAAACATCGGGGCGCCCGGATTTGCACGGGGGACCTCACCGACCCGAATTATCGGCGAAATTCGGGAATACGGCACGAAGTACCTGCAAATCAATTTCTTCCGGGTTTGGCTCACCTCCGCCCAGAACCTCGGATATAGCGCGGATTCTCCGGATCAGGCAGCGAGATCGCGTTGCCGCCCAATCTCCTACCCAGGCCCGAGCTGCAGACACGCCGGCGTACCGGCACGTTGCCGGTACGTCACTGGAGGAGCCGGATCGCGCAGCTTGGTCCGGGCGCGCTCGCGAGGCGGCGGTCACCGGTCAGCAGCTCGCAGCCAAGTAGTTCGGCGAGCGCGACGTAGCTCGCGTCATACGCCGTGGCGTTCGCGCGCAGCTCGCACGCGCGCCGCATGAGCGGTAGCGTCGGGTACCGACTGATGGCAAGTTGCTCGAGGTCTCCGATCGCGGTCTCGAACCGGTGATCAGACATCGTGCCTGCCAGCCACCGCTTCCGAAGAACGGCGACCGTCTCGACGTCAACGAGGTCAGGGGCAGATACCCCTCCCGCGCCGCGAAGCTCGCCGCGAGCACGACTCCCGTCTGCCCCGTCGTCGCCGATCACGTTCGCCAACACCGAGGCGTCCACGACGATCAACGCCGGGCGCGCTCCTCGCGCAGATCCTTAGCCGCTTGCGCGAATCCGACGGATCCGCCCCGCCGCTGATCGATCTGCTCCAGCACCTCGTCAACCGTGGGCTGACCCGCGAGGCGCCGCAGTTCACCGGCCAGGTACTGCTGGAGCGACTGGCCGCGACGTTCAGCGCGACGCTGCAGCGCCGCGTGCACATCCTCGGGAAGGTCACGAATGAGCACGTTCATGCTTGCAAAATGCTATCACGGTCGTGACCGCGCGGAAACGAGGGCCCTCCTATCCGCGCGCAAACCAAGAGTCCGAGCGAAAGGCGCCGATTACCGGCCCTGAGATCGAGACAGGACTGGCGGTGAGACAGCGAGGCCGGGTCAGCGCTGCTGCAGAGCACGCCGCGGCGTTCGATGCGGAGAAAGATGACCTCAAGGGTTGTCTCTGGCTCGGTCGCCGATAGGTCGACCTACCCACGTTCCGGGGCCGTCCGGCCCCGGGTGCGCACCGATCGGGCCGCAACGCAAGCTCGCGACGAGCACTCGGAAAGGTGTGCGACGGCGCCCGGTGGCGTCAGCGCTTTCTCTTCTTGTGGGGCGTGACCTGAAGGCTGGCTGGTGGCCCGTCGCCGAGCGTGTTGACCGCGCTGACCTGGACCGTGAGCCGGGTGTGAGGCGGCACGCTGAGCCGGGCATGCGCGGTCCGGGTGGCGAGGTTGATGCTCGCCCGCCCGGCGTGCACGCTGACGGTGTAGCTGCCGGCGCCGGGTACCCGCTGCCAGGAGATTGCCAGGCTGGCCTGCTTGCGGCGCGGGCTGAGGATCCGGGCGTGGAGCCGTCGCGGCCGGGCGGGGATGGCCGAGCGCACCCGGAAGCGAGCGACCGTCAACTGCGCGCGGGGGCTGCCGTTTTGCAGCACATCGGCAACGATCTGGCGGATGCCGCCATCCCCCGGCTCAGGGGCGAACCGTACCGTGCCGGTGGGCCGGGTAATAGTCGCGATCTGACGGGTCGCGCCGGCGCCGACCTCTGAGAGCACGACCCGCTGGCCGGCGATGGGCTTGAGGCGGTAGCGCAGCACGCAACGCGCCTGGCAGCTGATGCGGCCGGTGAGCTTTGGTGCGGGCAGGCCCAGCGCCCGCCCGATGCTGGTGACGGGTACTGAGCCGGGTTGCGGGGTGATCGTCCAGGTTCCGGCTGCGGGGTGGCGGATCGCGACGTGCGTGGTGTTGGTCGTCGGATCCTGGATCAGCATGAACTGTCTGTCGTTGACGCCGCTGAGGTCAGCCGGGGTGGAGAGTCGCTCGGCGTGGGGGCCTGAGAGCGTGACCTTCGGCGGCGCGCCGGCGCCCTGGACCGCGAACTCGACCAGCGCCACGTGGCGCGGGACGCTGACTGACTGACTGCCGGGCGCCGCCGTGGTCGCGGTGCTATGAGCAGCCGGGCGCGCGCGGGCCAGCGGAGAGAGATCGCATGAGCCCTCGATGCGGCCAAACGACGCGCCCCAGGCGAGGTGATAGCCGGTGCGCTGCCCGACGGGTAGCCGATCCCCCTGGTCATCGGTGGTCTGGCAGGCCGTCACCCCGGCCTGGTTGGCGAGCACCTCCGCGTCGGAGTTGCCGATCCCGGGCAGGTTCATGTGCCCGTAGCCGTGCAGCTGCATGCCGGCACCGTGGTCATACCAGCCGTCGCCGCGCGGCACCTCAAACGAGACGCCGTAGCCCGCGATCCCGAGCGTGAAGTTGCCCCAGATATCGATCGCGCCGGTGCCCTGCACCTCCACGCCGGCATCGGCCATCTGCATGTTCAAAAGCTTGCCGGTGCCGCTGGCGATCATGTACCAGGTCTGGTTGGTGGTCGGGAAGCCGAAGGTGAGATCGCCGTCGAGGCTGATGAACGCCTGCGTCTGAAAGATCTTGTAGAGCCAGCTCTCCTTGGAGATCTGCGGTCCGAAGCTGCCGCCCCCACCGCCGCTCAACGTCGTGTTGGTCACCCGCCCGGTCGCGGTGAGGTTCGTGTTTGAGCCCAGCGCGAGGTGCAGACGCTGCAAGAAGAACCCCGGCACCAGCACCGGCTCGTTGATGTTGTCAGCCGCCAGGCTGAACTGCACAAAGCGTCCCCGCGCCAGCCCCGCCTTGAGCGTCACCTCCGCACCACTGACAGGAGATAGCGGCGTCGGGAGGGGAGGAAACTGCAGCGTCCCGCCGATCTCCACGCTGTGCTGGGTGGTGTCAAACGAGGCCTCGAGATCCTTGACCATGAACGGGCCGAACAAAACCGGCAGCGGAACCTTCAACTCGCCCATCAACTGAAAGCCGTTGCCGTTGCTCATCTGCGCCGTACCGCTCAGCTCCGCCCCCACCGGCGCGTAGCCGAACATCGGCGGCACCTGCACGTCGAGGCTGATCTGGGTCGCGCCACCCGTCCCGGCGCCGAACCCCGCGTTATCAGAATCAAGCTCGATCTTCGGCAGTCCGATCTCCAACCCGTCGACCTTCAGCGACACGTCATGACCGAACGGCAACCCCAGAAAGAACGTCGGCTTGTAGCTGAACCAGCGCAGCCTGCCCGGGGCCTGAAAGAACGGCATCCAGTCCGCCAGCTGAATGTCAGGCACCGTGCTCGTACTCAGCAGATGATGGGTGTAATCAAGCGTCAGCGTCCCGCCGTAGGGCAGCTTGACCAGCATCCCGTTGACGCGCACCGGACCGTAGGACACAAACACGCCCTTGCGCGGCCTAAAGCACCCCTTCGGGGTCACCGCGATCACCACAAACGCCCCAAAGCCACGATCATTGAACTGCCCCCTGGGGCAGTCCGCGGGCGCAGCGACCGCATTACTGGGCCCACATGAGCCCGCCGCGCGCGCCCGCAACGCCGCAACTCGGAAACGGGCGCGAGACAGGCTCACCGGACACACGCCACCCGAACCGCCCGACCCAGCGGTGCCGCCCGTCATGCCGGTGCCCGTGCCGGTGCCCGTGCCCGTGCCGGTGCCCGTGGTGTTGATCGTGAACGACCGCGACGCACCCGTCGGGTCGGCATTTCCGGCCGGGTCCGTTGCCTTGACCGTGAACGTATGCGCGCCATCCGCAAGCCCGGCATACGCCTGCGGTGACGCGCACGACGATGCGGGCGCGCCGTCCAGCGAGCACTCAAAGGTCGAATTCGCCTCCGAGGAGGCAAAGCTGAACTGCACGTTCGTGCTGGAGACCGTGCCCGACGGCCCGGCGGTGATGCTCGTCACCGGCGGCGTGGCGTCAACCGTCCAGGACTGGGTCGACACCGCCCCGTCCGTGCTCGACCCAGTGTCATAGCTACGCACTCCGAACGTGTGCTGACCATCGGCAATGTTGCTGTAGGACTGAGGGCTCGTACACGAGCTCCAGCCCCCGCCATCAAGCTCACACTGATACGCCGTCCCCGCCACCCCGCTGTCAAACGTAAACGTCGCCGAGCGGGAGTTCACCAGCCCCGACGGACCACCCGTAATCGCCACCGCAGGCAAAGCGATCCGCGACGCCGACACCACGCTATCCGGGCCTGTCGCGCTGTCCTGGTGCACCCATACGGCGGTCGCATCGCCGGCCTGATCGACCGCCATCACCGGCGGCGAGAAGTAGTCGGGGCTGCTGTCCAGCGTGACCGGCGCAGACCATGACCCGCCCGCCGGCCGCGACGCCACCACCATGCTGTAGGCGTCCGTCGTACTGTCGTAGTGATCCCATGCGGCGGTCGCGTCGCCGGTCTGATCGACCGCCACCACCGGCGAGCCGCCGCCGCCGCTGTCCAGCGTGACTGGCGCAGACCACGACCCGCCCGCCGGCCGCGACGCCACCACCATGCTGTAGGTCTGCGTCGTGGTGTCGAAGTGACCCCATGCGGCGGTCGCGTCGCCGGCCTGATCGACCGCCACCGACGGCGA
>DASSZQ010000153.1:0-5571 GCA_035702755.1 Solirubrobacteraceae bacterium | reverse complement strand
CGCCGATGTTCCACACGCCTATGCGGGCGCCGGGCGGGGCCCGTGCGAGCTGGTCATGACCGTCCACCTTCCGACCGAGCACCGCGGTGGCTGAGTCCGCCTTCGCGGCGCACGTCGACGCGGCGGTGCACGCGGCGCACCCTGATTACATCGCGCTCATCGTGGTGGCGTCCGGGATTGCCAACGGGCCGTCGGACCCCGCCAGCGATGAGCAACTGGCCGCCGCCGAGGGGCACCTGCGCGCCTCCGGGCTGGAGCGCGCGACCGATCACCCACACATCGCCGCATGGCGGGCCGCGTTCAGCGCGTTCGGTGCCAAGCCAAGCCGCTACCCCAGCTCGGCTGAGGCCCTCATCGCGCGGGTCCTCAAGGGCCAGCCCCTGCCGCGCGTCAACGCCCTCGTCGACCTCTACAACGCGGTCAGCGTCCGCCACATCGTGCCCGTCGGCGGCGAGGACGCCGACCGCCTCGAGGGCCCGCTGCGACTCACGGTGGCCGCGGGCGACGAGCCCTTCGATCCCCCGGGCGACGGCAGCGCCGTCGAGCCGGTCAGCGCCGGGGAGATCGTCTGGCGAGACGACCGCGGCGTGACCTGCCGGCGCTGGAACTGGCGCCAGGGCCGCCGCACCCAGCTCACTGACGACACCACCCGCGCGTTCTTTGTGTTTGACCGCCTCGAGGGCCTCACCGTCGACGAGCTCGACGCCGCCGCCGCGCAGCTGTCAGGCCTGCTGCGCGACCGGTGGCCGGAGTGCCGGCTGGAGCGCCTGGAGCGCCGCGGGATCAAACCCACGCCAATCCCATCGACGCGATGACCGAGATCACCGACCCCTCCCCCGGGACGCCCGCCGACCGCTCGCTGGCCGCCTGCCTGGCCTCGCTGCTGGGACTTCAGGCCGCCGCGATCCCGGCGCCCGGCGGGGCACCCCCGCTGGTCATGGTCCGCCAGTGGCTGGCCGAGCGCGGGCTGGGGCTTGTCGCCGTCGCCGATCCCGGGGCGTTCTCCTGGGCGGGACCCTGGATCGCCGAGGTCGCCGACGACGACGACGACGACGGCGACGGCGAGCGCTACGTCGTCATGTTCGGCGTCCCGTCCGGCGTCATCTTCGATCCGCTCAACCCGGCGGAGGCCGCGCCGGTGCGGATCCGCGCCGGCTATGTCCTGGCGAGCCTGGAGCCGCCGCACCCGGACGTGCCACCCGCTCCGGTCACCGCGGGACGCGTGGAGTCGATCTTCGTCGCGCCAGAGGCGCAGGCCCCCATGCAGCGCCGCGATGAGGTGCGCGCCGTCGCCGGGCGGGGCCTTGAGGGCGATCGCTACGCGGGTGGCCAGGGAACCTTCTCGGTTGCCGGCGGCCGCGGCAACGAGGTGACGCTCATCGCCGGTGAGGTGCTCGACACCCTTCAGCTGCCCGGTGGCCGGCCGCTGTCCGGCGCCGAGGCACGGCGCAACATCGTCACTCGCGATGTGGACCTCAACGCGCTGGTCGGACGACGGTTCCGCATCGGTGAGCTGGAGCTGATTGGCCGGCGGCGGTGTGAGCCGTGCGCTCACCTGCAGCGCCTGACCCGGCCCGGCGTGCTGCGCGGGCTCGTTCACCGCGGCGGACTGCGCGCCGACCTGCTGAGCAGCGGCACGCTCCGGGTCGGTGACCGGATTTCGCCGGCCGGGGACCACGACGAACCCTGACCGGCACACCGATCGCCTTCCCGGAACAGCGGCGCTAGCCGGCGCTGTGGTTTCGGTGACTGCGCCGGATGATGTCGACCATCTTCAGGTTGATCGCCACGAAGCGCCACAGCTGCCAGGGCAGGAAGGTGCGGAGGAACAGCGTCCACCGCGTCGGTCTGGTGACGTACTGAAGTTGTTCCTCGTCCATCGCGCTACTCCGGGATCAGGCGCCAGCCCGGACGCAGGCGCGCCTTGTAGAGAAACATGTGGTGGAGCAGGATCTTGATCCAGTGTCCCGCCAATCCGATCTCGCCGAACGTGCGCTCGATGTCGCGGCCGGTGTCCGGGTACCGCTGGTAGTCAGGCACGATGGGGAACACCGTCATCGACGCGGCGGTTCCGGTGAGCGGGTTGGCGCCGGCCGAGGCGACGCAGGCCGCGCCCATCTCGGCCATCGACGCGGTGTGGGTGGGTGCCGTCGCGCCCTGGGCCATGTCGGCGATGCTGCGGGCGACCGCCTTGGCGATCGTCGCCGACGGCATACCGGTCCGCGGTGGCGCCGGCGCGATCACGGTGCCGTTGGGGCTGTGGTGAGGGAGGGAGATCGGATGGGGTGGCGCGAACGCGATCCCGGCCGCGAACAGGTTGGGATAGTCCGGCGACTGGTATGTGCGTGGCCAGTCAGCCGCCCGCCACTGGTCTGATGGCTTGGGTGCGTAGTCAGCGTCAACCCGCATGAATCCGTTGGCGAGAAACAGCCGGTCGGTGATGTCGGCGCCGGCGCGGTCAAACGCCTTGAGCCCCACCCCGGAGAACGGGGGCAGGAGCATCGCGAAGTCAAACGCCTGCTCGTGCTCGTCGCCGTCGAGCGTCTCATACAGCACCCGCCCCGGCTCAACCTTCTGGACGTGAGCACGCGTGATCCAGTCGATCCCGCGCTCGGCGAACAGCGACGCGTTGAAGATGCTGCTCGGAACCACGTATCCGGCGCGCCTCAGCTGCATCCCGCCCATGCCGAAGTCTCCGAGCTCGTACTCGTTGGTGATCCACGTGATCTCGGCGCGGTCGCGGACACCCCGGTTGCGCAGCTCGAATTCGAGATTGACGATGTATTCGAACGCGGCCCCCTCGCACGTACAGGTTCCGTGCCCCACGCCGACGAGAAATCGACGCCGCTCGCCGCGGCGCATCCGCGCCACCTCCTCCTCGAGTGCCGTCGCCGTCTGAGCGGCGTGCTGCGGCAGGCACACCGAGAGGCTGTTGCCCGCCTCCGGGCCCAGGCCCTCGGTCTTGTCGAAGCGCAGCGCCGGACCGGTGGCGTTGATCAGGAAGTCGTAGCCCACCTGTGCGCGGGTGCCGTCCTCGCGTTCCACCGTGACGAACGGCGACGGGTTATTGACCTCGCCCTCAGGATGGATTTCCCGCGCTGCCGCCTGAACGAACTCGATGCCCGCCCGCTCGTAGACGGGGGCGAGCGGGAAGGTGACCTGCGCCGGCTCCAGCAGCCCCACGCCCACCCAGATGTTCGACGGGACCCAGTTGTAGTCAGGCCGGGGCGAGACGACGGTGACGCTGTCATGGGGTCCCAGCCAGCTGCGCGCAAAGCTCGCGGCGGTGTGACCTGCGATCCCGGCTCCGAGGACGACGACGCGGGTCATGCGACCGGCCGGCTGAGAACAAGGGTCATCGCACGAAAGTAGGCATCTCCGGACCTGACCTCATCCGTACCGAGCACCCGCATCGCCACGGACTTTGCGCCATTTGTCTGGGGGCGACCCCAGGGCGGGACGGGAGCTCAGGGGGCGCTGGCGAAGACGCGTCCGGCCGCGGTGAGATGCCCCCGCCCGGTGAACAGGGATCCGTACCGGCAGTCGGAGTGGTTCCAGCAGTCGTCGGTGAACCAGGCGTATCTCTGCACGAACGGGAGGCGGTCGAGCATCGTGAACAGGCTCGTCATGTAGGCATCTGCCCGGGCGAAGGTCGGCGCCCTCATCATCGGCTCACCCCAGGCGCGGAGATCGATCGCTCCGATCTCGGTGATCCAGATGGGCTTGCGGTAGCGGTCATGGATGCCGATCAGTTGCCGGCGCAGGTCGTCGACCGCATGGGGATCGGTGAAGTCCTGGTAGTAGTGAAGAGCGATGAAGTCGACCCTGAGCCGGCGCCGTTTGGCCAGCGACATGAACCGGGCCAGCCAGCCGTCGCCGGGGACCGCTGGTGCCGGCGACCCCAGCTTCAGCCCGGTTCGCTCAAGCTCCGGCCAGAGCCGAGCCGCCTGCTCAGGCGACATGCTGGCCTGGGAGGACGAGTCAGGCTCGTTGAAGCCCAGCAGATACCGGGTCTGACCGCGGCGTTCAGCGGCTGTGAGGGAACGAAGGACGGCCGGCGTCAGCGACCCGCTCCCCCACACCATCGGCACCCAGTCCAGGCCGCGGGCCCGGCGCGGAGCCTGGGCCGACCAGTCATAGGCCCAAGCAGCCCCGACCCGGGTCAGGACCGACGGGCTGGTCCGCAGGTACCGCGAGGACGCGACCCCGCGCTTGCTCGACCGCCGCACAGCACGGCCCCGCGCGCCGGCCGGCGCCGGGGCCACCGCGAACGCGACCACCGCTCCCAGAGCGGCGGATCGGGACAACCACAGGCGCATCGCTTCACACATCGGCAACCACCTCGCACCGCTTGACCGCGGACGGATTGCCCGCGGTGCGCCCGCTCCTTCGCTCCGGGCTTGACATTTCCTAAGTTTCTTAGGTAATATCCTATTTGCCTTAGGAAACCCAACCGGAGGACACCAATGAGCACGAAGACGATCACCCCACACCTCGTCCAAATCACCCGCCTGCACTTCGTCAACGCCTTCCTGGTGCGGGAGGACGACGGCCTCACGCTGGTCGACACCACCGTCAGCGGCGGGGCCGATGCGCTGATCACCGCCGCCAGGGAGGCCGGAGGCGAGATCCGACGTATCGTGCTGACTCACGGCCACGGCGACCACGTCGGCTCTCTCGATGCCCTGAAAGAGCGTCTCGGCGACTCCGTCGAGGTGCTGATGCCTGAACTGGACGCGCGGATCCATGCGGGCGAGAAGGTCGTCGAGGGCAAGCTGACCGGCAGCTGGCCGAAGATCAAGACGGTTCCGGACGTCCGCCTCAACGCCGGCGACCGGGTGGGCAGCCTTGAGGTCATCGCCAGCCCCGGCCACACGCCCGGGCACGTCGCGTTCCTCGACTCGCGCGACCGCAGCCTGATCGCCGGCGACGTGTTCACCGCCTACGGTCGCGTGGCGGTCTCAAACCATTTCTACCTGCGCTTCCCGCTCGCGGCCATGGCGACGTTCGACAAGATCCAGGACGCCGAGTCGGCGCGAGCGCTGCGAGCGCTTGACCCCAAGCTGCTGGCCGTGGGCCATGGCCCGGCGACGCCGAACCCAGCCGCGGCGATGGACCGGGCGATCCGCGAGGCGGGCGCCTGATGCCACGGGCCGGGCTGGACGCCGAGGCGGTCGTGACCGCCGCCGCGCAACTGGCAGACAGCGAGGGTCTTGGGGCGCTGACCCTGGCCCGGCTGGCCGGCCGACTCGGCGTCCGCGCGCCATCGCTGTACGTGCACGTGGACGGTGTCGAGGATCTGCGCCGCCGGATCGCCGAGCGCGGTGCGCGCGAGCTGCGCGCCGCCCTCCAGGATGCCGCCGCCGGGCGCGCCCGGCGCGAGGCGCTGACCGCGGTGGCCACCACCTACCGCGCCTACGCGCGCGAGCATCCGGGGACATACACCGCGCTCCAGCGCGAGGTGGGCTCCGACGAGGCGGCCCGGCTCGTCGACGTGGTGCTCGCAGTGCTGCGCGGCTACGAGCTGGCCGGCGATGACGCCATCCACGCGGCGCGGATCGTGCGCGCCGC
>DASSZQ010000118.1:0-7434 GCA_035702755.1 Solirubrobacteraceae bacterium | reverse complement strand
GCCGCACCGCCCAGTCGCCGCGCCCCAGGATCTGCTCGTCCAGCAGCCATTGCGCGCCGCGGACGATCGCCTCGTGGTCGGCGGGCACGCCGCTGTCGGCGAGCGCGATGAGCGCCAGGGCCGTGTCCCACACCGGCGACTGGCAGGCCTCGAGCCGGCGCATCCCGTCGTCGATGACGAACGTCTCCAGGCCCTCCAGCCCGCGTTTGATGACCGGATGAGCCAGGGGGTAGCCGAGCAGGTGCAGGGCGATGAGCGAGTACACCCACGGCGGCTGGATCCCGCCCCAGCATCCATCCGCCTCCTGGCGGTCGACGATCCATCGCTCCACCCGCGCCAGCGCCAGGCGGCGCAGGGGGGCAACCGGCCGGCGCTGGTAGCGGCGCAGGATCCCGTCCAGGACGACGACCGCGCGCCCCAGGGCCGTCTTCCCCTGCGGTGGGGAGTACGGCTGCGGACCACTGAGCTCCTCGATGGCGAACGGCAGCGGCCGCACGGGGCGAAACGCGAGCACAACCGACAGGGCGACGACCGTCTGGCGTGCCCAGCACGCGAAGTCGTACACGTTGAGCGGAAACCACGCCGGCAGGAAGATCTGCTCCGGGAGCAGCGCCGGCACCCGGTCCCAGCTCCACGCGCCGAACATCGCCAGCCAGATGTGGGTGAACACCCGGGCCTTCTCCACGCCGCCGGCGTCGCGGACGTACGCGCTCGCCGC
This sequence comes from Solirubrobacteraceae bacterium, assembly GCA_035702755.1. Classification (GTDB taxonomy): domain Bacteria; phylum Actinomycetota; class Thermoleophilia; order Solirubrobacterales; family Solirubrobacteraceae; genus Palsa-465. The sequence goes on along the minus strand of DASSZQ010000118.1, from coordinate 6,716 downwards.
CCGCATGTGATCGGCCTCCGGGGCGTCGCCGGCCAGCCGCAACGCGACGTACGCCTCAATCGTCGTCGACAGGTCGGCGGGGCCGCCGGCGAAGTTGGCCCACGTTCCGTCGGCGCGCTGCTGGGAACGAATCCACGCCGCCGAGCGGGCGGTCACCGCCGGGTCGCGAATCCCGAGGAACTCGCGCAGCAGCATGTCCTCGGCGTCCATCGTGACGTTGGTCTCCAGTTCCGCCTTCCACCAGCCGGCGGGCTGCTGGAGCGACAGGAGGTGGTCCCGGGCGCGCCGCAGCGCGGCGCGACCCGCGGCGATTGCATCCGTGTCCGAATCGACGCGCCCGTCGGCGGCCCCTCCTGAGCCGTTGTCGCCAGCCGCAGTGGTGTTCGCCGCCGGGCCGGACGGGGTATCGATCGCAGCGCTTGTCCGATCCATAACAGTCTTAAGGTTTAACACGTTGCGCAGTCAACTGGTCGGCGGTCACGCTCCCCATCTGCCCAATAATTCCAGTAGCTATCCTGCGCTGCCCGCCGCCACGGACCCCAAGGACTCCCGCATGTCTGGTTGCAGCGATACCTGGCCGAGACCAGACCTAGCCGAAGTGATCACGGTCCGTGCCTCGGAGGCGATGGACCTCAACCAGCGGCATCTCAACCGCCAGCTCGGCCGCGTTCTCCACACCCTCGGCTTTGACCGCCAGTGGGTGCACGGCCGCGGGCCGTATCTCATCGACACCGAGGGGCACGAGTACCTCGATCTCTACGCCGGGTACGGCGTCTTCTCCCTCGGCCGCAACCACCCGTACGTCAAGCAGCAGCTCCACGGCGTGCTCGACGCCGACTCGCCGAGCCTGCCCCAGCTGGGGCTCTCCACCCTCGCCGGCGTACTCGCGGAGGAGCTGATCCGTCGCGCGCCGGACTCGCTTGACGCCGTCGTGCTGACGAGCTCCGGGACCGAGGCGGTGGAATCGGCGCTGAAGCTGGCGCGTGCCGCCACCGGACGCCCCCGGTTTCTGTACTGCGAGCGTGGGTTCCACGGGCTGTCGATGGGCTCGCTGTCGGTCAACGGCAACGCCGAGTTCCGGGAGCGGTTCGAGCCCCTGCTCGGCGGCTGCGACGCCGTCCCGTTCGGAGACCTCGACGCCCTGCGCACGCAGCTGGCCCGGGGCGACGTCGCCGGCTTCATCGTCGAGCCGATCCAGGGCAAGGGCGTGTACGTGGCCCCGGACGGCTACCTGGCCGAGGCCCAGGCGCTCTGCCGCCGCGCCGGGACCCTGCTCATCGTCGATGAGGTCCAGACCGGACTGGGCCGCACCGGCCGCTTCCTGGCGCTTGAGCACTGGGGGATCACGCCGGACATGGTGACGTTGTCCAAGGCGCTGTCCGGTGGATTCGTTCCCGTCGGCGCGCTCCTCGCCAGCCGGGCCGTCTTTGATGCCACCTTTGATTCGATGGAGCGCAGTGTCGTGCACGGCTCCACCTTTGGCGGCGGCGACCTCGCCGCCGCGGCGGCGCTCGCCAGCCTGGCGGTGATCGACCAGGAGGACCTGGTGGCGCGGGCACAGCGGCTCGGCGACCGGCTGCTGGAGCTCACCCGGCCGCTGGCGGAGCGGTTTGAGATTGTGCGCGAGGTCCGCGGCCGCGGGCTCATGTGGGGCCTGGAGCTGGGACCCCCCGCCGGCCGCACGGCCCGCCGCGTCTGGGAGGCGATCGAGCGCCGTCAGCCCGGTCTGTTCGCCCAGATGATCACGGTGCCGCTGTTTCGCGATCATCGCATCCTCACGCAGGTCGCCGGACACCACATGAACGTGATCAAGGCCCTGCCCCCGCTCGTCATCGAGGAGGCCGAGCTCCAGCGGTTCGCCTCAGCCCTGGAGGAGGTGCTGGCCGTGGCCGAGGCCCACCTGTTCCGCAGCTACGCGAACCTCGGCCTGGAGTTGGGGCGGCGCAGCCTGCTGGCGCGGTAACGCAGGCGCAGCACGGGAGCCTCGACCAGCTTGAAGGACACGGCGGCGGCGGCGATGCTCAGCGCCACGACCACCGGCCAGTAGACCAGGGGCGACCCCAGGTCCAGGTAGGTCCACACCAGGTAGTAGATGGGCACGTGGAAGAGGTACATCCCGTAGCTGACCCGGCCGGTCGCAGCCAGCGGCCGGAAACGCAGCACCCGCCGCAGGGTGTCCGGCGCGACCACGCGGAGCCGCTGCCACGCCGTCCCGGCGGTCGCCGGCAGCGCGGCGTCCTGCGGCCGGCTGAGCAGGTTGACGATCAGCAGCGCGCTGAGGGCGGCCCCGCTGAGGTACCAGAGGGGCGCCGGGGGGCGGGCGGTGGCGACGAGCGCGGCGATCCCGGCGACCGCGCCCCAGCCGACGAGCGGGTGGCGCAGCGCGGCCGGGATGAGCCGCTCGCGCCAGGCGATCGCCGCGGCGGCCCCCAGGAGCAGTTCGGCTCCGCGGGCGAGCGGGTCGGTGTAGGCGTTATAGACGGGATCAACCATCCGCGCGACCACTCCGGCCGCAACCAGTCCCGCCATCGCCGCGGCGAGCAGCACCAGCACCCGGCGGGGGCCGACCCCGCGGCGCAACAGAAACAGCAGGACGGGCGGCCACAGCAGGTAGAACTGTCCCTCCTCGGCGAGCGTCCACGTCGGCGACAGCGCGCCGAGCACGCTGCCGTGCGGGGGCACCAGCGTCGAGATCCAGTTGTTGACGAACAGCGCCGTCGTCGCCAGCACCCGGCCAAGCGGCCAGTTGGGTCCGAACGGATGCAGCAGCAGGATCACCAGCGCGTATCCGGTGAGCAGCACGGCGAGCGCCGGCAGCAGACGACGCGCCCGCCGTGAATAGAAGCGCCGCAGCGAGATGGCGCCGCTTCGCTCCCACTCCTCGCACAGAAGCGCGGTGATGAGGAACCCGGACAGCGGCAGGAACACGTCGACGCCGAGGTAGCCGGCCGTCAGCAGGCCGACGTGAATGGCGACGACGAGGGCCACCGCGAGCGCTCGCAGCCCGTCGAGGGCCGGACGCCGTCCGAGGCGGCGGGCGACTGTTCCGGAATGGGTCATCCATTTCAGAAAAGACCCGTTTTCGCACCGGAATCTAAACCCTGTTAAGAAGGCCGTAAGAGGCCATACACAGAACCAAAACATCGCGGGGATCACGTCCGCGTGCAGACGCCGAGCGCGGGTCGGAGGCGCCGGCCACCGGCTGGCGTCGGTGGCGCATCGGTGCGAACATGCGCCGGCATGCGGGAGGACGCTCGGCACCGCTCGCCCGCGCTGGGGGATCTCCCGGAGCGGACGCTGCTGCTGAGCGTCGACTTCGAGGACTGGCATCAGCTCGTGCGCCGCCGCGTGGGAATGGCCGACTGGGCCCAGCCCGGGCCCGCGCTCGCCCGGGAGACGGGAGCGATGCTCGCGCTGTTTGAGGAGCTCCGGGTCCGGTGCACGTTCTTCATCCTGGGGATGGCGGCGCGGGCTCATCCGGACCTGGTCGGAGCGATCGCCGCGGCCGGGCATGAGATCGCCTGCCACGGCGACGCGCACCTGCCGGTTCACTCACAGACGCCGGCCGAGTTCCTCGCCGACCTGCGCCGGGCGCGCGACACGATCGAGGAGCTCACCGGTCAGCGACCGATCGGCTACCGCGCGCCCGCCTTCTCGATCACCCGGACCTCACTGTGGGCCCACGCCGCCCTCGCCGAGGAGGGCTTCGCCTACGACGCCAGCCAGTGCGACTCGTTCGCTCGCCGCGATCGCCCGGACCCGGTTCACACGCGCCCCCACCAGCTCCCGGACACCGGCCTGTGGGAGTTCCCGGTGGCGGCGTGGCGGACGCGGGGCCGGCCGCTTCCCGTCGGCGGCGCGTCCTACTGGACGCTGGCACCGACGTCGCTGATCCTGCACGGCCTCGACCGGGCCGGCCAGTGCGCCGGGTTGTACCTGCACCCCAACGAGCTGGACCCCCGGCCGCTTCGCCCCGGCCTCGGCCCCGGCGCCTCGGTCGCCCAGCGAGGCCACGGCGCGCTGCGCGGAATGCAGCGCAACGCCGCCCGCCGGCGCGCCGTCCCGGTGCTGCGCGCCATCGCCACTCACCACCGCCTCATCCCCTATGGTGACGCCCATGCCCGCCTCAGCACCGGCAGCCCAGCGCGTACGTAGCCGCTTTCGCGACAAGGCCCAGCAGTTCGACGACCTCTACGAGGACGAGCGGCTCCTCGTCCGCCTCCTGCGCCCCGGGCTGTTTCGCCGCCGCCGCCTCGCCGTCGACACCGTCCGCTCGCTGACCGCGCCGGATGTGCTCGATGTCGGCTGCGGATCGGGACGCATCGGCGAGTTCGTGCTTGAGGCCGGCGCCGGCCGCTACCTGGGCATCGACTTCTCCGAGCCGATGATCGATCTCGCCCGGGCCCGCCTGGAACGCTTCTCCGACCGGACCGAGCTGGTCGTCGACGACTTCCTACAGGCCCCCATCGACGACAGCTTCGACGTCGTTCTCGCCCTGGGGCTGTTCGACTACCTGCCGGAGCCTGAGCCCTTCGTCCGCCGGATGGCCGAGCTGTGCCGCCCGGGCGGCTGCGTCGTCGGCTCCTTCCCCACCTGGTCCTGGCTCAAGGGCCCGGTGCGCAAGGTGCGCTACGAGTGGATCGGCGACTGTCCCATCTTCAACTACAGCCGTCCGGAGCTGGAGCAGATGTTCTCCGCCGGGGGGTTTGACCGGGTTGAGATCTTCAGCCCGGGACGCAGTGGCTACCTCCTGAGGGCGTCGCGCGCCGCACCGCCCGCCGGCACGTAGTCACAGTCCGGTGCGCGTCGAGCTTCAGTCCGGTACCCGACGACGGCACGGCCGCCGACGCTCCTGGAGCCGGCCGCCCGGCCGGTCCTGGCGCCGGGCGCCGGAGCGCCGGCGCCCGTCGGCCGCCCTGGGCGGGGCCGTACTCATCCTGTTGCTGGCGGCGGCCGCCTACGTCGCGTTCTCCGCGGTGCGCTCCGCTCCGGGGCTGACAGCGAGCGCGGCCACCCGGCATCCCGCCTTCCCCGGCCGGCCTCATGGACTGGGATGGCCGGCGCAGGGGCAGGCCGCAGCCGGCGTGGAGGGCGTGGGGCTCATCGGCTCCCACGGGCCGGCCGGGCCCACGCCGATCGCCAGCCTGGCCAAGGTCATGACCGCCTACGTGGTGCTCCATGACCACCCCCTGAACGGTCATGCCTCCGGGCCCAGCATCACGGTGCACCCCTCCGACGTCGCCGTCTACCGGTCCGACGTCGCCTCCGGCCAGTCGGTGGTGGCGGTCCGGGCCGGCGAGCACCTGACCGAGCGCCAGGCGCTGGAGGGCCTGCTGCTGCCGTCCGGCAACAACATCGCCACGCTGCTCGCCCGCTGGGACGCGGGCAGCCTGCCGGCGTTCGTCGCCCGGATGAACGCCACCGCCCGCCGGCTGGACCTCCGCCACACCCATTACGCCGATGCCAGCGGCTACCGCGCCGCCACCGTGAGCACCGCCACCGATCAGGTCCGCCTGGCCATCCTCGCCATGGCCCAGCCGGCCTTCCGCCAGACCGTGGGCATGACCCAGGCGACCCTGCCCGTCGCCGGCCAGCAGTTCAACCTCGACGGCCTGCTCGGCACCGACGGCATCATCGGCATCAAGACGGGCACGACACCCCAGGCGGGCGGCTGCTTTCTGTACGCGGCCCGCGCCCGGGTCGGAGGTCACTCCGTCATCCTCGTCGGCGGCCTGCTGCACCAGATGGCCACCCGGACCCAGCCGAGCATCCTCGCTGCCGCGCTGCACGCGACGACCGCGCTGGTCAACGGCAGTCGCCGGGCCCTGGAGACGCACCGCATCATCCGCCGCGGCGAACCGCTCGCCGCGGTCACCGCTCCCTGGGGGCCGTCCGTGCCCCTCACCGCCGCCCACTCCGTCGTCCTCTCCGGGTGGCCCGGCCTGCGCACCCAGGTCACCGTCTCGGTCCATCCCCGGCTCACCGCGCCGGTCAGGGCCGGGCAGACGCTGGGCAGCGCCGTCGTCACCGCCGGCTCCGAGCACGCCACCGTGCCGCTGGTGGCATCCGGGAGCCTCTCCGGCCCGTCGTTGGGCTGGAAGCTCACCCACCCGTAGCGGGCGGGCACCGCCGGCGCATCGCCGGGGGCGGGTGTTCATCGAGATGGCGCGGCCGGGCACGTTGCCACCCAGACCCTGCGGCCGCTGCGGTGGGTCAAGTCAAGGGCGCTTGCGGTGAAGGGGGCAGTGGCGGGTCCTGTCCGTGGGGGGTGCGGGGCCTGCGGGCGGGTGGGGGCGAGTGAGAGGCGTACGGCGCCCTGCGGGCGGGTCGTGGCGATGATCATCCGGATTTCAGGCGCGGCATCCGTGCCGCTTGGCCCCGTGGGGGAAGCTCAGAGGTTGTCGCACGATGAGCCGCTGCACCGGGCCGGCGCGCATCGGTGAATGGGTTCGGCGGGAGTGCATACCGACAGCAGTGAACGGGGGTGCGCGGCCGGGAGGGACGGGACGCGCGAGGCGCCCCCGGTGTGTTCGAAACTCGTCTCGGGGCTGTCGATCTCGAACACAACTGCCGCTGTAGGCCACGCACGGGCGAAATCGCACGGGGCAATCCGAGTTTCGAACAAACAGGGCGCTCCCCCTCCCGCCGCCCGACCCTCCGATCATCGCCGTGGTCACTCATCCCAGAGGGACGCCCCGCGCCTGAGCCAGAGGTCA
>DASSZQ010000336.1:0-49668 GCA_035702755.1 Solirubrobacteraceae bacterium | reverse complement strand
GTACGTGAAGTCAGCCCGGAAGGTGATGGCCGATCAAGCGCGCACCGCGATGGCCAACCCCTGATGGAGAACGCAGTTTTGGACCTCGTCCGCGAGGGTCTCGGGGAGTCGGGGGACTCGGTCGCCGCCGCGTGGATGCTGATCGACCGGCGAAATGATTTCCTGATCCCCGCCCGCGCCGCACACGGCACTCTTCAGGCTGAGGCCCTCGACCGGTGGGCCGAAGCGTTCGATCTCCTGGACCTTGAGCTCTTGATGTTCCGTGCGGTCATGAGCGAGCACGAAGAGACAATGGTCAACAGCGGCGAGGACGATGTTGGTATGGGTGCGCTGGCACTCAATCGGCTCTTCTGGGCCGGCTACGTGACGGCCAATGAAGTGCTCACGCTATTCAGGGCTGGCTTCAGCGCCGGAGCGCTTGGACGATGGCGTGCATTGCACGAGATCACGACCCGCGCTGAGCTGATCTCTCAAGCTGGCATGTTCATGGACGACATAGGCGAGCGCTACTTGGAGCACGAGAATCTCCGAGGTCGTGCTGAACTGCGGCTTCTGCGGACGTGGCTCAAGACCGGAGGAGGCGAGCAGGTGATCACTCGTGACTTGACCCGTTCGTTTGCGCAGCTCGATAACGAGCTAGTAGATCGCTACGGCAACATCTTCCGCGGCGAGTACGGCTGGGCCCATGAGCTCTTGCTCAACAGCAGCGCCGAGTATGAGCAGCGCTTCCAGAGGGCAGAGCGTCTTCGCGGCCCGACGTTTGCGGACCTTGAACGACACGTCCGCGAAGACTACGACGACCCGCGGTGGTGGGAGTTGCTCTACAGCGAGGCGAGCGCCGCCGTGCACGGCTCCCCAAGGGCAGTGAGCACATACGACAGCGGGGTTCGTCCCCATCGAGGACCCGACCTGGAAGCCATGACGATTTCCCCAGTTGGAGCGGCGACAGCACGACGCCTCGCCTCGCTCGCCTGGGGGTGCACGGTCCCCACCGGTAGCGAGCCGGATGAGACTGACAAGACCGAAGCCCTCATGCAGATGCTGGAGGCAGGAAGCGTCCTGTGTGGCGTTGCGGAACGCGCGTTTCGCGAGGCTGTCGAGGACGAGTCGGTCGACGAGGAGAGCTGAGGCGGGCCATCGAGCTCGGTCCCAAAGCTTGGGACCGATGCTCGATAATGCCGCGAGGGCCGAGGCCGCGTGCCGCGCCAGTGCGTCGCTATCAGCGCCTGAGCCCTCCGCTCGAGCGCCATCCGGACGGGGCGATCTCTCGTTGGGACACACGGCCATTTCTCTCCTGCCGTTCCACCGTGGCCGCTGTCACGCAGAGTGAGCGTTCTCGCCCCGCCCAGACTCGGCCGTCGCCGCTGCCGCTCTTGGCGCCAAGGGGTCAATTCTCAACCGGCCTTGACAACGCCGAAGCGGGACTCTCGCGCTGCTGGAACCGGACAACCGGGGCCACGACGCAGGCCGGCGTCGTGACGACCGCTCTCCTCGACGAGCAGTCATCCGTCCCCGACACCGGCCAAGGGGCGGATCGTCGCCAAGGCGATTGCGAGCTGCATCGGTCTCCGGACGGGGAAAGCGGTTGTGCCGATGCCAGCAGTGCGCGCGCTGCGTTCGAGGTTGCGCGAGTTGCAGGACGCTCGCGGCGACGCCGTGGTGGGTAGGCGGCGATGCCACGGTATGAATTGGACATCGGCCGCTGCCGAAAGCTTCATGATCGTCCAGCTCAGGCTGTCGTCCGGGTGTCCCGGGGTGCCCGCCGATGGAGAGTGCCACGAATCAGGATCACCGAGGGTCGCTGGCGCATACTGGTGAGGCGGGAGTCGTGCCCGAGTGCATCTCGTTGGCGCCGGCCGTGAGACGCGTTTTGCTTCTGACCAGCGCCGATTGTGGAGAGAACACTTCGCCGTCTCTGGCCTGGGTGGACGCTGGTCGGGCGGGGGTCCGTGGGAGTGTTGTGCCCGCGTGTGGCGTGCGCTAGCGTGTGTGCGAGGGTCCACCCGCGGGGCCTGACCGGAGGGCCTTGATCGGCTGAGGAGATCTGATGGGTCGCAGAGCGCGGATGGTGCTGGTTGCCGCGGCGGTCATGCTGGTGAGCGCCAGTTCGGCGTGGGCTAGGAGCTCGACGTCGCAGGCTGGCTATCAGGGTATGCACGACACGTTCCGGTCGGTTCATGCGACTTGGGTCATGCCGTCGATTTCGTGCCCCGGTCAGTCGTCGTCGGGATACCAGGGCGAGGCCTGGTTCGGGGTGGGAATGGGGAGGTCGTATTTGAGCTCGGAACAGGTGGTGGCCCGTACGTTTTGCACCGGCATCGTTCCTAGCTACGTCGCGTACTTCGAGGTGGGCGGCGCGCAGGCTGCCGGGGCTGCCGGAGGTGTGCTGACACCCCGTCCAGGCGATCGGATCTCGGCGACCGTTTCGTACCTCGGTGTCTTTCCCTACGTTGCCGGTGGCCTCACCTATCACGTGAGCAGGTATCGATTTGCGATCAGTGATCTCACTCATCGCAAATCGGTGACGATCGTCGATTCGTCCGATTGCGCGCGGTATCGCTGTGATCACTCGACTGTCGAAGTCGCTGCAGGAATCCCGTTCGCCCGCTACTCGGCACTCGCCGATTACGGCCGGGTTACCTTCTCGGGTATCAGGATTACCGATATGCGCCGGTACCGCGGCGCTTTCGCCAACAACAAGCACTGGCAGACCACCAAGCTGGTTGAGCTCAACGCGGCCACGCACCGTCTAGCGGCGGCGCCGTCGCGTCCAACGCATGGGGGCACCCAGCTTTCGGTCCGCTGGCACGGGTACTGACGGCTAGACCCGGGTTCAGCGCGATGGACTGCGGCACCGCGTCCGCGACCCCGGATCAAGAGCAGCGTCAAGCGTCCGCAATACACGCGCCCGCACGAGGATCGAGGCCAGGTCGCACAAGAGCTGATGTCCGCATCGAGACATAGCACGGCACTCGCTCACGGCCGCCACCGCCGACGACCGCCGCTCCCGTGTTCGTGTGCCAGTACCGCCGGGTGGGGGGTCGGTGCGGACGAGCGCTTTGCCCCGTCGATGCTTGCCGAGGTACGATCGGTGTGGCGACGGATCGATGGCGCGGGTCGGGGCAGGCGATCGCAACGCTACGATGCGAATCTCGAACTCGAGCGACGTGCTACACCCATGCGGTCCTGCCGCGCGGCTGCCGCCGTCTCTCGCGCCGAGCCGGGTGCAGCATCCTCGCTGGCGAGTAATTTCGGTTGCGACGTTCTTCGCAGCGGTAGCGTTTGCGGTTGATCTACAAACGCTCCGGGGGTTACGCGATGGCTGGAGAGGCACTGTTCCTGGGTTGGGGTCAAGTTGTGCGTGGGCGCGAACAATTTGCGCTTCAGGTCTTCCAGGAGGCCGTCGGCTACTACGGCAAGCTCCAGGAAGAGGGACGGATCGAGAGGTTTGAGGCGTATCTGCTGGATCCGCACGGCGGCGATCTTGATGGCTTCTTTTTGATTCACGGCGAGCGATCGGCGCTCGACTCCGTCAGGTCTAGCCCTGAGTTCCAGCGGCTGCTGGTGCGGGCGGGGTCGGTGGTCGACAACGTGGGTCTGGTGAGCGCCTATAGCGGCGATGCGCTTGGCCAGCAGATGGCGTTGTTCGGCGAGGTGGCCCAGGAGTTGCCTCAGGCCAAGTAGGCCCCCCGCGCATCGGAAGAATATCCCCGCCTCCGCCCGAGGATGGAGGATGGGTCACGCTGACATCTGTTTTGTCAGGGCGCTTCGGCCCGGGGCGTCAGCACCAAGATCGCTCGTGTCGTCCGGATTAGGCGAGGCCCAACTGGCCTGAGCACTACCAGACCACTGGCACGCCGTAATCGCGAAGACGTTCGTCCTGGGAAACGATCGCAGCGTTCTCGGTGAGAGCCTGGGCGACCAGCAGTCGGTCGAAGGGGTCGCGGTGGTGCCAGGGCAGTAACTCAACAGCGGCTGCATGGTCGAGGGTGACAGGGAGAGGCTGCACCCCCGCGCCGAGCAGCGTGGCTGCCAGATCGACTGGGGCCTGAAGCTTTCCAAGCGAACGCTTGATCGCAACCTCCCAGATCACCGCGGCGCTGAGCAGCACACGGTTGGTCTCGTCGCTGAGTTGACGCTCGGCGTCGCCGGCGACGCGTGCATCGCCCGCGAGCCACCACAGCGCCGTGTGGGTATCAAGCAGCAACCTCACTTGGCGCCGAATGCCTCAGCGATGTCGTCGGGCAACTCGTCGAAGTCCTCAGCCATGTGCACCTGGTCGCGCCACACACCTCGAACGGAGGTCAAAGACGCCGTCGAGGCGATCGGGGCCAATTTCACCGCAGGCTTGCCGTTCCGGGTGATCACGATCTCCTCGCCCCGCTCGGCGCGGTCGACCAGTTGCGACAGCTTGGTCTTGGCCTCATGCATCCCTACCTCGGTCATGTGCCGACAATAGCGCATTCTAGCTAGCCTAGCTAGAATGTCAGCACCGGGCTCGGACGGCGGCCCGCCGGTCTCAGCCGAATTGGCCTTGACGGCCGCACGATTGCATTCGCGCCCGGCCCTCTGCCGCCGGGGCGATTGCATCGGCGACAAGGGCTTCGTGGGAGTCGCCGCCCCGGGTGAGGTGAGTGCAGCTCCCTGATACCGCTCATTCCGGACGGCGGCTCTGCGTGCTCCCTCTGGGCTTGGAGCCCCAAGGTCGCGCCCGGAGCCTCACGGTCAGGGCCCAGCGATGAGCCGCTCGACCACGCCCCGGTCGTCCTTGCCGAGATCATGCTTGCCCTTACAGCCATTGCCGTAGTCCGGACAACGTAGCCACCACCCATAGGAGCTCTGACCGAGAGTCATCGGGGTCTCGCACACCGGACACAGCCACGCGTCTGACCGGGTCGGGCAGTGCAGCAGGTCGCTGGCCCCGACATCGTGCAGCCGGTCGACAAGGGTGTCGCCGTCGATGAGCTCAATACCGACCTGTTGTGCCTCGGTCCTCGCGGTTGGATAGAAGCCGGAGCTGGTGACCAAGTGCCGTCGGCGCCCGTGAGCCCTTGCCGCAGCAGCGTGCCGCCGAGCTTTCGCACCTCGTCAACGCCGATGTCGCGGGCTGTCCATTGCTTGCACTGCACAAGGCGCGTGTCGGTGCCGCGCCTTAAGATGAGGTCGATGTTGCCATCGGCTTGTCCGTGGCCGCCGGTATGAGCGACCTTCCAGCCCTCGCGCTCGAAGAGTTCCTGGACCAGGGTCTCGAATTCGCGGCCTGACAGGCGCCGCAGGTTGGTGGTGAGCTGAAGTTGCTGGCGCCGGAGCCGCGCTTCGACGAACGGGATGGCACGCGCGAACAGGATCGTTCCGGCGAAGATCGCGCCCCCGGTGGCGAAGCTGACAAACTCGATCGTGTCGGTCCTCAGCAGGATCGGCACAGCCAACCCCCACACCATGTAGACCGCGACGGCGCCGAACACGCTCTGGGCGGCGGTAAGGCCGCAGAGTCGCTGGAGGACCCCGTCCAAGAGCTGTCCGAACCCCGCTCGTCTGGCCCGAGAGACCCTAGCGATCGCAGTCACGTCGCCTGCATCGGCAGCGAAGCCACAGATCTTCAATCTGGGGGGCGGCTCTTGACGGCCGGGCACGGACACCGTCGGACGCGAAACCTGTTGCCTTCCCTGGTATGGCCCGGCAGCGGCGACGCGTGTCCCGAACCGTGTCCCGAACTCGGCAATTTCGACCTGCGCTAACTGGAATGAGGCGGCCGTACCTGCCCGTACCTACGGTAAATCCCCTGCAAATGGGGAGCTACGGAACCGAAGGTCGGGAGTTCGAATCTCTCCGGGCGCGTTTTTAGAAAGGGCCTGGAACCGCAAGGTTCTGGGGCTTTCTGCTTCTCGATGCCGGTGTTCATCCTTCGTTGGGCAACGGTCTCGGGCAACGATTGCGCCCCGGGGACGAGACGCAATCGGTCGACAACGGGTCGACCGTTGACGGCCGGCGAGCGCCTTCACGCGAAGGGACTCGCGACACTGAGGTGTCCGCACGCGCGCTGCGTCGTCCTGCCTATGCACGATGCCTGCTGCGCCCCCGTTACTCGTCCAACTGGCCGAATACAACCTCGGTCAGGCCGACCTGACTCTTCGTGCCGCCCGCGCCGCGCGCTCGAACGCCCATTTGCCGCTCAGGAAAGTCCGGCCGCGGCGCACCGGCTGCCGCTGTCGCCACGCGGTCGTAATCCGCTCGGCTGCCGCTTGCGGGTGCCGCCGCTCATCGGCCGGCGGCGACGCTTGAGGACCTTCTATGTTGAGAAGGAGTGCGAACCTCAGAAGACCTGATCGAGATCGAGCGCTCCGGGCGTCGCTGCGCTATTTGCCACACAGGTCGCCGCTGGCGCCAGTTTGAGGTTGTCCGTCCAGACGGTCAGCAGCCCGTGGTGCTGTGCCCGGCCTGCCAAACGCGGTACGGCGTCGCGCCGCCGGCCCCAGCGGCTGTGCAGCCGGCTCCTGCGCCTGCCACGCAGCCGAATAAAGCTTCACCGAAGGAGCGGTCGGCGCCAAAGGAGGATCGACTCAGGCAAGCCCTTCGTCGACTCCCTCAAGGGGAGCACTCGGTCAGCCAGATCGCCAAGGCGGCCGGACTCAACCACGAAAAGACGCTCCGTCGCCTCCATACTCTGAGTGCCGCCGGCGAGGTCCAGCAGGTCGGCAAACGCTGGTCACATGAGCCGCCGTCCACTGACATCGAGGCCGCTATGGACCGGCTCCAGGCGCGAACGACCAACCTCCGGATCGTCAGGAACCGCGAACCCGTCCGCTGACGGCGGCACGCTCGTGCTGCCGCGTAGATCGCGCCGACCCGGGAGCCAGATCTGGACGATCGGGAGCTGACGCCCGTGGGAGGCAGTCTCCCTGAGAGCCCTATCGGATGAGGCCATCCCGACTCGGTCCGGTGCTGGGGTCACTCCGGGGGCAGCGCGTCGGGGAGCATCATTGGTTTCGGAGGCTCGGCGGGGTTGGCTTCGTCCGGTGCCCCCACGCCGCCCCGCCGCACGAGAAAAATAGCGCTGGCCAGCGCGAGCGTGAGGAAGCCCAGCAACCCGAGCTCGAGGAGGAGGTTCGTGAGCGCCCGCCCCCCCGGCGTCTGGCGCTCGAGCTCGGCGGTGATGATCAGGATGCGGCGGACTACGGCGATCAGCCCGACGAAGAGGAAGGGCTCTACGACGATCTGGCCGCGCAGAACCACGAAGCGCAGCGTGTGCAGCAACTCGGCCACGATCAGCGTCAACAGGACGCGGTCGAGCACGACGACCCCGGTATTCACAGCATTCGCATGCGCTTTGATCGCGCTGATCAGCTCGCTGACGGTTCCCACCACGATGAACACGGCGGCGACGAGCAGTAACAGGCCCACGACGAGGTACAGCATCTCCTCGATCCCCCACAACGCGACACGGATCCCGCCGGCGAACCGCGGTTCGAGTTCCTTGGGGTCTGGACGATCGGTCATCGCTCGCTGAGATGCTTACCGCAGGCCACCGGCCGCCGTCAACAAGATCGCCATCCAACGGCCGGTGCGCTCGGTCGTCGAGATCCTGGCCTGGCCCATCGCCGGGCCGTCCGTCGCTCTATCCACGGCTGACGCCGGACCCCATCGAGAAGTAGGCTGGCGTGGTCAGGCGTAGGTAACACGTTGGTTGGACCGGCGCGAAAGAGAGAGACAGAATGAAACGACGGTTGATTGCGGTTGCGCTGCTTGCGGCGCTTGTGGTCGGCGCGGTTGCTGCTGTCGCGGTTGCCAAGACGAATACCAGCCACCCGACGGTCGGCCCTAGGGGGCTGAGGTTCTATTCCCCCGCCAAGCTGCCGAAGGGGCCGCACGGCACGCTGATCTGGGAGCGGCCGATGAGCGGCGGCGGATCGCTGAAGGGCGCGAAGAACTACCTCGTCGACTACAAGCAGGTCGGCATCAGGGGCACGATGGTCCCGGTGTCCGGCATGGTCGCAATTCCGAAGGGGAAGGCACCTAAGGGTGGCTGGCCGGTGATCACTTGGGCGCACGGCACCACCGGCATCGCCGACGCGTGTGCCCCCTCGCGGCTCCCCGCGGGGTCGCTCCCGGCCGAGGCGGCTCAAGGGCTGAACATCCCGATGCTCGAGAGCTGGATCAAGGCCGGTTACGCGGTCGTGCGCACCGACTACGAGGGGCTGGGCGGGCCCGGTCCGCACCCCTACCTGATCGGCGTCTCCGAGGGCCGCAGCGTGCTCGACATCGTCCGCGCCGCCCGCCAGCTCGATCCGCAGCTGAGCGATCGCGTCGTCATCAGCGGTCACTCCCAGGGCGGCCATGCCGCGCTGTGGGCGGCGTCGCTGGTCAAGCGCTACACGCCTGAGATCAGGCTGCGCGGTGTGCTCGCATTCGCACCCGCGTCGCATATCGCCACCGAGGTCGGGTTCCTGAAGTCGGTTACGGCGACGTCGCTCACCGGTCTGGCCGCGATGATCTTCCGCGGGCTCGACGTCGGCTATCCGTCGCTGCACGTCAGCTCGCTGCTTACCCCGCAGGGCGCGGCGTTATACCCGCAGACCTTGACCAAGTGCCTGGGTGCACTCGATAAGCCGGACTCGTTCGGCGGCCTGCCGCTCAACCAATTGGTCAAGCCGACGGCCGACATCTCGGCCGCGGTCAACGACCTGCAGAAAAACGACCCCGGCGAGCTGAAGATCGGCGCGCCGGTGCTGCTGGAGCAGGGCAGCTCCGACACGACGGTGTTCCCGTCGTTCACCGAGGCCCTGGCCAAATCGCTGGCCGGTGTTGGTGACACGGTCACCGAGCACACCTATGCCGGCGCCACGCACGGTACCGTGCTCACCGCTGCCCAAGCCGACCAGGCCGCCTTCCTGAAGAAACGCTTCGGCCGGTAGAACAGCGACGAACCTGCGCGGCCTCCTCGGTCGGCGACCGCGCAGGAATACGTGTCACGTCGGTCGCACCCAGCACAGCCCGGCCGGGCGTGCACGAATGGCATGAGGTCCTCGATAGGGCGCGCGCCGGGTTAGGGCATCATCGGCAGCAGCGTCAGGCCGCGCAGTTCGCCGTTGTCCTGGCGCGCCCGGCAGTAGGCGGCGAGCTCGTCGTAGATGGCGGTGCCGCACACGCGCCGGAGTTCTGCCTCCATGCTCACGTACACCGGCTGGTGGGCGCTGAACGCGTCCTGATGCTCCGTGCACCACCACTCCAGCGCCCCTTCTGCGCCCCAGTCGACAGTCCGGCATGCGCGCACCACGGTTGACTTGGTCTCGTCGTCAATTTCGAAGAACAGCGGGGTCTGCCAGCAGGTCCGCGGCTTCCAGTCCATCGGGTTCTCGCCGCGGCGCAGCGCCGCGATGTGAAAGGCACAACCAGGCCCGCCGGGATGGTCCACGCGGTTGTGGAAGATGCACGCTCCCCGGTACAGGCGGGTGTGGACGCTGTCGCGCTTGAACCGCGGCTTGCCCCAGGGGTGGCGACCACCGCGTCGCAGCGCGACATGCCGGTTCTGCCAGTCCTCGTCGGTGAGCTGCTCGACGTGTCCTCGGATCACATCGAGGTCCTCCGCGCCGAGCGTGTCGCCCTCGCCCTGGTAGATCTCGACGCCATCGGCGCAGCAGCCGCGGGCCGTGTGCTGCAGTCTTGTGTCGGGGCATCCATGTCCCCAAATGCACCGATAGTTGGACAGCATGAACGTCAGGTCGAACTCCCAGTCCCGCCCGTCGTCGTCCCGGAACGTGACCGTTTCGCGAGTGAGCATCAGGATCTCCCTTCGTGCCTGATCGGGGACCGAGGACGCCACCACATCGCCAGACCGGCCACGCAACCCCCATCGGCAAACCTGCGTCGGGCGCCGAGCAAACGACGCGCTGGGTCTCGATGGCGAACCATCACGCCTTACTGCTTAGCCCGACTACTCCCACCGCGGCTACCGCCGCTGCTCTTCTTAGTGCTGCTTTTCCTCGCGCCGCTGCTCTTCGTGGCGCTGCTCCTCTTCCGGGCGCTGGTCTTCCTGGGGGTGCCAGCACGGCCGCGGCTACGCTTCGGCGGCTCCGCCGCCTCCTCGGGTTCGTCCTCCGGCTCGTCGTCCGCCGCGTCTTCGGGTTCGTCGTCCGCCACGTCTTCGGTCTCGTCGTCCGCCGCGTCCTCGGGTTCGTCCTCGGCCCCCTCCTGCAGGGTGGAGTCCTCGCTGCCGGACTCCTCTTCATCCCCCTCGGGACCGGGCTCTTCCTCTCCGCCTTCGCGATCGTCCTCGGCATCGCCTTCCGAGATCTGCTTGAGCGCGAACCAGGCGGCGACAGCTCGGACGAGCTCTCCATCTCCGTCCTGTGCAACTTGGTCGACAATGTCCAATGCGTCGTTGATGCTGTCGGCTATCTCGTTTCGACGCCGATCACTGATACGAGCCATCTACGTCCTCTCTGGTTGTGTGTCTCGCCCGCCGCGGACGTTGGGCGACGAGATCTGTGATCTTCGAAAGAGCGGTTCTCCGAGCCGCTAGCGCTGCCGGTCGCGATGAAGGTTCGCTTGCCATTCGTCCATTCGGGCTGCGCCCAGGCGCCTCCGCGAATCGCCTCACCGTCTTCACCGTTGCTGTCGGCACGGCGGAGGGCCTCCTTCGTGGTCTCCGTCGAATGGTTCTTCGCCATTGCCCGGACGGGGAAAGCTCAAACGCTTCTTCCTCCCGATGTCGCGGCGCCCCCAAGGACTGTGCGCCGAAATCGGAGGTCCTCGGCTCCTCCACGCATATGCCGAGGCGTCTCGACCAGGCAGCCCCGCCAGCGGGGCTGGTTTCTCCTCCGCTGCCCCTCCGGTGGTTCATGAGCGGGTGTAGTCCGAGGCCCTGGCGCCAGGACGGACCGACGCACCGTGGCGGTCCGCGTGTACCCCGCTATATCTGATGAGGGACCATGTCCGCACCCGCGACCCCCACCTCTGCCGCGCACGACGGCGACCTTCGCTTGCGCGGGCCCCTGGCCGGGCGCTATCCGGCCGCGGCGGCGATGGTGATGGCAGCGCTGATCCCGTATCTCGCCCTGTCGGCCGCCATCGGGCCGATCACGCCGATCATCGCTCACGGCCTGCACATGAGCCTCCAGGAGATGAGCCTGGCCTCCGGGATGGGCAACGCCGCCTACGCGGTCGGCACGGTGCTCGCGGTGCAGTTCGCCCAGCTTCTGCACCAGCGCCGGATGATGGTCCTGTACGTCGCGGTGCTCGTCATCGGTTCGGTGCTGCAGGCCACGGCGCAGGATCCGGCCATGTTCATCACCGGCCACATTCTCCAGGGGCTGTGCACGAGCCTCCTGCTAATCGCGGCGGTGCCTCCGCTGGCGCTTGGGTTCGGGCTTGAACGCCTGCGCGAGACGGCGGTGATCATGAGCATGTGCATCTTCGGTGCCGTTGCGCTCGGCCCGCTCGCCGGCGGCCTGCAGGCAAGCGCGCACGCTTGGCGACCCCTGTTCTGGGTTGTTACGGCGATCTCCGCCACCGCGTTTGTCCTCTCCTTGCTGACCTTTGAGGACACCCCGCCGTTTGACCGCAGCGCGCCGCGCGCTCCCGGAACGATCGCGCTTGCCGCCGCCGGGCCGGTCGCGGCGTTCTGGGGCGCTTCGGAACTCCTGACCCACCCGTTCCTCGAGTTCCAGACGTGCGGCCTGCTCGCCCTTGGGCTGGGGCTGATCATCGTGTTGATCGTCCACCAGTACCGCACTCCGCGGGCGCTCTTGACGATCCGCTCGATGCTCACGAGCACGATTCCGGTGGCCGGGATCGCGCTGGCGCTGTTCGCCGCCGCCGCCTCGGTATCGGCCACCGCGCTGACCGCGAGCCTGCTCACGGGCCGCTACAGCCCGGTGCACATCGGCCTGCTCTACTTGCCCGAACTCGGCGGGGCGGTCGCGACCGCAGTGATGCTCGGCCTCGTCATCAGCCGCCGCGCGATGCAGCTTCTGCCACTCGTCGGGATGGTCTTCCTGGCCGCTGGAATCGCCGTGTTCCTGATCCACGTTCCCTCGACGCAGACAACGACGCTCGTCGGCTCTGGCCTGACCGGGATCGGACTCGGCGCGACCGTCGCGCCAGCGCTGTTCTGCGCCGGCTTCTCGCTGCCCTCAAACAACCTCCAGCGCGTATTCGCGCTCGTCGAGCTGCTGCGCGCCGTCGCTGCGTTCATGATCGCGCCCATCTTCGCGCACCTCGCGCTCACCGTCGGGGGCGGCCCGCGCGCGGGCACAACGATCGCCCTGTGGATCGGCTTGGCCATGGCGATCGCCGGCGCTGCGGTCCCGTTGGCTCTCTACCTGCTCGGCGGAGCCCGCCCGCAGACTCCCCGGCTCGAGCGGTTCCTGGCTCAGGAGGCCCCGGCCTGGTACTCGCCGCCGCTGCTGGCCACCGTGCGCGCCCGCTCGTCCGAGATGGGGCTGGACGACGCCTGTCTGGAGATCGACTAGGCAACTCGGCCGGGTTCTTTGGGACGAGTCCTATTTGCCGGCGAGCAGTGCCGTGGCGGTCTGAACCTGCGGTCCGGCCGGGTGGTACAGCTTCGAGAGCAGCGGCGGGATGATCGGTCAGCGGTTCTCGCGCAGCTTGGTCGCGAACTGGGCGGGCATGAGGATCGGTAGGTCCTCGCTGAGGGCGAGCAGGTCTTGGTCGCCGGTCACCAGATAGGCGCGCCGCCTGATCGCGAGGGCGAGGAGGCAGTCGTCGTCGGGGTCGCGGGAGCCGATATGGGGTGGGCCACAAGGGGCTTCGCTACCCGCCAGACGCACCGACGGTCGAGGAGATCGTCGCGGTGATGAGCGCCGCCGACAGTGGGCCCGACGGCGTGCGGTTGCGCGCGATCATCGTCGTGCTCTGGCGTGCCGGGCTGCGAATCAGCGAGGTGCTCGCCCTCAACGAAACCGACCCCCATCCGGCGCGCGGTTCCCTGGTGGTCCGGCACCATGCTGCGAGAGGAATTGTGCGGGCCGGTACAGGCCCAACGATCGCCGGGGTAGGCCCTGGCCCATACATCGCTGCCGCGACGACTCGCAACCCGCCCAACGCGGCGATACGCCGAGGGCGCACCCGGCGGTCGCTAGGGCTGGTGATTGTTTGACGCGGGTTTGCGGTGACGACTGACGTGTCGGGTCAGGCGGCGGCCTGGTTCAACGCCCGTCCGGGAGGGAGGGCTTAGTCCCGCTCCTGGCGCTGACGTACGCCCAGTCCGCCCACTGGATCTGCACGTGATCGAGATCTCGCTCGACCAGCTGCCAGGGGCTGCGGGTCCAGTCGGCGGCGAACCAGCGGCAGCCCAGCGAGACGACGGGCGAGAGGAGCCGGGTGGTGAGGGTCGGTGAGACTGGCGGCGAGCCGTCCATCAGCGCAGCGCGGCCTCCGGGGGCCAGAAGCGACAGCATCGCTGACCAGGCGCCTGCCAGTCAGGGATCACCGACATCCCGAGGATGCAGAGGACCGCGTCGATCCGCTGATCTGGGCGCAGTGCGCCATGCTGACGAGGTGCTCGCCGGTGGTTGTCGCCATGTCAGCCTGAACGAGGGTGACGTTGGACCACCCGGCACGTTCGACGCGCTGGCGCGCGCGGCCCAGCATGGTCTCGATGAGGTCGATTCCGACGAGGTGGCCGGACGGGCCGATCTGCCGGTGCAGGCGCGCAAAGCTGAGGCCGGTTCCGCATGCGACGTCGACAACCGTTGCTCCCGGGCTGAGCTGGAGTCCGTCGATTGCCGCACGCCGGCTGTCGGCATTGAGCGGCCGTTCCAGGAGCGTCGGCTCGTAGAGGCGGGCCAGGCGGCGGTAGTGGTGCTGGACTTGCCGGAGGTTCACCGTTCTCCGTCCTAGTGGAAGGCCAGCTGCGGCCCGTCGGCTCGCCGGGTAGAGGGGATCGCGGTGGCCGCGATGAGCGCGACGACGGCGGCGATCGCCGCGGCGGCGAGCGCACCATGGCCGTATCCGGTGACGAAGTCGCCGGAGCTGAAGGCGATTGACGACACCAGGGCGGCGCCGATAGCCGCGCCGAGTTCGTGACCGGTGGTGAGCACCCCGGACGCCAGGCCGGCCTCCTGCTCGCGCACGGCGGACATCGCCGCGACGGTGATCGCTGCGAACGCCAGGCCGATTCCGAATCCGATCAGTGCAAACCCGGGCAGCACCCCGCCGAGGTAGGAGCTGGTCGCGTCCGCGCCGGACAGCAGCAGGTTGCCGGCGGCGATCAGTCCGGTCCCCAGGATCGCCGTGATTCGCGCGCCGAACCGGGATATGAGTTCACGTCCGACGTGGCTGGCGGCACCGGTCACGACCACGAGCGGGAGGAAGTCGAGCCCGGTCGTGATCGGTGAGGTGTGCTGCACCCGCTGTAGGAACAGCGAGCCGAGGAAGAACGTCCCGACGAGGATGGCGGTGACGCCGAGCATCAGAGCTGACGCCGAAACGAGCGACCGGTTGCGCCAGATCGCCGGCGGAACCAACGGCCGCGGGCTGCGGCGGTCGACCACCGCGAACGCGATCAGCAGCGCACCGGCGCCGCCGAACAGGGAGATCGTCCGGGCATCAGCGAGCCCCCAGCTGCTGGACTGGCGGATCGCGTACACGAGCATGACCAGCCCGGCCACCAGCGTGAGGGCGCCGGGGAGGTCCAGCTGTCGGCGCCAGCCGACCGTGCGCGAGCCGGGCGGAAGCATCCGGACCGCGAGCAGGATCGTCGCTGCGCCGACCGGCACGTTGACGAAGAAGATCGAGCGCCACCCCAGCGCGGAGGTCAGGACGCCGCCGAGCAGCACCCCGATCGCGGCGCCACCGCCGGCGAGCGCGCCCCAGACCGCCAGAGCGGTGTTGCGCTGCTGTCCCTCGTAGCTGGCGGTGATGATCGAGAGCGCCGCCGGGGAGAGCAACGCGGCTCCCAGCCCCTGCGCCGCGCGCGAGAGGACGAGGGCGGCCGCGGAGGGTGCCAGCCCGCTGGCGAGCGATGCCGCGGTGAAGATGCTGACCCCCGCCAGCAGCACCGTCCGTCGGCCAATGAGGTCCGCGCAGCGGCCGCCGAGCAGCATCAAGCCGCCGGTCATCAGCACGTAGGCGCTGATCGCCCATTGCAGGTCAGGGCCAGAGAAGCCGAGCCCGCGGCCGATTGAGGGGAGCGCCACGTTGATGATCGTGATGTCGAGGATGACCATGAACTGCGGCACGCACAGCAGCGCCAGCAGGAGCCACGAGGCGCGGCCGGGCGCCGCCTCGACTGCTGTGGGCGGTGGGGACGTCGGTGCGCGGCGGGCCGGGCGCGCCGGTGCGGTGGGGTGGTTCGGCCTGTGAGAGAGACGGAGTTTGTGCACGAGATCGTCCTTGGTCCGGTTCGGTTTACATGCTTGTAAAGTCAGCCTAGTCAATGGTTGACACCGCTGTCAAGGGAGCGGCCCCCGTCGACACCGCGACTGTGGC
Source organism: Solirubrobacteraceae bacterium (assembly GCA_035702755.1). Classification (GTDB taxonomy): domain Bacteria; phylum Actinomycetota; class Thermoleophilia; order Solirubrobacterales; family Solirubrobacteraceae; genus Palsa-465. The sequence continues at coordinate 34,218 of DASSZQ010000336.1, read as the reverse complement.
CGCTGGTCGGAACCGGCGCCGGCTCCTTACACTGGTGTCAATGCACGGGCCGAACGTGTCGCGCAGCCACCCGCGTGAGGCCCTGGCCGAACGGAACGTCGACGCGATCCTTGGCGCGGCCGAGCAACTGTTGGCCCGCGGGGTCACCCCCACAATGTCGGCTGTCGCAGCTCAAGCCGGGGTGTCGCGCCCCACGGTCTACGCCCACTTCCCAGACCGCACCCGGCTCGTCGAGGGCGTTGTCGAGCGCGCGGTTTGCCGAGCCATGACGGCCGTCGCTACCGCCGAGCCCGACCGGGGTCCGGCCATCGACGCCCTCCACCGGCTCATCACGGCCAGCTGGGAACAGCTCAGCCAGCACGAACGAATCGGCGAGGCGGCGCAACGCGAGCTCAGCAGCGAGGCGATGCATCGCTCGCACCACGCCGCGATCGCAGCGCTGCAGCGGCTCGTCGACCGCGGCCGCTACGAGGGCGACTTCCGCACGGACATTCCTGCGCCGCTGCTCGTCTCAGGCGCGCTGGCGTTGATCCACGCGATCGCCGACTCCATCCGCACCGGCGTAATTGCCCCCGAGGCGGCTTCCCGGACTGTCGACAAGCTCGTCACGGAACTGTGGTGTGGCGAGACCCGCGGGAAGATCGGCTGAGCTGACGCCGGCGCCGGGTCGAGGCCCCGGCCGCGGCCCCTCCTGGTGCGGTCCCAGATCTGCCGCGGAGAGCGCACGTTTGTAGGCGAGGCGGGGCGCTGAGCTCAACGAAATGCGAACGCGACCGGGGGAACTTTCTGATGGCCGGTGCGTAAGACAGGGGGATGGGAGCCCAAGGCCATGATGACGCGGCGCTGATCCATGCAGCGCAGAGCGAGCCGGCGGTCTTTGGCACGATCTTTGATCGCCATTTCGGCGCGGTCTATGGGTTCTGCGCTCGGCGGGTCGGGGGAGAGCTGGCCGACGATCTCGCGGGTGAGACGTTCCGGCGGGCCTTTGAGGCCCGGGGGTCGTACGACCTCAGCCAGCCCAACGCCCTTCCCTGGCTGTTTCGCATCGCGCTGAACCTGATGCGAGACGTGATTCGTTCACGGGCGGCCGAGGATCGTGCCTACGCCCGGTTACGGGCCTTCGCCGGGACCGGATCAGTCAGCGAGGAGGACCCGACGGTCAGGGGGGCGGAGGCGCGCGCCGATCTTGCGCGGCTCGCACAGGTGCTCGTGACCGAGCGTAGGGAGGACGTAGAAGCCTTGTTTCTCCATGTCTGGGAGGGGTTGAGCTACCTCGAAGTCGCGACCGCGCTCGGGGTTCCGATTGGCACGGTGCGTTCCCGGCTGAGTCGGCTTCGCGATCGCATCGAAGCGGCACTTGGCAACCAAGCCAGCAAGCCGCAGGCAATCCCGCTGGAGACAGAGGACTAGCTATGGACCCAATCGTCGAACTCGTGCAGCAACTTAAGCCAGAGACGGCGCCACCATCCGAAGGCATCAAGGCCCACCAGCGTGAGGCCCTGTTCCGGTCGATCGCCGGAGCGGACCGAACACGAACGCGCCTCGCTCCCCGACGTCCTGCTGGGCATCCGCGCCGGGTCCTCGCGATCGTCGGCGCGGTCGCCGCGGCGATCGTCGCGACGATACTGATTGCTGGTCTCTCTTCGCCAACACGGCCGCCAGCCGCGACGTCGCTCGTGCTCACGGCGGTCAGGAGGGCGCTGGTCAATACCGGCCACGACATCGAAGAGGTCCACTCGACGGTCTCGTTCGTCGTCCAACTGTCCGCAACCTCATGGGTGGACGTGGCGACCGGCGCGTGTCGCACGGACACGGCGGTCAATCGAAAGCCATCCTTGACGGTCTGGACCGAGCATGGGAAAGCCACCATCATCAACCACACCGCTCGGGAGTGGTGGACGCGCCCTGCCACGGGCGTCGCCTGTGAGCCACTGACGCCCAAAACCATCGCACATGACCTGCGCACTGACCACTACACGGTTGCTGGCCACGTCACCCTGGACGGCCAAGCGTCCGTGAAGCTCAAAACGACAACGACGACCACCGGGCTTCATCCCGTGACCAAGCTGTCGACTCTGTGGGTCAACGCGGTGACCTATCTCCCGATCCGGTCGACATCCAGCGGCCACCTCACCGACCAGACGACGTTTACTTGGCTGCCGGCCACGGCCGCCAACAGGGCGATGCTCAAGATCACGATCCCTGCCGGTTTCCACAAGGTCGCAACGCCACCCACCACAACCCCGTCAGCTCCCTAGCCCAGGTGTGGGCGCGCTGCGAGAATGGCGTGAGGGGAACCGTAGGATTGTTGCGCCGTGACGTTCACGCTCAGAAACCTCAGGAAGGATCTGGAGGACATGGGCTCTGCGTTCGACGGCGCGCCGGAGCTGGAGTTCCGCGCGGCCACCAAGGCACTCGAACTCAAGAAATCCGGCCTGACCTACCAGCGCGTCCCGCCGGGCTATCGCTTCCCGTACGGCCATACTCACAAGACGCAGGAGGAGGTGTACGTGGTCGTTCGCGGCAGCGGGCGCATGAAGCTTGACCACGAGGTCGTCGAGCTCAAGGAGTGGGACGCAGTACGCGTCCCACCTGGTATGTGGCGAGGCTACGAGGCCGGGCCGGAGGGCCTCGAGATCCTGGTCATCGGCGCACCCAATCTCGGCCAGGCTCCACGCCAAGACGTCGATGGCCAGCGCGACTGGTGGGTTGACTAACGCCAAACAGGCGGACGTGCTGACTCTTCTCCCACCGCTGCGCCAACCTTGAGGGTTTTCAGACTCCGACGCTGGAACACCCGCCGCACGGGTGCCGGCGCGAGAACGAAAACGGGATCCCGCCCGTACGAATCTCTCCGGACGCGCGTTCCAAGGCCTCGCATGCGGCACTTGTTGGCCGTGGTGTGCCTCTGACTAAATGCGGTTGCGGTACCTGACGTCGGCGAACGGCCAGTCGGCGGCAAGCCAACTGTCGACGGACTCGTGCAACACGGCGTCCAGCTCTGCCCGGCTTGCCGTGACCCATGAGCGCACCTCGGTGATGCCGGGATCCGCCCGCGACGGGTAGATGTAGACGCAGCCGACGACGACGTCTTGGTCATCGAGGACGGTGTAGGTGAAACCGATTCGCCGTTCGAAGTCCTCGGCATGCTTTTGCAGGTCGCGGAGGTTCTCGTCGAGCGACAGTCCCTCAGCAGGGGGCCATCGCCGGGTTGAAAAGCCCGGCGTGGCGCGGATGTGCTCGATGCTCGACATCCAGGCATGGTGGTCGGCGTTGTTGTGCTGGGGGCCGAGCGGCTCCAACCGGAAGCCCGGGCCGCTGAAAGTCAGCGGGACGACGTAATCATCTGGGACAAACGACTGGATCATGTCGCGAGCGTACATGCGGCGCATCCCTGACCGACTCAGCCTGGAACAGCAGACGGCGGGCGTCCTGGCGGCTGAGTTGCTGTCTTCATTCGCTCCCGTCCTGCGGCAACAAGCTAGGCTGACCGGCCGAGATGGCGATCAGCACCCGGACTGAGACGATCGCGATGCCGGACGGCGGCACGATGGACGCCTACCTGGCCGTGCCTGAGGCAGGCCGCGGCCCCGGCATGCTGGTACTGATGGAGATCTTCGGCGTCGGCGATTACATTCGCGAAGTGACCGAGCGGCTGGCCGGCATCGGCTACGTCGCGATCGCTCCCGACCTGTACCGAAGGATCCGCCCAAAGGCGGAGTTCGGCAAGGGCGACCAGGCTCTGCAAGAGGCCTTCGCGACATCGCAGCAGCTGGACCACGAGGGCGCGATCGCAGATGCGATCGTCGCTCTGGACGCGCTGCGTGCCGTCCCGGAGGTCGAAGCGAGCGCCGGCGTCATCGGCTTCTGCCTCGGCGGCAGCCTCGCGTTCGGGGTTGCGCGCGCGGCCCAGCCCGCCGCTCTGGTTGCCTACTACGGCTCCATGATCCCCGAGTCGCTCGACGATGCCGCCCAGATCACGTGCCCGGCCCTGTTTCACTTCGGCGGGCAGGACCCCTACATCCCGCGCGAGCAGGCCGAGCGCGTCAGCGCGGTCGCCGCCAGCCGCGAGGACTGGGAATGCCACATCCAGCCGGCCGGCGGTCACGCCTTTGACAACTGGGACAACCCAATCTTCCACCAGCCCGAGCCGGCCGCTCGCGCCTGGGAACTGACCCGAGCGTTCCTGGCCCGGACGCTCCCAGTCGCCGTATAGCAGCGCCGCGGTCCGCCTGTCGCTGTAGAGCAGAACCGCCGGGCAGGCGAGCCGTCCGCTACGCCGATCCGCGCGATACTGGCTGCCATGCGGACAAAGCTGCTGGTGACGGTGACGGTCATGACAGTGGCGGTGCTCGCCCCGGTCGTGGCTGCGGTGAGTGCGTCCGCCTCGGCGTGCCCGTCGGCCGTGCGCAGGCTGGGGTTGGTGGCGGCGGTGGCGCGCGGGCGTGTGGAGGTGATGGATCTGGCCACCTGTCGGACCCGGGTGGTGGCGCGTGTGAATGTGACGTCGCCGGTCGGGCGCGCCAATTCGCCGGTCGTGCACTTCCTCGGGCACGGTCGCTGGCTGGTGTACGCAACCACGGCCGCGAACGGGTCGCTGCGCGGCCCATTCGTCGTGCCGGTCACGGGCGGCCGGGCGCGCGCGCCGCTGGGCTCAGGGTTGGTGGCGTTCACGTGGGCGCCCAGCGGTTCGCGGCTGTACGGGATCACCGGCGGCGGCGAGCTGCTCTCAACGGCGCCGACCGGCAGCATGCGGGTGGTGGCGAGAGGGCTCGGAACGGCGGCGGCGTTCCGGAGTCTGGCGATCTCACCAGACGGGCGCCACGCCGCGGTCGACATCTCGCGGTGCGGCGAGGCGGCGTCGGCGGAGCTGCTGACTGTCGATCTGCGTACCGGCGCGGTGCGGACGGCGCTGCGCCAGACGGGCGAGTACGACACGTTGGCCGGATGGTCGCCGGACGGGCGCTGGCTGCTGTACTGGCCGCAGCGCATCTGCTCGGCGTCGCTGGCCGCCGACGGCTTATCGCTGTACGCGGTGCCCGCAAGCGGCCGGGGACACCCGGTACGCGCAGTGGCGCACATGCTCGTGTACCCGGACTTCCTCACGTGGTGCGCTGGGCGCCTGATCGCGGCCTCCACCCCAGACCGAGAAACCGAGCTTGGCAGCAAGCTGGTGAAGAGCGAGCCGCCCGCCTGGCGACAGCGCACGGTCGACAACCCGCGGCCGCTCAGCTGGGTATCGCCGGCGTGCTCGGTGTCAGGGCGCCGGCTGGTGGCGGCGGCTGGGACCAGCCAAGAGGTCTCGTTCGGAAACGAGCACCGTTCGGTGTACCTGTTGCGACCGGACGGTGCGGTCGTCCGGCGGCTGTCGCGGCCGGACGCCCCGGGCCTGAGCGACGAGGCACCACAGTTCTCCCGCAACGGCCGTTGGGTGCTGTTCGTCCGCAGCCGGGTGGTGACGGCCGGCACCGCTGCCGACTCGCACGACACCATCGAACTCGTCCAGGCCTCCGGAGCCGGTACTGCCGTCCCGGTGCTCTCGTTCACGAGCAGCGATTTCAGCTACTACGACCACTTCAACTGGCCAGCCGAGATCGACTGGTATCAGCCGCGCTGATCGGCCCGACGTCCCGGCCGGAGTGCCGCATTCAGCTGATCCGGGGTTCTGAGGTCGCGGTAGCGTGATTGGCGTGTCGCTGCTCGGACCATCGTGGCTGTCGAACACGACCCCGTCGACGAACGCATGGGGGCGCACTCGGTGCCGGTTTCAGGGATCGGGGTGCTCGGCGGGTCGCGCGCAGTAGCCGGCCGCGGCCAGCCATGATCGCGCTCGGCCGCGCTGGCGCTCCTCTGACAGCGCGTGCCATCGCTCAAGCTCGCCGGGCGAGCGTGCGAGCTCGTCCTTGAAGCGACGAAACGCGCCGCGGCCCGTGATCGCGTTGGCCAGGCGCTCGGCCCGGTCAGGCTGCTCGACGGATGCGATGAACAGCTCCATGTCCCGGTAGCCCTCGCGCGACCCCTCGCCGTCGACGAGTAGCCACCGTTCTGAGTCCTCGGCGGCGTCCTCATCTTCCTCTCCGGTCTCCAGGACGTAATCGATCGCCACCTGGGGCCAGACCTCACCGGTCCTGAGATCGATGCGCCCTCCCGCGGTGAGTGGATCGCCCTCCAGGATGCCGGCGAGCTCCTCAAGATCGACGGGCAGAGCCCGGAGCATTGGGGTTGGGCCGCTGCCGAGCAGAGCATCAAGCTGGTCGGCCAGCTCATCGTCGCCCTCCCAGCCCCGCTGGCGCAGCGCAATTACGAGATTGCGAGCCAGCTCAGGGGCTCTGTCCACGCGCTCCATGAGCGCGGCGATGAGACCGTCGCCGACCAGCTGGAGCGGGACCTCGGCGGCGCCGACATCGACCCCGCCCAGCAAGTGGACGACCGCTGCTCCGTCGCGGCGGTATACGGCTGCTCGCAGGGCGATGAGTTGCTCCTTGGAGTCCATTTCGCTCTGCGTAGTCTTGCGCGGCGCGCTAACCGTGGTCCATCGACACGGGCGCGATGCGCCCAGCCGCACGCATTCGGCGTCCAACAAATCCGAGTTGATGGCTCGACCGGATAGCTCGCTTCCGCTGACGGCTCGGTCGCTGCGAAGAGGCTCAGGAACCGTGTGGGCCCGGCGCCGATGCAGATGGCACTCACGTGCTCATCGTCAAAGGGTGGCCGCGGCGACGAGCTCCTCGTCCCCCCGCGCGCGCTCACGCCGCCGCGCGAACCGTTGATCGTCATTCGCCGGCCAGGGGTGGATCTGGACGCCGGGCGCGACTGGCAGGCCGGCAGCGGTGGCGGCCGCCGCCGGCGCAGGTGGTGGCTGGATCCAGTCGAGGATGGCGGTGATCGTGTCGCCGAGGGGGTCCGCGTCGATGCGGATCGAGCGGAGCGCGTAATCAAGCGCGGGCGGGTCCGGGTCACGGCACCAGGTCAGGTAGTCGCCTGCGGTGATGCCGTCGAGCCTGAGGCTCAGGATTTGGAGTGACATGACGTGCCTTGTCTGCGCCCTGGTCGCCGGTCAGGCGCCGCTGGGTGGGGCTGGAGTGAGACCGTGACGGCGCATCACCTCGAGGGCGGCGGCGAGATCCGGCGGGCCGCCGGCGCTGGCGGCGAGGACCGCGCCGATCTCGCGGAAGTACGCCGATCCGAACACACCCGGCGTGGCGATCGCGAGGAACGTCGCATCGACGCTGCCGCGGTTCTCAAAACCGTGGATCTGTCCGCGCTTGACGCAGACCGCCTCGCCGGGTCCCAGCTCGACGGTATCGCCGTCGATCGTCCAGGTGGTGGTGCCCTCGAGCCCGTAGATCGTCTCCTCGAAGCCGTCGTGGCTATGCGGCGCGGGCATCCGCGCGTTCGCCGGGACATAGCACTCGAACACCGACGCTGTCCCGTTCGAGTCACCGGACTCGACCAGGAAGCGGACGCCGAGCGCGCCGACGGTGATCGTGTCGTTGTCTGTGGCCTGATACATGGTGGTCCCCTTCGCGCAGAGCGCATCCTGAGTAAAATGATTTGACGAGTGTATACTCGGACGCATGCGTTTGTCAAGCGACTTTACCGACCCCATCGAGAACGCCACCGACAGTCCGCCGCCACCGCTGATCGGCGCGCTGCTGCGGATCCCGTTTGAGACCGTGCGCGACCGGATGCTCGCCGGCCTGCATGAGCGCGGCTATACCGACCTCATCGCCGCGCACCTCGACGTGTTCCAGTACCCCGGCCCAGAGAACCAGCGCCCGATCGAGCTCGCGGCCCACACCCGAATGAGCAAACAGGCGCTCAACTACCTCCTCGGCCAGCTCGAGCAATTTGGATACCTGACCCGCGAAACCGACCCCAGCGACCAGCGCTCCAAGCGCATCCGCGCAACGCCCCGCGGGCGCGCCGCGGGCGAAGCGATCCGCGAGATCGTCCAAGAGGTCGAAGCCGAATGGGAAGAGCAACTCGGACCCCGAAAGTTCGCGCAACTACGCGACCTGCTCGGGCAGCTGTACGCGATCACCACGGCCGCAGACCACGGCGCGTAACACCGAAGGGCGTGGGGCAGCTAGCCCAATGGCCACAACCGCAACGGCCACAGACGTGACGGGAGTCGCTCCCGCTCACGAACTCGCCGACGAGGAAGCGGGATGCGGCGTGGCGGGCGATGGTCGCGGACACGCGCCAACGAGGGCTCTGCGTCAGGGAGCGGGACGCCACCGATAGGGGCCGGTGGCGTGGGTCGACGGCCGTCTCCGGGACCTGGTCCATCACCGCCGTCTTCACCCGGTCCGAAGTCCGGACCCCAAGCGTGAAAGAGCACAGACCTTGACCCCGTGAGGACCAGGGATCCCCATACGAGCCCCAACCAGAACACCATCCCTCTGCCCTGCTCACCGAGCGGCGCGACGATCGCAACGACACCCGGAAGCACCACCGCGACGACAAGCCCGGCCAACCGAAGCCAGAACCTGGACCGGCGACGCCGCGAGCACGCAAACACAACACCGATGAGAACCGTGACCAGGATGGCTTCGAACGACAGCACCAGGACGAGCTTCTCCACCTTCATGCCGCAAAGCTACACCCACGCATACGCCACCGCGACCGCGCCAGAGCCGATCGTCTGTGTGAGCTCGCAGGGCAGGCCGCCCTACATCGCGAGGCCGGCAGTGCAGGCGACGGTCCGGGGGCGCGTCCGCCATGCTTGGGCGGCGACGGCGAGCGCGATCGTCGCGACGGCCGCGCCGAGGATCTCGAAGGTCGGATCGAGGCCGAGCGATCCAGCGCCGAATCCGGCGAGCACGGCGGGGATGGACAGAGCGGCGTAGGCGGCGATGAAGAAGGCGGACATCACGCTGGCCCGGTGTTCGGCCGGGATCTGGGCTGAGAGCGCCCGCAGGGAGCCGAGAAAGGCCAGTCCGAAGCCCGCCCCGCCGACAACCAGGCCGACGATCAGAGCGGCTGCGGAAGTCTCGGCAGCGGCGAGCGCGATGAGGGCCACTCCGACGGCGAGCGCTATCGCCCCGGTGGCGGCCCCCACCCAGGCGCTCCGGCGCCCGTAGGCGAGTTGGGCAATGGCACCGGCCCCGGGCAGCAGGAAGAGGCTCGTGCCGGTGACCAGGTGGTTGGTGCTCTCAAACACGCGCGCCGAGAGCGCCGGACCGAGCGCGAACAGCAGCCCGCCGATCGAGTAGGCCGCGATCACGGCCAGCGCGGCCAGAACGAAGTGCTGCCGGACCGACGACGGGACGTGGGGGCGTTGGGGCGAGAGGCGCAGCCGCGATGGCGCGGCCACCGGCTCCGGCATCAGTGCCACCCCCACCAGGGCGACGGCGAACAGGATGAAGACGACGACATAGGGGAGCACGCGTGGCGCGGGCAGGAATTGGACGAGCGTCGAGGATGCCAGCCCTCCGAGGGCCAACCCGGCAGCGCTGACGACACCGTTGGTCAGGCTGACCGCTTCGGAATCCTGCCGGGGATGGAAGTCGAGGAGCCCGGCACTGGCCGTCCCCAGCGCGAGTCCGGTGGCAAGACCCTGGATTCCGCGTGCCGCAAACAGCCAGGTGACCGACTGCGCCGCGATGTACAGCGCGGTGGCGGCGAGCAGTGCGCTCAAGGCAATCGCCAGCACCGGCCGGCGGCCGGCGACATCGGAGAGGCGCCCGGCAAGCAACAGCGCGGCCAGCACCCCCACCGCGTAGGTGGCGAAGACGAGCGTGAGCAGCACCGATGAGAAGCCCCACAGGCGGGCGTATGTCTCATACAGCGGCGAGGGCGCGACCGAGGCGAACAGCGCCGCGCCGACGATCGCCGCCGAGACCGCATAGGCACCCCGTGGGGAGAGGTGGCGTCCCGCCACCGCGGGCCGGCGCCGGTGGGTGGCTGTGAAGGTGTCCATGGGTCCGAGATCCTCTCGTTGGGTTCAATGACTGAACTGCAGGTGCGGCAACAGTAGCACCATGAGTTCAATCAGTGAACCTCGGTTGCTAGACTCAGGGCATGCTCGGCAAGGACTACGTCGCCCAGGACTGCTCACTGGCGCGCGCGCTGGAGGTCATCGGCGAGCGGTGGACGCTCCTGATCCTGCGCGACGCCTTTTTTGGCGTGCGCCGCTTCAACGACTTTCAGGCTCACCTCGACATTCCCAAGGCGGTCCTGTCCGGCCGGCTGAGCGGCCTGGTCGACGACGGCATTCTGGAGCGGCGGCCTGACCCCCAGCACGCCGGGCGGCACGTCTACGAGCTCACCGCCGCCGGCCGCGACCTCTGGCCGGCACTCCATGCCCTGCTGGCGTGGGGCGATCGCCACCGCGCGTCCAACAGCCGCGACTTCAAGCACGCCACGTGCGACACCCCACTTGATGAGCACGGCCACTGCCCCACATGCGGCACGACCCCGGCCCCGCACGACATCTACACCGAGCCGCGAGGCCGCCGGCGCCGGCGCGTGATCCGCCAGGACCCTGTCTCCACCGCTCTGCAGACGCCCCACCGGCTGCTGGAGCCGATCGAAACCTAGACCCTCACCCCCCGGAAGGGGCGCCCGCCAGCCGGTCGCGCCGGCAAGATTCAGACCGGGAGCGCCGGGTTGTGCCCGCTCATGGGGTCAGGCCGAGATGCTCGATCATGTCCGGATCGCTGATGTAATGGTGGGCGGCGACGATGAGCCCCTCGCGGATGCGGTGCAGCGACCCGAAGCACCGCCTCCGCCGTCCGCGCCCAGAGTCAGCAGGCCGCGGCCAAGGGCCGGCAGGCGACAGCACGCTCCAAATCTCTGCTCGACGGCTGACCCGCGCTGGAGCGTGCCGGGATTCACGGCCACGGCGCAACTCCACCCGCCGGGGCGCGGGTGGGGCAGCGTTTTGCGCCGGTCCGTCAATGGGGCGCCAGGTGGCCGGTACCGAGGTTCCGGCGATCATACGTCCGCGCGATCGCCCCCCAGATCTGCGTGGAGGTCGGCTCGCCTCCGTTGACCTGGAGGTTGGTGGCGACCGCGATCGTGAGCTGCCGGGCCGGGTCGCTCCAGTACTCGACTTCGAAGCCGCTGAAGTAGCCGCGGTGGCCCAGCCAGAGGTGGCCGTCGAACGACCGGGATCGTATGCCAAAGCCGTAGTCGCCTGGGCCGATGTGGGTCATCTGTCTCACGGCTGTGGCACCCACCAGGCGGTCGCCCAGCAGAGCGTTGCCAAACCGGGCCAGGTCAAGTGAGCTCGCGGCCAGACCCCCGTCGGTGAACACGGGCCCCCAGACGGCGCTTGACACACCGAAACCCGGGATCCACTTACTGTGGAGCGTGCCATCGCGGTAGAGCACGTAGGGGTGGGCGATGCGCGCCTTGGCCGCCGGCGTGGGAACAAAGGTTGCGGTGGTGATGCCAAGCGGCCGGGCGATCAACTGCTGAAAATCGCGCTCGATCGTGGAGTGGGTGACCCGCTCCAGGATCCCTCCGAGCACGATGTAGTTGGTGTCTGAGTACTGGAACTCACGTCCGGGCGAGAACTTCGGCGTCCCCAGTCCCGTACCGAGCCCGGTCAGGACCTGGTCGACCGTCCACCGGTGGCGGGGCCGGTGGTTCATCATCCACTCGATCTGGGGGTTGTAGAGGTAGTCCGGGAGCCCGCTGGTCATGTTGAGCAGCATCCGCACCGTGATCTGACGCGCGTTCGGAAGCCAGGGATAGAACTGGGACAACCTCGTGCCCAGCGAGAGATGGCCATCCTGGATCTCCTGCATGACCATCGTGGCCACGACCGTCTTGGCCGCGCTGTTGAGGATGAACAGGGAGTTGTTGGTTGCCGGGCGGGTGGAGCGTAGATCGAGGACCCCGGTCGCATCGGCCCAGACCGGGCGCCCGCACACCACCACTGCCGCTGTCACAGCGGGCGCGTGGATGCGATCGCGCGCGGTGCGCAGCGTTGCCGTGAGCGCGCTGTCAAGCGCGGACTGCGCGTGCGTCGACGACCGCGTCGTTGAGATGCCGGCCGGCCCGGAGCGCTGGGCGCAGGTTCTCTGCGGCGAGGGCGCGACCAGCACGGGCATCGACGACCCCCGTGCTCGCCCGGTCGATCGCGTGGCCCCGTGGCCGCCCGGCATCAGGAGAGCCACCACGATGAATGCGCCGATCGCACTCATCACCACCGACCCCACCGCGCGTCGATGAGGCAGCCGCGAGACACCGATCTTGCGGGTGGCGTCGAGAATCGCGGTGTGCATGGGGTTTGTGTGATCTCGGCCGGAGCTCCCGGCCTCAGCGGGGGCTGCCGCTGGTTGCCGCGCTCCGGACCGGTCCCGCGCGCTCGCCGCGGGGGGAACCGCACGTAAGGTAGGGCCAAGGCGTCGCGCGCCGGGTTGACCGAATGCAGCGGTTCGGTTAAGCCAGCAGCGCGTCGGCGGCAGTGACGCCCGGCGTCATCCGTGCTGGGTGACGACCAGGCCGCCGTCCGGCACCGCCGCCGCTGACATCGCCGCCAGCCTGCCGTGGAAGGCGACCGCCACCCGGTTGGCGTGGCTCTTGGCCAGCTCGGCCCGCTCGCCCGCAAACAGCTCGTCCACGGTCGCCTGCCACAACCACAGCCACCGCTCGAAGTGCTCGCGCCGCAGCGGCGCCTTCATGTGCAGCACCGCATGGGGCGCAAAGGCACCACCCCGGTAGCTCTGGGCGCCAAGGAGGACGGTCTCCCAGAACGCGGTGATCTTCGGCACGTGCGCCTCGAGGTCCAGGTTCGCGATGTCAGTGAAGACGTATCCGATGATGGGGTCGGCGAGCGCCTGACCGTAGAACGCGCGTACGAGCCGCTCGCAGTCCTCGCGCGTGCAGATGTCACGGATGCCTGTCATCTCGCTCAGGATATGCCGAGCCCGGGTACTGACCCCGCGGCTATTCCAGCTCGGCCCCGGCGGGCGGTTCAGGCCGCGGTGACGGGGGCGGCGGTGCGGAGCAGGACCACGGATTCCGGATTGATCGCCAGGGCATCGCCGGTGTCGGCCTCGATGAGCCACGCGAGCTGCATGATTGAGCCCCGGGCCGCGTCAAGGATGAGCCGCTCGATCTCCTTGGCGGCTCCCCGGACGCGGAAGCGATCTCCGGTGGCGAGGGTGATCTCCGTGGTGTGGGTTGCCAGGTTTGGCGTTTCCTCGCTTGAGCTCATCAGGTTCAGGCGTCGTCGATCAGTACGTCGGTGGGCGTCGGTGGCATCTCACCCCGGGGCCCGCCCCTGCTCACGGGAGCAGTCTGGCCGTTGAGCCTACCGTTTCGGCCGGCCGAGAAACCGGTCATGAGCCGGCACACGGCGGTGCTACGGTGGTGGAGCGGGCGATGTCGTCGCCCTGAGGTTCTTTTCGCCGGCGCAGCGAATCTCTGTTCGATCACGCGTGACCGCGCCGGCACCTGAGGAGAACGATGCCCGTCCAGCGCAGGGAGATACCGAGGACGCCGCGCGAGCGAGCCGCCGAGCAGCACGCCGTGAAGCTTGAGGTCGTCGGCAGGCAGGTCCCGTGAGCGACCGGGAGGGAGTGATCGCGCGGATCCGCCAGGTGGCGCGGGCGGCTACGACGTCTGGTGAACCAGCGCCGTCGGGTCCCGCCGATACCGGCCAGGAGCGTCTGCGCGCCCTCGAGGATCGCGTCCAGCACCTCGAAGCCCTCGTGCAGGGACTGCAGGACTCGGTGCACCGCACATCCTCGCGGCATGACAAGCAGATCGCCGATTTGGAGGCCCGCATCCAGCCGGGGACGCTCGGCAAGGCCCTGAGCGATGACGCACGAGAGCGCGGGCTGTAGCCGGGACGAAGCCGGGCGCGAACTACAGCCCCGGTAGCCGGCCGGAAGCGCCGGTGATCCGGGTGCCGCGGTCGCCTCGGAGCAGGGCGGAGGCGTCGGCGAGGGCTCCGATCCCGGCCACTCCGCCGGTGGCGTCGATGAACCGGCAGGCGGCTTGGACCTTGGGAGCCATCGATCCGGCTGCGAAGGTGAGGGGGCGAAGCTCGTCCGCGGTGACGTGCGTCAGCGGCCGTGCCTGAGCGGTGCGCCACCCCACTTCGACGTTCGACACGTCGGTCAGCATCAGCAGCGCGTCAGCGTTGAGCTCGATGGCGAGCAGGGCGGCCGAGAGATCCTTGTCGATCACGGCCTCGACACCGCGCAGCCGCTGTTCCCGGTCAAGCACCACTGGGATCCCGCCACCGCCGACGCAGACAACGAGCACCCCTGCGCCGACAAGGAGCTCGACGGCCGCCAGCTCGATGATCGAGCGCGGCTCAGGCGACGGGACGACCCGCCGGAAATGCTCGCCGTCAGGTGCGATCGACCAGCCGCGCTCAGCCGCCAGCCGCTCGGCGGTGGCCCGGTCGTAGATCGGGCCGATCGGCTTGGTGGGGTTGCCGAACGCGGGGTCGTCGGCGTCGACGGCGACCTGGGTGAGGAGTGTGGCGACCGGCCGCCCCGCGAGCGCATTGATCAGCTGCTGCTCGAGCAGGTAGCCGATCATGCCCTCGCTCTCAGCACCGAGGACATCGAGCGGGTAGGGCGGGGCGCCCGCGAGCGCCGCGCTCTGGAGTGCGAGAAGGCCCACCTGCGGCCCGTTGCCGTGCGTGACGACAACCTGGTGGTCGCGCGCCACCTCGGCGATCGCCGCGACGGCGGTCGCGACGTTGGCCCGCTGGGTCGCCGCGTCAGGCCGCTGGCCGCGGCGCAGCAGCGCGTTTCCACCCAAGGCGACGACGACCCGCACCGCTTAAGCTCTACCCGGAGGGCGTGTGCGAAGGCTGTTGATCATGGGCGCCGGTGGGCGCGACTTTCACAACTTCAACGTTGTGTATCGCGCCGATCCTGACGTCGAGGTGGTGGCGTTCACGGCGGCCCAGATCCCCGGGATCGCGGACCGCGTGTATCCCGCGTCCCTGGCCGGCCCGCGCTACCCGGACGGGATTCCGGTGCTGGCCGAGGACCAACTTGAGGAGCTGGTCGGCCGCCTGGCGATCGACGAGGTGGTGTTCGCCTACTCGGATGTCTCGCACGAGCACGTGATGCACATTGCATCACGCGTGCTGGCGGCCGGCGCTGACTTCAGGCTGCTCGGTCCGGCGGCGACGATGCTCGCCAGCGACCGGCCGGTGGTGGCGGTGTGCGCGGTGCGTACGGGTGCGGGCAAGAGCCAGACGAGTCGCCGGGTTGGGCAGGTGCTGCGCGCGGCCGGTCTGAGGCCGGCGTTGATCCGTCATCCGATGCCCTACCACGATCTGGAGGCGATCCGGGTGCAACGGTTCGAGACGACGGCCGACATCGATCGGTCTGCGCCGACGATCGAGGAGCGCGAGGAGTACGAGCGGGTGGTCGCGGCCGGCCTGGTGATGTACGCCGGGGTCGACTACGCGGAGATCCTCCACGCCGCCGAGACCGAGGCGGACGTGATCGTCTGGGATGGCGGCAACAACGACTTCCCGTTCATTCGCCCGGACGTCCTGATCGTCGTCGTCGACCCGTTGCGCCCCGGCCACGGCCTCGCATACCACCCGGGCGAGACAAACCTGCGGATGGCCGACGTGGTGCTCGTCAACAAGGTCGACAGTGCCTCGACCGAGCAGGTGCGTTCCGTGATGGCCGACATCACGGCCGTCAATCCGGGCGCGGTCATCATCCGGGCGGCGTCGCCGGTGTCGCTGGACGACGGCCCGTCGCTGGCCGGCCGCGCGGTGCTGGTGGTGGAGGACGGACCGACGATCACGCACGGCGGCATGCCGTACGGCGCCGGGACGGTCGCCGCCCAGCACGGCGGCACGCGCGTGCAGGTGGACCCGCGCCGGTGGGCGGTGGGCTCGATCGCCCAGATCTTCGATCGCTTTCCGCACATCGGGCCGGTGCTGCCGGCGATGGGCTACTCCGCGACACAGCTAACAGAGCTTCAGGCAACGATCAACGCCGTTGACTGTGACGTCGTTGTCGCGGGCACCCCGGTGGACCTGGCTCGGCTCATCCAGTGCCGGCATCCGATCCGCCAGGTCCACTACGAGCTGCAGGAGATCGGCGAGCCGACGATCGAGCAGGCACTCGCGCCGGTCATCGCCCGGGCTCAGACCGGCTGATCATCGGCGGTTTGAACAGCTTCACCGCCGGTGGGATCATTGCGCCACCAACCAAAGGAGCCACTGTTGAACGTCCCATTGGGACCGGGGGCGCCACCGCCGATCAGCGGGCCGCATCAGGAGGTCCCGGCGTCGCACGTCGGGCGCCCGCTGCTGCCCCATCCCGCTCACCTCCACGTCACATCGCCGGGCTGCGACGGGACCGTCACCATCACCGGGATTCTCACGCGCAGCCACGAGAGTGCCGACGTGCTCCCGGAGCGGGTCAAGCCGAAGGCTGAGCCCACCGAGGACGCCGCGGACCAGCCGACGCGTACGGGACGTCGGAAGGGACCGCGACGTCGCGGGCGCTGACCGATCAGATCGAAACGGCCCCCGGAGCCGACAACCAGGCGCATCACCGGCCCCCGGCAGGGCGATCCTTCGGATCCGCTCCGGAGCGCTATGACCGGGCCCGTCCCCGCTATCCCAGCGCGCTGATCGATCGCATCGTCGCTGAGGCCCCGGGAGGCCTGGTGCTTGACGTGGGCACCGGCACCGGCATCGTGGCGCGGCAGTTGCAACAGGCCGGCTGCCGGGTGCTGGGGATCGACCCTGACCCGCGGCTCGCCGAATTCGCACGCCGCACCGGAGTCACGGTGGAGGTGTCGCCGTTCGAAGACTGGGACCCGGCGGGCCGGACGTTCGACGTCGTCGTCTCAGGGGAGAGTTGGCATTGGCTTGACGCGGCCGCGGGGGCGACGAAGGCCGCCGAGGTGCTGCGTCCCCGTGGCCGGCTGGCCGTGTTCTGGAACACCGGGCAGCCGCCGGCAGAGCTCGATGAGGCCTTTGCCGCCGTCTACCGCCGTGTCCTGCCCCACGCGCTCGCGGCCCGCCTGGAGCGAAGCTCAATTGAGGAGGCGCACGCAGCCATGTGCGCCACGGCGGCCGACGGTATGCAGGCGACGGGTGCGTTTCATGAGCCGGAGCAGTGGCGGTTTGGGTGGACCCAGTCCTACTCGCGGGGCGAGTGGCTGGACGCGCTGCAGACCACCGGCGGCGCCGTTGCCGAGAGCGATCTGGACGCTCTGCTGGACGGCGTCGGCAGCGCCATCGACGCCGCCGGGGGGAGCTTCACCATGAGCTACGTCACCTTCGTCATCACCGCGCTGCGCCGCCCGCGGATTGACCTCCCCGCAGCGCCCTGACAGGATCTTGAGCAAGTTCACCGCCAGACCGGAGGGTGCGATGACTGAGTCCGTCCTGGAGGCCGATACCGCGACGGGGCGGCTGCGGGCCGCGCGCGATTTCCTGCTTGAGCACCGCGCCGACTATGCGACGGCGTACCGGGAGTTCCGCTGGCCGGAGCTTGAGTCGTTCAATTGGGCACTCGACTGGTTTGACGCCGTCGCGGTTGCGGGCGGCGAGCGTCAGGCGTTGTGGATCGTCGAAGAGGACGGCGGCGAGATCAAACGATCGTTCGCCGACCTGTCGACCCGCTCCAATCAGGTGGCGAACTGGCTTCGCGAGCGGGGGGTCCGGCGCGGCGACCGGGTCATCGTCATGCTCGGCAACCAGGTCGAGTTGTGGGAGACGATCCTGGCGACGATGAAACTGGGGGCGGTGATCATTCCCTCCACGCCCCTGCTGGGCCCCGGCGATCTCGCCGATCGCGTTGACCGCGGGGAGGCCCGTCACGTGGTGGTGAGCGCCGGCGACACGGCGAAGTTCGATGACGTCCCCGGCGGGTACACGCGCGTCGCCGTCGGCGATCCGGTTTCCGGGTGGCATTCCTACGGCGACGCCGAGGGCGCCTCGCCCCGGTTTGAGCCGGAGGGGGCGACGCGCGCATCAGACACGCTGCTGCTGTATTTCACCTCAGGGACCACGGCGAAGCCCAAGCTCGTCGAGCACACGCACGCCTCGTATCCGGTTGGGCACCTCTCGACGATGTACTGGGCGGGACTTCAGCCGGGCGACGTTCACCTCAACGTGTCCTCGCCGGGATGGGCCAAACACGCCTGGAGCAACGTCTATGCCCCGTGGCTCGCAGAAGCGACGGTGATGGTGTTCAACTTCGCGCGCTTCGATGCGCGCGCGCTGCTGGATCAGATGGTCCGCTGCGGGGTGAGCACGTTCTGCGCGCCGCCCACCGTGTGGCGGATGCTGATCCAGGAGGATCTCGGCCGCTGGCAGGTGCCCCTGCGCGAGGCGCTGGCCGCCGGCGAGCCGCTCAACCCAGAGGTCATCGAGCGGGTGCGCGACCAGTGGGGAATCATGGTCCGCGACGGCTACGGGCAGACGGAGACGACGGCGACGATCGGCAATACCCCCGGCCAGCCGATCAAGCTGGGCTCGATGGGCCGGCCGCTGCCCGGTTACGCCGTCGACCTGCTGGATCCAATCAGCGGGCAGCCGGCCGGCGAGGGCGAGATCGTTCTTGACCTCGCCCAGCGGCCGCTGGGGTTGATGACCGGCTATCGCCACGGCCCCGCGCCCGCAGCGTCGGCGACCGAGGGCCGTCACTACCACACCGGCGATGTGGCGTCCCGGGACGCCGACGGCTACATCACCTCCGTGGGACGTACCGACGACGTGTTCAAGGCATCGGACTACCGGATCTCGCCGTTTGAGCTTGAGAGTGTGCTGATCGAGCACGACGCGGTGGCCGAAGCGGCGGTCATCCCCTCGCCGGATCCGGTCCGCCTGTCGGTACCCAAGGCGTACGTCTCCCTCACCCGCGACTACGAGCCGACGCGCGAGACCGCGCTGGCGATCATGAGCTTCACCCGGCAGCGGCTCGCGCCGTACAAGCGGATCCGGCGCCTGCAGTTTGGGGAGCTGCCGAAGACGATCTCCGGCAAGATCCGCCGCGTCGAGCTGCGCGATGCCGAGCAGGCCCGGTTCAGCGGCGCCAGCCGTCCCACACACGGCACGGACCTGGAGTTCTGGGAGGAGGACTTCCCTGAGCTCAGACGGTGACGCCGGCGGGCCCATGAAGGCCATGCCCGCGACGCGCGGGTGAACAGCGACCGGGGGCTCCTCGTGCTCCGGGTCTCGCTAACACGCGCTCAACCGAGTAGCCCCTGACTTTGCGCGCCGCCGCGCGTAGATCAACGGGCTTCGGCCGCCGGAGGTATGAACAACCGATCGCATCGTCAGGGACCCGGTCTGTGACGATCGACCGCACGGCATGCCGGTCTGCGGACTGAAGTGAGGCGTGTGAGCGTCAAGTCGTCAGGGGAGCTGCGCCCCCACCTCCTCTGACCCGCCGGGTGGGCCGGATGGATCCGGCCCACCCGGCCTCCCACTCCGGCGCGCCGAGGTTGACCCTGACTTTCGCGCCCCCGCGGCGTGGTGTTAACAGTTCGCCATCAGGGCGACCGGTGACGTTTGCCGTCTTTGTGCCGGGTAGGGCAGGGATTGACCATGATGGGTGAGTCCGGAACCGAGCGCGTACGGCTGCTTGAGGCAGACCGCGAGCTCGCCGCGTGTGTGGGGGCCGATGACCTGGAGTGCGCGCAGCAGACGACGGTCGCCGACATCGTCCGCCTGGAACGCGGTGTCCAGGATCCCTCCGGCGTGGGATCGCACCACTTGCTGGGGCTGCTCGTCCTCGACGGTCTGATGATCAGCGTCCTGGAGGTGGCGCAACGTCGCGGCTACGAGCTGATCGGCCCCGGCGTGCTGCTCCGGCCGTGGGATCACAGCGACGACACGGCGCCGACTCCCTGTGTCCTGCGCTGGAAGGTGCTTGAGCCCGTGACCGTCGCCCGCCTGGATGAACGGGTGACGCGGGCGTGCGCCCGGTGGCCGGCGCGGGGGTAAGGCGACCCGGGCGACCCGGGCGACCCGGGCGACCGGGGGCCAGGCCGGTGTCACGCGTGCGTCGGCGGCGTGACCGAGAGCCCTCCCCGCCGGTGCAGGGCTCCGGCGCGCCCCGCCGGCTCAGAACGCGTGGTTGATGGCGGCGAGGATGCTGATGTCAGCGCTCTCGCCCAAATAGGCGGAGTCGGTGCAGTCCGCGTTGATGAGGACCTGCAGGCGGCTCTGACCGTAGGCCGAGATCCGCGAGCCGGGATGCTCCGTGATGTACAGGCGCGCGTAGTCCGCCCGCTGGCCCTGGTTGGCGGCGGACCAGGCCGAGCACGTGCTGGAGTCCGCCAGCGCGGCTGTGGTCGGCTTCTGCAGGACGGTGACGACGGTGGCGGCCACCACCAGCACGACAGCGGCGATCAGGGCGCCCGCGATGATCCGATGGCGGCCGATCAGCTGCCGGAGGCTGGGCAGGCCAAGCTCGCCGGGGCGCATGGCGCCGGTGCTCCCGGCTACCGGAGCGTCCTGGGGTGGCGCGACATCGGCGGGGGTCGCCGGCGCGCGGAATGGCGTGTTCGTATTCACGTGCAGGGCGCACGATACCGGCCGGACCCGCGGATGCGAAGAGCGGCCGGCAGGCCCGCTTTGCCTATCGGCGGCATCCGGCTCGCCGTTGCGCGGCGGCCGGTTCGGATCCTCATCCCGTTCATCGCTGCGCAGCCGCCAGCGTCTGCCTGAGGCCGGAGTCGAGGTCCCGCGGCGCAAAGCCCAGCTCGCGGCGCGCCTTGTCATCGCTCATCCAGAACGTGACGCCGTTGCTCGTCCGGATCAACTCGCCCAGGTTGGGCGGGAACCCCATCAGCCGCCCCACCAGCGGGCCGATCGGCACCGCCAGCTTGATGAGCCCTGCCGGCATCGTGAGGCGGGGCGGCCGGCGCCCGGAGAGCACCGCCGTGCGCTCCACCAGCTCCCCCATCGTCGACTTCGGTCCGCCCAGGTTGTAGGCCTCCCCGATGCGGCCCTTGTCATGGGCGAGCAGGATCCCCTCGGCCACATCGTCGACGTAGACGAAGTTGAACCCGGCCTCGGGGAAGAGGCGCAGCTTGAGCTTGCCGGTCCGGGCCTGGTCGATCATGTTGCCCAGCTGGGACGGGTCGCCGGGCCCGTAGACCCCGCCGGGCTGGACGATCACGATTGGGGCGCCCTGCGCGATCCGGTCACGCGCGACGCGGTGAGCCTCGTACTTGGTCTGGTCGTAGTAGGAGAGGAACTGCGGGGGTTGGGGACGCTCGTAGCTCTCATCCACAACCCGGCCGTGCGTGTTGCCGTAGACGTTGCCGGTGGACACGTAGACGATCCGGCTGACGCCCGCCCGCACCGCGGCATCGAGGACCCGTTCGGTTCCGCGCACGTTGGCGTCGTACATGGCGGCGTGCTCGGAGGCCGGAACTCCCACCTGATAGAGGGCGCCCACGTGGAAGACCGCGTCGGCCCCCTGCACGCCACGATCGATCGCCGATGCGTCGGCGAGGTCGCCGGTGACGATCTCGCACCCCAGGGCGCGCGCCTCCCCCGCCTTCCCCGGTGTGCGCACCAGCGCCACGACGTCGTCGCCGCGCTCGCGCAGCCGCTGTACCAGCCGGCGGCCGATGAATCCTGTGCCGCCGGTGACAAACGCCTTCACGGCGCGCAATGTAACTGAACCCATTATCTGGCGCGCCGGGACGTCCCGGGACCGGGCGATGAGTTTTCGGCCGCGGCGCAGTCAGACCCAGAGACAGCGACGCCATGAGAAGGGACGCCGATGACCTTCACGCCACGCCCGTGGTTCAGGCCCCGGGCGGACACCGAACATTTTTCCTCCGGAACCGCCGGGTGATCTAGCATGGGTGGCGTGGCGGCGACGACCAGCGCGGGCAGGCTGGAGCGGTCCTTGGAGCAGCACCGGCGAGAGTTGCTGGGCTACTGCTATCGGATGCTCGGATCGCCGTTTGACGCCGAGGATGCGGTGCAGGAGACGATGTTGCGCGCCTGGCGCGGAGTCGACCGCTTCGATGGACGGGCGGCGCTGCGCACGTGGCTGTACCGGATTGCCACCAACGTGTGCCTCGACGCGCTCTCCGCCCGCAGCCGGCGGGCCCGGCCCATGGATCTGGGACCGGCGCACGAGCCGGTGGCCGAGAACCTGAACATCCCCTCCGAGGTCACGTGGCTTGAGCCCATCCCGGACACGATGGTGGCCGAGGAGGATCCGGCCGAGCAGACCGTCGCCCGGGAGACGCTCCGGCTCGCGTTCATCGCCGCTCTGCAGCGCCTCCCCGCCCGCCAGCGGGCCGCGCTCATCCTGTGCGAGGTGCTGCGCTGGAAGGCCAGCGAGGCCGCCGAGCTGCTAGAGACGAGCGTGGCCTCGGTCAACAGCGCGCTGCAGCGCGCCCGCGCGGCGCTCGACCAGGCCCCGGTGAGCTCGCTGGAGCAGCCGGACGCCGTCGACGCCGACCACCGCGAGCTGCTGGCGCGGTACGTGGCGGCGTTTGAGGCGTATGACATGGATGCGCTGACGGCGCTCATCCGGGAGGACGCGATCCAGTCGATGCCGCCCTACGACATGTGGCTGTCCGGTCGCCGAGACATCTTCACCTGGTGGCTGGGACCCGGGATCGGCTGCAAGGGGTCGCGGGTCCTGCCCGCGCCCGCGGCGAACGGCACGGTCGCCTTCGGCCAGTACAAGCCGGATCCGGAAGGAGGGTACGCACCATGGGCTCTTCAGGTCATCGAGCTTCACCAGGGCGGCATTGCGGAGCTGACCTTCTTCTTGGAGACCGAGCGGCTCTTCCCCCTGTTCGGCCTGCCGCCCAGGCTCGACTGAGGCGGCCGGGCCGCCGCCCAGGCTGGACGAAGCGGTCGATCCGGACACGCCCAACCGGCGAAGTCGGCGGCTCAGCCGCCGACGGCCTCCCACAGGCCGCACAGCTCAAGCAGCGCGCGGAAGTCGTCGCCGGCTCCGCGCAGGGTCACCGCGCAGCCGTGGCGGCGCGCCGCCAGGGCGAGACGGGCGACCGCGGCGACGGCCACGGCGTCGGCGGCGATCCCGGCCACGTTCATCTCCACCGGCCGTCCGCCGGCCTGGGCCAGCCGGGCGCACGCCCACTCGTACAGCTCAGGCAGGGCCTCCGGGGAGAGCGGTCCGCGAACCTCGAGCACGAGCGGCGGGCTGGACATCGCAATGTAGACCGCCGCGACCGCGCAAAGTCATCCGTCCCGGCTGGACGGGGGCCGGCACGGCGGTGGCCGGGCCGATCACGGCGATGAGTTTCGCCGCCGGCTGGAGTCTCAACCTGTGTAACCAATCCCCAAGGAGGCCGTTGTGTCCACCACCCAGACGCGCATCCAGCGACTTGCCAACGTGGTTGTCCCCGTCGCCGACCAGGACGGGGCGATCGACTTCTACGTCGGCAAGCTGGGGCTGGAGAAGCGCGTCGACATCCCGTTCGGCGGCGCCTACCGCTGGGTCGAGGTCGGCCCCGCCGGCGCCGAGACGACGATCGCGCTCGCTCCGCCCCCGGAGGGCCAGCCGACCGGCAACGCGCAGACCGGCATCAGCCTGCTGACCCATGACATCGACGGCCTCCACGGGCAGCTCAAGGACGCCGGCGTCGACGTCGATGCCGAGGTCAGCCGCATGGGCGACCCGGTGCCGCCCCTCTTCTGGTTCCGTGACCCGGAGGGCAACACGCTGATGGCCGTCGAGGCCAGCTGACCTCGTTTATGCGGCGGCCGCGACGCCGGGACGCTCCGTGAGCTGCCGGGCGATTGCGGCCGCCCAGCCGGCGATCTCATCCCAGTCGCGACGGTCCGCGAACTCGGCTGGGGTGCCCTTGGCCATCGCGCGCTCCATGAAATTGTGCGGTTCGGCGGGAACCCGGCCGCCGAACACGACGTGCTCGCGCACGCCCAGCCGCTCGGCCTCAGCCACGATCTTCGGCGGCTCAAGCCACTGCGCCGCCTTGGCGTCGTCTGGCGTGGGTGCACCGACCGGGCCGGAGCTGAACATCCACCACGGCACTCCGGTGAGCGCGTCGCGGTGGCGGCGCAGGAAGCTCCGCGCCGACCGGCGCCAGCGCTTCATGTACACCGCGCTGCCCAGGACCACCGCGCTGTAGGACCCAAGGTCGTGCACCGTGCCCGCCTCTCGACAGTCCACCTCAAGCCCCTGGGCGCGAAGCCCGTGCGCGATCACCTCGGCGATCTCGCCAGTGGATCCGTTCTTGCTCGCGTACGCGACGAGGACGCGTGTCATGGCGCCTCCTTTGACATCTGTGGTGCACCGAGCCTACGGCCGTGCCGCGGCGTCGCCATCCGCAGCGCGGCGCCGAGTACGTGCTCGGAACCCCGGACCTCCGGCGGGGCTACCGGCCGACGGCGTCCAGCGAGCCGAGGTCGTCGATCGCGGCCGCGATCCGGCGGATCATCGTCAGGCTGACCTCGTCCGGCTGAAATCTGGGCTGCAGCCGTGAGCGGCCCAGGGTGTACGTCCACGCGAAGTACGGATAGAAGGTCGCCTGCCGGTAGGCGAGCCAGGCGCGCTCGGGCCTGAGCGCTGCTCCACCGGCCGCGGCCAGGCGCTGCAGGTAGAAGCCGAGCAGGTCGCGCTCCCAGGCGCGGCGCTCGTCGACCTCCAGCGCGGTCGTCATCAGGTATGCGTAATCGAAGGCCCACGAGCCCTGAAGCCCCACCTGCCAGTCGGCGATGCCCATCGCCGACTCTCGCGTCAGGTACGTGTTGGCGATGTGGAGGTCGCCGTGCAGATAGGTGCGCGGTCCCTCGGAGGCGATCTGCATCGAGCGCCGCAGGCCCGCGTAGATGTCGGCCTGGCGGTGGCGGAGGCCCACCGGGATGACCGCGCGGGCGCGCTCGGCCCCCGCCGGCAGGCGGTTGGCCAGGCCGATCAGGGCGTCGATCAGCCGCATCTGGTCCGCGGGCGTCTTCAGCCACCGCCAGCCGCCCAGCCGCGGGCTGTCCCACAGGGCACCGTGCCAGCGCGCCATGTTGCTCAGCAGGTCCTCGATCTGCCGGCGCGTGATCCTGGTCGCCGGCTGCCAGAAGCGCGCGCCCCGCGTGCGGCCGACGTCCTCCATCACCACCACCGACCGCCACGAGCGCGCATCGACCGCGCCGAAGTAGCCGATCGGCGCCTCAATCTCCAGTCGCGGACGGACCTGGGTGTAGAAGCCGGGCTCACCGTGGATGAGCCCGCCGAGACCGAGCATGAGCCGCTGGCCGAGCGCCGCCGTGCACTTGACGAAGATGTGGGTCGGCAGGCGGTTCGCGCTGTCGGCATCGTCGTAGGTCAGCGCCAGGGCGCGGCGCGTCGTCGTCCCGCTGCTGGCGCCGACGGGCGTCACCGCGCGCACGCGTGCTCCGGGCGTCCCCCGGCACAGGACCGCGGTCAGCCACTGGGGCGTGACCTCGGCCGGGGAGCGCGGCACGTCCGCCGGACCCGCTGCGGGCACTCCGCGGACGCGTTCGAGGGCCCCGGCGGCGAGCACCTCGGCCACGCGCCGGACCGCCCAGGCCCGCGTGGGGGGCCGGTGCGGCGGCGCCGGCCCGGCGCCGTCGTCTTCCCCGCGATCCGGTGCGGTCATTGCGCGCCCGCTCGCCGCCCCCGCCAGACCCGGACGACGGCCAGCGGGAACGGATCGAGCGTCAGTCCCCGGGCGGCCCGCAACCGGCGTCGGTTGTGCAGGACGCCGGCCAGCCCGACGCCCCAGCACAGGTACTGGACCGAGAACGCCAGCCGGAAGTCATCCAGCGTGTAGCTGCCGGCCCCACTGGAGGTGAGGCTGAGCACGACGCCGATCAGCGCGATCGTCAGCAGCGAGGCGACGAACCCGCCGACGTTGACGATGCCGGTCGCCGATCCGATCCGCTCGGCCTCATTCTCGGTCCGGGCGTAGTCAAAGCCCATCAGCGAGCCGGGGCCGTTGGAGGCGAGCACGATGACGAGCACCACCAGAAGCGACAGCGGAGCCCGGCCCGGCCAGGCGAGAACGATGCTCCAGACCGCAACGGTGGAGCCGACGATGGCCAGGACCGGCACCGAGCGCCGCAGCGGCCAGCGCGCGGCCAGGTGACCGAGCAACGGCCCAATGGCCATCGCCACGACCACCAGCAGCGTGAGGAGGATGCCGGCCTCCTCCGGCGAGCGGTGCTCGCCGACGACGAGGAACGGATAGCCCCAGAGCAGGGCGAACACCGTTCCGGAGAACTGCGAGACGAAGTGCGTCCACAGTCCCAGGCGGGTTCCGGGCTCCCGCCAGGCCAGACCGAGCCGCCGCACGGCCTGAGCGGCCGTCAGCAGGGTTGGCGGGGGGTGCACGCCCGGCGGCGCGTTGCGCAGCGTCGTGGCGGCGAGCGCCGAGACCGTGAGACCGACGACCGCCGCCAGCAGAAACGAGACCGTCCACCCCGCTCCGGTGAGGAGCGCGACCAGCGGGTAGGCGGCGGCGATCTGGCCCAGCTGCCCCAGCAGGCCAGTCAGCTGCGTCAGCAGCGGCACGCGCCGGGGCGGGAACCAGACGGCGACCAGGCGCAGAACGCTGATGAACGTCATCGCGTCGCCGGCACCGACGAGGACGCGCGCGGCAACTGCCAGCCCCACGTGGTGCGCGGTGGCGAGCAGCAGCTGACCGCCGCCCATGAGCAGCGCGCCGCCGGCGATCAGGCGCCGGGAGCCGACCCGGTCGAGCACCACGCCGACCGGGACCTGGAGCGCGGCGTAGACGGCGAGCTGGAGGACGGCAAACAGCGAGAGGACGGCGGCCGTGGTGCCGAATCGCCGCTGCGCCTCCACCCCGGCGACGCCGAGGGAGGCGCGCTGGAACACCGCGACGGCATAGGCGAAGACTCCAAGCCCATAGATGATCCAGGCGCGTCGTGGGGTGTGCTGTCGGTCCACCGCCCTACGACTACTAGCAGCGGCCCCGCCTACGCGGTGTGCGTGAGCGCCTGCAGGCCCAGGCTGGTCACCGTCACCGCGATCCAGACCAGGGCGCCGAGCAGGAGCGGGCGGGATCCGGTGCGGCGCATCTCGCCAAAGTCGCTGGAGAGTCCGACGGCGGCCAGCGCAACCGTCGTCAGCGCGAGGCCGGCGTGGGAGAGACCGGCGCCTGCCGAGGCGAAGGCGCCGAGCGTGTGGGCGGCCGACGCGGCGAGGAACCACAACAGAAACCAGGGCACGACGCCGCGCCAGGAGCGGCCCTCCGGGACCGCGTCGCCGTCGGCGGTGGCTGCTTGCCGGGACCGCCGGCGCAGGGCGAGGGCGGCGAGGGCGAGGGAGATCGGAACGATCATCGTCGTCCGGGTCAGCTTGACGATGACCGCGTACGTGCCCGCCGCGTGGCCGTAGGCAAAGCCGGCGGCGACGACCGAGGAGGCATCGTTGACGGCGGTCCCGGCCCACAGGCCGAAGGCGTGCTGGCCCATGCCGAGCAGGTGACCGACCGGGGGAAAGACGAGCACGGCCACGAGGTTGAACGCAAAGATGGTCGAGACGGCATAGCGGATCTCGCGCTCACGGGCGCGGGTGACGCCGGAGACGGCGGCGATCGCCGACGCACCGCAGATGCCGGTGCCGACGCCGATGAGCACGCGCAGGCGCTCCGGCACCCGGAGCCCCCGCCCCAGCAGAAGCGCGGTGAGCAGGGCGGTCGTCAGCGAGCCGAGCATCACCGGCAGCGAGGACGCCCCCACCGTCGCCACCTGCCGCAGGCTGATGGTGGCGCCGAGCACGACGATCGCCAGTTGCAGGACGTAGCGGCTGGTCAGCCCCAGGCCCGGGCGCAGGCGATGCGCCGGGGCGACGGCGGCGAGCGCCATGCCGAGCAGGAGGGCAAGGATCGGCGCGCCCAGGAGGGGGACGAGGCCGCCGAGCGGGAGGGCGGCCGCGGCGACCGCGGCCGCCGCCGCCACGGCGCCGGCCCGGACGGCCCAGCCGCCGGCTGCATGCGGCCGCGGGGCCGCGATTTGATCACTAAGTGCGGACATAGAGCACATGATCCGCCGCAGATATGGCCTCCACAACGCCGATTCTGCGATTGACAATCAGGATTGCTTATCGCTTGCTAGTAGCATCCTCACCGATGGAGGAACGGCGACTTGAGGTCTTCCGCGCCGTGGCACGGGAGCTGAACTTCACCCGCGCCGCCCTCGGCCTGCACCTGTCCCAGTCGGCGGTCAGCCAGCACATCGCGGCGCTGGAGCTCGAGCTCGGCGGGCCGTTGTTCGACCGCTCCGGGCGCCGTGTCCGGCTCACCCCCGCCGGGGCCGCCCTGCTCGGCCGCGTCGACGGGGTCCTCGCCGGGCTGGCCGAGGCCCGGCGCGCGGTCGCGGCCGCCCGCGGCGCCGTGGAGGGTGATCTGCGGGTGAGCGCCAGCCGGACGGTGGGCACCTACCTGATGCCGGGCCCGCTGGCCGTGCTCGGCCGCCGGCATCCGGCGCTGCGCCTGCACGTGTCGATCGACAACAGCGAGCGCGTCGTGGCCGCGCTTCTGGCCGGCGACGCCGACATCGGCTACGTCGAGGACGAGCTCGACCATCCGCGGATCGTGCTCGAGCCGCTGCTGGAGGACGAACTGGTTGTCGTGGCCGCGGCCTCCCACCGCTTCGCCCGCCTGCCCGTTGTCGCTCCGGGCGAGCTGGCGGCGGAGCCGATCGTCCTGCGCGAACCGGGCTCAGGCACGCGCCGGGTGGCCGAGGAGCACCTCCTCGCCGCCGGGGTGGCGCTCCAGACACTTCATGTCGTGGCTGAGCTGGCCGGGATCGAGGCGATCAAGGCCGCGGTCGAGGCGCAACTCGGCGTCTCCATCCTGTCGCGCGCGTCGCTGGTCAAGGAGCTCGCGCTCGGCAGCCTGGTGGCACGCCCCCTCGGCTCCGGGCCGATTCGCCGGCGCATCGCCGCGGCGACGGTCGCCGGAGCCAGCGAGCTGCCGGCCGCCCGGGAGCTGACGGCGCTCGTCGCCGGCCGCGCCGGCTGAGGAGCGCGGAGAGTGCCGGCGCGGGCTACCCGCGGGCGGCGGCGTTGGCCAGGATCGCGTCGTGCACGTAGCGCGAGACGCCGGGCGCGATGTCGTCGTAGGTCTGTGTGTACCGCGGATCGGAGATGTAGAGCTCGGCCAGGCTCCGGTGGCGCTGCAGCGAGCACTCATAGAACCAGCGCGAGATGTGCTGGCGATGGGCCTCGGCGAGCTCCATCGCCCGCGCGCCGTCCGCCGGCAGGCCGGCTCTCAGCGCCTCGGCGAAGCCGCCGATGTTGGCGTCGGCCTGGCGCTTGATCTCAATCCAATCCTCCTTGGTGTAGGCCGCCGCCCGGCGCTCGGACTCCTGGAAGGCGTCGGTGTCGCCCCAGCGCTCCCTGGCCTCCCGGCGGTGCTCGGCGAGCTTGTCGGTGCCGAAGATCTCCAGCTGCTCCTCCGGGGTCAATGAAATCCCCATCTGTCGTGCCTCCATCTCGTTCTCGATTGCCGTGATGAGCAGCTGCGTCCGGGCCAGGCGCTCGCGCAGCAGGCGGTGCTGGCGGCGCAGGTGCCCGCCGCCGCCGGCCTCCGGGTCGGCCATGATCTCGGCGATCTGATCAAGGCCGAAGTCGAGCTCGCGGTAGAACAGGATCTGCCGCAGCCGCCGCAGATCGGCCGCCGAGTACAGCCGATACCCAGCCTCGCTTCTGCCCCCGGGCGCGAGCAGGCCGATCTCGTCGTAGTGGTGCAGCGTCCGCACCGAGACCCCTGACATGCGCGCCACCTGTCCAACCCTGTACTCGCTCATCACCGACATCGTGAGGCATCACGCCGCGTGAGGGTCAAGGCCGGGGTCCCGCGACCTCGCCGCAACCCCCGCGGCGCCGATAGGGTGCGGCCATGGATCTGGGAATCAGAGACCGTGTGGCGCTGGTGGGGGGCGCCACCCAGGGCATCGGCCGCGCGGTCGCCGAGGTGCTCGTGGCCGAGGGGGCGCGCGTGGTCATCACCGCGCGTGACGCCGAGCGCACGGCCGCCGTGGCCGCCGAGATCGGCGCCGTCGCCGGGCTGAGCTGGGACAGCGCCGACCTTGGCGCCGCGCCGGATCTGCTCGCCGCCGTCACCGAGCGAGCAGGCCCGGTCGACATCCTCGTCACCAACACGGGCGGGCCGCCCGCCGACCCGGACCCGCTGTCCCTGTCGGCCGAGCACTGGGAGCAGGCCCACCGGACGCTGGTGCTGGCGCCGATGACGCTGCTGCGCCTCGTGCTGCCGGGCATGCGGGAGCGGGGCTGGGGGCGCGTTGTGGGGATCGCCTCCACGTCGGTGCGGGAGCCGATCCCGGCGCTCATCCTGTCCAACGCGGAACGGTCGGCGGCGCTGGCGGCATACAAGACGCTGGCCCGGGAGGCGGCGGGCGACGGGGTGACCATCAACACGCTGCTCACGGGGAGCATCGCCACCGAGCGGGCGGCGTCCTTCGCCGGGTCGATGGCCGCCGCCGAGGCGCAGGCGGCGACAACGGTGCCCGCGGGCCGCCTGGGGCGTCCGGAGGAGATGGCGTGGGCGGCGGCGTTCCTGTGCTCGGACCGCGCCGCCTACATCACCGGGACCGCGCTCGCCGTCGACGGCGGCGCGCTGCAGGGCATCTGAGCGGCTCGGCCGCGACGACGGCGTCGCGACTGAACCACCGCTTTGTGCGAGATTCGGTTGGAGGCTTTGGATTTCGTCAACGAGTGGCGCTCAGCGTCCGATCTGTACGAGATCGTGGGGCCGAATTCGACTTTCGAACGATTCCGGGGGCTCCAGCGGGTAACCCCCTCTTCACCATCGTTGCCCGCGGCGAGCAGGCCGAGCGCTAGCCCGGGCGGTGCGCGTCGGCGATCTCGCGCAGGACGGCGACGTGGTGCGTGCGCAGGCCGCAGCAGCCGCCGAGCATCGTGGCCCCGCGGTCGATCCACCCGCGGGCGAGCCCGGCCAGGATCTCGGTGGGGACGTCGACGAAGGTCCAGTGCGGGCGCGCCCACCGCCCGTGGTGGGGGTAGACGCCCACCGGCCCACCCCACAGGGGCCGCAGCATCTCAAGCGCGCTGTCGACGTCGTCGATATCGGTGTGCATGACGTTGACGGCGTCGAGGCCGTCCCGCAGGCACGCCTCGGCGACCGCCCGCCCCTCCGGTTCGACCGCCGGCAGCGACTCGTACTGACTTGGATCGCGCCCCGGACGGCGCATGCTCAGCCCGACCCACACCGGCAGCCCGCTGTCGAGCGCGGCGTCCAGCGCGAGGCGTCCCAACCGGGCGTCGGTGACCATCTCCAGCGCGATCAGGTCGACGCCGGCGTCGGCGAGAAGCCGCACCTGCCGCGCGTAGCCGGCCCGCACCTGCTCGTCCGCAGCGCCGGTGTCCGGGTCGACCGGGGGGCGTCCCCAGGGGGTCGCCCCCACGCTGCCGGCAATCGTCACCGGCCGCTCCGCCGCCCGCCGCACCGCCTCGCGGGCGGCGTCGACGGCGTTCTCGATCCCCGCCTCAAACCGGTCCCCGGCTCCAGCGCGCCGCATCGGCCCCAGCCCGCTCATGAACGTGTTGGTGATGACGACGTCGGCTCCGGCGCGGATGTGATCCTCATGCACCGCCCGCACCAGGCCGGGATCGCTGAGGTTGACGAGGCCGCACCAGGCGTCTGAGTCCATCGCGGCGCCGCGAGCCTCCAGTTCGGTGCCCATGGCACCGTCAAGGACGATGATGCCCTCCTGGAGGCGGATCGACCGCAGGTGCTCAAGTGCCGCCATCGCAGAGCCCAACAGTAATGAGCCGGCGGTGCGCTCGGCGGCCGTACGAAGTTCTGACAATTGGGCTTTACGCCCGGGGGACTCGTGCCGATTAAGCGCGTGAGGCTGATCTTCTCCTCCAGAGCCCCCCGTGCCGGCCGCCTTCATCGCTCGACATCCCATCTTCAACTCCCGGCTTGAGGTCGTTGGCTACGAGCTGCTGTTCCGGGGGCGCGGCTATATGGCCGACCCGGTCGACGACCCGGAGCGGGCGACGGCGACGGTGGTCCTCAACTCGTTCACCGAGCTTGAGCTCCAGCGGATCGTCGGCAGCAAGCGGGCCTGGGTCAACGTCTCCCGCGAGTTCATCCTCGACGGGCTGGTGCAGGCGATCCCGCCCCGGCTCGGCGGCCTGGAGATCTCCGAGACCGAGCTGTGCGCCGAGGGCCGGGACGAGCTGGTCGCCGCCCTGCACACGCTCAAGGACGAGGGCTACAAGATCGCGCTCGACGACTTCCGCGGCCGTCCGGAGTCCGAGGCGCACATCGACCTGTTCGACGTGGTCAAGCTCAACATGCTGCAGCTCGGCCGCGAGCAGCTGCGCGAGCAGGTCGACCGCCTGCGGGACCGCCCCGTCCAACTGCTCGCCGACAAGCTGAGCACGCGCCCGGACCACGAGTTCTGCGCCGAGATCGGCTGCGATCTGTTCCAGGGGCACTTCTTCTGCCAGCCGGCGGTCGTCGGCACCCAGGGCATCTCGCCCAACCGCCTGACGCTGCTCCAGGTGGTCGCGTCGCTGCACCGCCCGGACGTTGAGCTGTCCGACATCGAGCCGCTCATCGCCCGCGACGTGGCGCTCAGCTTCCGGATGCTCCGCTACGTGAACTCCGCCTACTTTGGGCTGCGGGGCGAGGTGCGCTCGATCGGCCAGGCGCTCGCGCTGCTCGGCCTGGAGAATGTGCGCCGCTGGGCGACACTCAGCGTGCTCGCCAGTGTCGACGACAAGCCCACGGAGCTGACGGTGACCGCGCTGGTTCGCGCCCGCTTCTGCGAGCTGGCGGCCGAGCCCCTCGGCTGGTCCAATCCCGCCGAGCTGTTCACGCTGGGCCTGTTCTCGGTGATCGACGCGATGATGGACGCTCCGATGCAGGATGTCGTCGAGTCCCTGCCGCTCGCCGACGACATGCGCGACGCGCTCGTCTTCCGGCGCGGCGAAAAGGGACAGCTGCTCGACTGCGTCGTCGCCCTGGAGGATGGCGACTACACGGTGGCACCGATCGTCCCCAGCTCCGGCGAGCTGTACCTCCGGTCGATCATCTGGGCCAACACCGCCGCCGAATCCCTGTTTGGCGTGCCGGAGGGCGGCTCGGCGTTCGGTCCCGCCGAGGAGGCGGGCTCGGCCGCACCCCAGCCGGCTCCCGCCGCCGCAGCCAGTGCGGCACCCGCCGCACCCAGCGCGGCACCCGCCCCGTCCGCTGCTTCTCCCGGGTCGGCGGCCGCCGGCGCGCCCGCCGCGGGGTCGATCACCATCATCCCGGACACGCCCGGCGTGTTCGCCCGGTTGCTCGACTGGATCCGCCGGCGCTTCGGCGGCGGTCGCAGCGCCCAGGCCGGCGCCTGAGCCGGCGCACTAGCATCAGGGGCAGTGCTGGGGGCGAATGGCATGACCCTCATCGCCCGGGGAGTTGATGACCGAACCGATTGAGCTGACCTATGCCCTGCACCTGCTCCCGGTTGGCCGGATCGCGTTTCGCCGCTGGCGCTGGGAGCTGTGGCACGGGCCGCAACTGCTCGCCGCCGGCTGGCGGCTGAACGTCCTTCACGCCCAGCGGGCGCTCCGCGTTCATGCCGTGCGCCACGCCCATCGCCTCCACGGCGTGCACCCGCTGCGTCCGGACGCGGTCCCGGCAGCCAGGGAGACGACGTGGAGCGGGCGCCGGGTCGCCGTCGACTGGGGCGACCTGCGGGTGGTGCTCACGCCCCGGGCCCTCCTCGGAACACCGGAGCGCCTGCAGCCGTCATCCGGCTGACGCCCGCGGATTCACCCCGGGCGCGCGACCGCCGGCTCGGATTGCTCGGCGGTGACCACCGTGACCGGCAGGCCGAACTCCTCCACCCGGCGGGGCAGGTCCCGGTGCAGCCACCGCGACACGCGCGCGGGCAGGGTGGAGATCATGATCTCGTCGATGCCGAGGAGGGTGACCGTCTCGCGCACGGCGACCAGCGGGTCGGAATCGCCCACCACTCCGTCGACCGGCCCACCGGCCGCCCGCTCAAGCAGCGGGAGCGCCAGCTCCAGGGTCACCTCCGCCTCATCGGTGTCCGGATTCCAGTACGGGCGCGGGACGAGCAGCGTGAACGTGCACGGCGAGCGGCGCGCGCGAGCCCGGACGGCGTTGAGCAGCAGCGGCGTCGCCGCCGTGCGATGCGCCACGATGAGCACGCGTGCCGGTGTCACGGACGTCATCTCCAGATCCGTCTTGATTATCCCACTGCCGGCACCCACCCCCGGCGGCGCCTCGGCCGGCGCTCAGCGC
>DASSZQ010000266.1:0-2509 GCA_035702755.1 Solirubrobacteraceae bacterium | reverse complement strand
CTGTTTGAGGCGATCCCGTTCCCGGTCGGCTACGGCGTGGAGATCGCGGTGCTGATCGACGCGCTGCGGATCGCCGGACTCGATGCGCTCGCGGAATGCCACCTGGGGACGCGCCAGAATCGCCATCAGCCGCTGCGGGCGCTGGGCGAGATGGCCTACGCGGTGCTGGCCGCCGTCGAGCGGCGGCGGGGCGGCGACCGCGCGGACGGCGACAGCGCCGAGAACCGGCGGGGCGGCGAGGCGGCGGGGGTCCCGGCGGTCAACGACGCCCCGCCCGCCGGGCACTACCTCAAGCCGTGGGAGAACGGGGCGGTGGCGGCGGTCCCGGTGGCTGAGCGGCCGCCGGTCCGGGACCGCCGCGCCGCCGAGGCGACGCGGCGACTGCCGGCTCCGGCGTCCTGAGCCTTTCGGTGGTGGCGCCGGGTTCAGGCCGTGGCGCTGCGTTTAGGCGGTGGCGCCGGCCGAGGCCACCGCGTGCTTGCCCTCGCAGAACTCCTCCACCACCTTGGCGCAGAACGCGGGCAGGTCATCCGGGTTGCGCGAGGTGACGAGGCCCTCGTCCACGACGACCTCCTTGTCGACCCAGGTGCCGCCCGCGTTGCGGATGTCGGTCTACAGGCTCGGATACGAGGTCAGCGTGCGGTCCCGGACCAGGTCGCCCTCCACCAGGGTCCACGGACCGTGGCAGATGACGCCGGCGGGCTTGCCGGCCTTGAAGTACTCCTGCACGAACCGCACGACACCATCGTCGGCCCGCAGACGGTCGGCGTTGACCGTGCCGCCGGGAAGCAGCAGCCCGTCGTAGTCGGCCGGCGAGGCATCGCTGACCTTCTTGTCGACCGGGAACGTGTCCGCCGGGTTGATGTCGGAGTTCATCGCCTGGATCTCCCCGGTGTCCAGCGAGAGCAGCTCGGTGGTCGCTCCGGCCGCCTCCACCGCCTTGCGCGGCTCGGTGAGCTCGGCCTGCTCAACACCGTCGGTGGCGATGATGGCGACCTTCTTACCGTTCAGTTCCTGTGCCATGTCGAGGCTCCGTTTCGTCGGTTGGAAGCTGTCTGGGGCGCGCCGGACGGCCGTCACCGCCCCGTACGCCCTTGGTAGTTGGCTACCCGGGCGGGGGTGGGCTACACACACGGGCAGGCAGGTCCGCGGGGTATGTTGCGGCGGTGACGAGTGCGACAGAACTCCCGGCGCGGGTCGCCGTCCTTCTGGTGGTGGCGGCGCTGGCCGTCGCGGGGTGCGGCGGCGGTGGTGGTGGGGGATCCCGTACGTCGACGGCGACGTCGGTGGCATCCCGGTCGACGGCTGCCTCGACGACGGCTCGCCGGCGCCGGCGTCACCGGGTGCGCCCTCACGGTGCGCCGATCGGCACCACCCAGCACGTCAACGCCGGCGTCACCACCGTGGCGGTGACCGTCACGCACGTGATCGACCCGCTGCGCGGCAGCGGCGCCGCCCTCCTGCCCGGAACCCGGGCCGTCGGCGTGATGGTGGAGATCGCCGACACCGGCGGCGCCACGTATGACAGCACCGCCTCCGGGGACTGGTCGATCATCTCCGTAGCGGGCAGCGGCTCGCCGCTGTTCATCAGGCACGGCGTGTGCCAGACCCCGGACGCCGACTTCGAGAGCCTCATCGGCCCCGGACAGGTCCGCAGCGGCGGCGTGGCGTTCTCGGTGCCGCGCCGGGCGCGGATCCTGGCGGTGCGCTTCTCGCCCCACTCCCGCGCGCCGGGGAGCGTCAGCTGGCGGTGAGGACGGGCGGGAGCCCCACCGCCCTAGGTCGCCACGCTACGCCCGGCAGCGGGCGCTGACCGGGATGTTCATCGACGGCACCGGCGGCTCGTCGCGCTTGCAGTAGGTCACCCGCTTGGCGCCCACGTCGACGACCCCCAGAAACGGGTAGTTGAAGTCGCCGGCAAAGGCGTGGCAGCTGAACGCGACGCGGCCGCCGTGAGCGCCGGTCTGACGGCACGTCGTGCGCCGCAGGGGCCCGTCGAGGATGCCGCGGTTGACCAGCTGCGTCACGTCGGCCCGGACCGCCCGGACGATGGCGGCGCGGGGACCGGATCCCGGCCGGAGGCGGACGACGTGGGGGGCCTGGTCCTGGGCCACGACGATCGCCGCCTCGCGGTTGGCCCGGGCGACGGCCGCCGGATTCTGGGCCGCCTCGGAGTTGCCGTTGTTGTTGGCGACGAACACGACGAGGGCGACGGCCAGGATGAGCCCCACGCCCAGCGAGAGCGCCCACTTGGCCCAGAGCGGCAGCCGGTGTGACGACATTCCGGTCCCTTTGAGTCAGACGCGCTGCGACGACAGCACGTCGCGCAGCGCGGACAGGTCGTCCTCGCTGGGGGTCCAGCGCCCGGCGGCGGCATTGGACCGCACCTGCTCCGGCTTGGTCGCGCCGGCGATCACGGATGAGACGGCGGGATTGGCGAGCAGCGCTCCGATGGCGACATCGGTGAGGGGCACGCCACGCTCGTCGGCGTAGCTCTGCAGCGCGTCGA
>DASSZQ010000323.1:0-17292 GCA_035702755.1 Solirubrobacteraceae bacterium | reverse complement strand
GAGTTCGGCATCCCGCTGTATTCGCTCGGCTCAGACCGCCAGGGCATCGTGCACGTCATCGGCCCGGAGCTCGGTGTGACCCAGCCGGGGATGACGATCGTGTGCGGCGACTCGCACACCGCCACCCACGGCGCGTTCGGCGCCCTCGCCTTCGGCATCGGCACCAGCGAGGTGGAGCACGTGCTCGCCACGCAATGCCTGGTTCAGAGCAAGCCCAAATCGATGCGGATCCGCTATGAGGGCGAGCTCGGCTTCGGCGTCTCGGCGAAGGACCTCATCCTGGCGACGATCGGCCAGATGGGGGTCGACGGCGCCGTCGGCCACGTCGTCGAGTACTCAGGACCGGCGATCGAGGCCCTCACGATGGAGGGCCGCATGACCGTCTGCAACATGACGATCGAGGGCGGCGGCCGCGCCGGGATGATCGCGCCGGACGAAACGACGTTTCGCTACGTCGTCGGCCGGCCCGCCGCGCCCAGCGAGGTTCCGGACGCGTGGCGGGAGCTGTACACCGACGAGGGCGCCAGCTTCGACAAGGAGGTCATCGTCGACGCCTCGGCGATCAGCCCCATGGTGACGTGGGGAACCAACCCGGAGATGGTGGTGGGGGTCGCCGACACCGTGCCGGATCCGCAGGATGACGGTGACGAGCGCGCCCTGCACTACATGGGCCTGGAGGCGGGGACGCCCATCTCCGAGATCACGCTCGACCGGGTCTTCATCGGCTCCTGCACCAACTCCCGGATCGGTGATCTGCGGGCGGCGGCGGAGGTGGTCGACGGGCGCCGGGTGGCCGACGGCGTGTATGCCATGGTGGTGCCGGGCTCCCAGCAGGTCAAGGCCCAGGCCGAGCAGGAGGGCCTGGACGAGATCTTCCGCCGCGCCGGCTTTGACTGGCGCGGCGCCGGCTGCTCGATGTGCCTGGGCATGAACCCGGACATCGCGGCGCCGGGCGAGCGGGTGGCCTCAACCTCCAACCGCAACTTTGAGGGTCGTCAGGGCCGGGGCGCACGGTCACACCTCGTCTCGCCCCAGATGGCGGCGGCCGCGGCCATCGAGGGACATTTCGTCGACATCCGAGAGTGGGAGGGCGCCAAGCGATGAGGGCCATCGAAACGATCACCGGACGCGTCAGCGCGCTGATGCGCGACGACGTCGACACCGACCAGATCATTCCCAAGCAGTTCCTCAAGCGCGTCGAGCGCACCGGCTTCGGCGAGTTCCTGTTCTACGACTGGGCCCAGGAGCCTGAGTGGGAACTGCCGAAGAACCCCATCCTGGTCGCCGGGCGCAATTTCGGCTGCGGCTCCAGCCGCGAGCACGCGCCCTGGGCGCTCGAGGACTACGGCTTCCAGGCGGTCATCGCCTCCAGCTTCGCCGACATCTTCCGCTCCAACTGCACGAAGATCGGCCTGCTGCCCGTACAGCTGAGCAAGGAAGAATGTGCTTCGATCGCGCACGCGGGCGAAGCCCAAATCGATCTCGCCGCCCAGGAGGTCAGGTGGCCGGGGGGGAGCGCTCAGTTCGACATCGACCCGGAGACCAAGCATCGCCTGCTCAACGGCCTTGACGACATCGCCCTGACGCTTGAGCAGGATGGGGCCATCGCCGCCTACGAACGCGACCGCGAGCGCTCCGGCCCCGTCACGAGCTCCCTGTGACGCCACCGGACGCCGCAGCCGGCGGCCACCACCACGACCCGGGGGGCTGCGCGGCCGCCGACGCGTTCTCGGCGCACGCCGACGAGTACGACGCCTCCCGCCGGCGCCTTGTCCCCGGCTACGACGACTTCTACGGCGCCGCCGTCGACGTCGTCCGCAGCGTTCGCGGCCCGGTCCGCCGCGTGCTTGACCTGGGCGCCGGGACCGGGCTGCTCAGCGCCGAGATGGCCCGCGCGTTCCCCGGGGCCGAGCTTGAGCTCCTCGACGCGTCCGAGCCGATGCTCCGTCACGCGCGCGACCGGCTCGGCGACACGCTGGCCGCCGTGCACGTCGCCGACATGACCGACCCGCTCCCGGCCGGACCGTACGACGCGATCGTCTCCGCGCTCGCCGTCCACCACCTCGAGCACCCGGCCCAGCGCCGGCTGTTCTCCGCCGTCCACGAGCGCCTGCGCCCCGGCGGGGTGTTCGTCAACGCCGAGCAGGTGACGACCGCGGTGCCCCAGCTGGAACGTGCCTACACGGACGCCTGGTGGCGCGGGTGCCGCGCGCTCGGCGCCAGCGAGAGCGAGCTCTCGGACACCCGCCGGCGGATGCTCCATGACCGCTGCGCCGATGTGGCCTCGCTGCTGCGCTGGCTCACAGAGGCCGGGTTCGGCGCCGTCGACTGCGTCTATAAGACCTGGCAGCTGGCCGTCGTCGCCGGATTCAAGGAGGAGACATGAGTGCGAAGGACTGGGACGCCGCGACGTATGACCGGATCTCGGCGCCGCAGCAGCGGTGGGCGGCCGAGCAGCTTGACCGCCTGCACCTCGCTGGCGACGAGACGGTGCTCGACGCCGGCTGCGGATCCGGCCGGATCACGGTGGAGCTGGCCCGCCGGGTCCCGCACGGGGCCGTGTACGCCGTCGACGCCGCTCCCTCGATGGTTCGCCACACCCAGGAGATGCTGGGGGACCGGGGCACCGCGTTGTGTCAGGACCTCGTCGACCTCGACCTGCCGGAGCCCGTCGATGTCGTCTTCTCCAACGCCACCTTCCATTGGATTCCAGATCACGACGCGCTGTTCGCCGCGCTTTTTCGCAACATGAGGCCGGGGGCACGCCTGGTGGCGCAGTGCGGCGGGCGCGGCAACATCGACGAATTCCGGGCAACCGCCGACGAGGTGGCGTTCACCGAGCCGTTCGCGCCCTACTTCACCGACTGGCAGCGGCCGTGGAACTATGCGACCGCCGAACAGACCGAGGAACGTCTGATCCGGGCGGGCTTCACCGACGTCTCCTGCTGGCTCCAGGACAAGCCCACCCCGCTCGACGACGCGCGCAGCTTCGTGCAGACCGTGTGTCTGGTGCGCCACCTCGACCCGCTGCCGGCCGACATGCACAGCGCCTTCGTCGACGCCGTCCTGGCGCGCTGTGACGACCCTCTCGTCCTTCAGTACGTGCGGCTGAACATGATGGCGCGGCGGCCGTAGGCCGGCGCGGGCGCCTCCCCCGCAAGGAGGAGGCCGGATTCACTCCTGCGGGCGTTCCGGGACCGGCGGCGGCTTCCTAGGCTGAGGAAGCGAACGGCAGACCTCTGACGACTCAGGAGACGCGGTGAACAGATCCATGTCGGTCAACGGCGCCTACGAGGCACTGGGGCGGTTCGTCATTCGCTTCCGGTGGGCGATCGTCGTCTTCTGGCTGGCCGCCGCCGTGATCACCAGCGCCGCGTTCCCGTCGCTCGGCAGCGAGATCAACAACAACAACAGCGCGTTTCTGAGCGCGAGCGCGCCCAGCGCCAAGGCGGCCAACCTGGCGGCGCCGCTTCTCGGTGGCGGCGTCAACTCCAACGTCTCCGAGATCGACATCGTCGGTGCCGCGCCGCGCCCGCTCACGGCCGGCGACCTGGCGGCCATGCAGCGCGAGGCGAAGCTGGCGGCCGGCGTGCAGCGGGTTCAGTCGGCCGAGCTTCTGGGGCTGTCCGCCGACCGTGAGGCGGTCACCATCCGCGTCCGGGCCCGGCTGAGTGCCAACGACGTGGCCACCGACAAGACCGTCGTCGACGCCCTCCACAACACCTTCTCACAGGCGGGCGCGCCCGCGGGTCTGCAGCTGCACCTCGCCGGGCAGGTGGCGACGATCGTCGCCAACCAGCAGAGCTCGGACAAGGCCGGCAACCAGGTGCAGACGTTCTCGTTCTTGTTTGTGATCGTGCTGCTGCTCCTGGTGTTCCGCTCGATCCCAGCAGCGATCGTCACGCTGCTGCCCAGCGGGCTGGCGCTGGTGATCTCGATGCGGCTGATCGGTGCCCTGGGGGCCGGCGGAGTGAAGATCTCCTCCATCACCCAGGTGCTGCTGATCGTCCTGCTCATCGGCGCCGGCACCGACTACGGGCTGTTCCTGGTGTTCCGCGTGCGCGAGGAACTGCGCGACGGGCACGCCCCGCACCAAGCGGTGGAGCGCGCGCTGGTCCGGGTGGGCGAGTCGATCACCGGCTCGGCCGGCACCGTGATCCTGGCGCTGCTCACCCTGCTGCTGGCCTCGTTTGGCATCTACCACGACCTGGGCATCCCCCTCGCGGTGGGGGTGGCGGTCATGCTCGCTCTCGGTCTGACGCTGCTGCCGGCGCTCCTGGCCATCCTTGGCCGCCGCGCCTTCTGGCCGTCCAAGATCGAGCCCGGGCCCCAGCGCGAGGGCCTGTGGGGGCGCATCGCCGGCCGCCTGGTGCAGCACCCAGGAGTGACCCTGGCGATCGGCGTGGTGCTGTTCCTCGCCCTGGCCGCCGGCGCGCTCGGCTACCACGCCGGCGGGTTCGGCGGCGCCGTCAACCCGCCCGCCGGCTCCGACGCGGCCGCCGGCAACGCCGTGCTCAAACAGCACTTCCCGCAGACGAGCAGCAACCCGGCCAACCTCGTCTACGCCTATCCGCAGTCGGTGTTTGCGGATCCCGGGCGGATCGCTGCCGCGGAGACGTCGCTGCGGGCCTCCGGCGCGTTCACGCAGCTGGCCGGCCCGCTGGACCCCAACGGCACGCGGCTGACCCCGGCGCAGTTCGCTGCGCTGCACGCGCGGCTGGGCGCGCCGCGCGGACTCCCCGTGCTGGAGCCGGCCGGCGCCAGGGTCCCGCCCGCCCTCTATTACGCCTACCGCGCGTCAGCGGTGTTCGTCTCCTCAGACGGCCGGGTGATGCAGTTTGAGGCGAGCCTGGCCGCCGGCCCGCAATCGTCGAGCAGCGCCATGAACGCCACGCCCCACATCCGCAGCGTCGTCACCGCCGCGGCCAAGCGCTCCGGAGCGTCTGACAGCGGCGTCGCCGGCGAAGCCGCCGCCGTCTACGACATCAACAACACGGCCAACCATGACCTGTTCGTCGTCATCCCGGTGGCGATCGTCGCCATCGGCCTGCTGCTGGCGCTCGTGCTGCGCAGCGCGGTGGCGCCGCTGTACCTGATCGTTTCGGTCGCCCTCTCGTACCTGGCGGCCCTGGGGATCGCGACGATTGCGTTCATCGACATCGGCGGCGACAACGGGATCAGCTTCATCCTGCCGTTCTTGATGTTCATCTTCCTGCTCGCGCTCGGCGAGGACTACAACATCCTTGTGATGACGCGGATCCGAGAGGAGGCGCGGCGTCTACCCCTGCGTGAGGCCGTCGTGCGCGCCATCTCCCGGACCGGCTCCACCGTCACCTCGGCCGGCATCATCCTCGGCGGCACGTTCGCCGTGTTCGCGATCGTGGGTGGCGGCGGATCCGGAGGCAGCCAGTTGCGGGCGATCGGCTTCGGCCTCGCCGCCGGGATCCTCATGGACACCTTCCTGGTGCGGACGCTGCTCGTCCCCTCAACCGTCATCCTGCTCGGCCGGCGCAACTGGTGGCCCTCCGCACTGAGCCGCGAGACCGAGATCGAGTACCGTGGCGGTCCACCATGGCCTCCAGAAGAGTCATCCTCCTCCCCGGAGACGGCATCGGCCCAGAGATAACCGGGCCGGCCGTTGAGGTCCTGAACACGGTCGCGCCGGCCGCGTTTGAGTTCGAGGAGCATGCCTTCGGCGGCGCGTCGATCGACGCCCATGGCACGGCCCTGACCGACGAGACCCTGGCGGCCTGTCGCTCGGCCGATGCCGTCCTGCTCGCCGCGGTCGGCGGTCCCAAATGGGACACCACCGACCCGGACCAGCCCCGGCCTGAGCAGGGACTGCTCGGCCTGCGCAAGGGGCTGGGGCTGTTCGCCAACCTGCGCCCGGTCAAGCCGCTCCCGGCCCTGTATGACTCAAGCCCGCTGCGCCGGGAGATCATCGAGCGCACCAACCTCCTGGTCGTCCGCGAGCTGACCGGCGGCATCTACTTCGGCGAGAAGACCCGCACCGCCGACAGCGCGTCGGACGCCTGCGTCTACACGCGGGAGGAGATCGAGCG
This sequence comes from Solirubrobacteraceae bacterium, assembly GCA_035702755.1. Classification (GTDB taxonomy): domain Bacteria; phylum Actinomycetota; class Thermoleophilia; order Solirubrobacterales; family Solirubrobacteraceae; genus Palsa-465. The sequence continues at coordinate 11,230 of DASSZQ010000323.1, read as the reverse complement.
GATCGCCCGGGTGGCCTTCGGTGCCGCCCGCTCCCGGGTGACGAGCGTCGACAAGGCCAACGTGCTGGAGACAAGCCGCCTGTGGCGCGAGGTCGTCCGCGAGCTGCACTCCCGGGAATTTCCCAACATCGAGCTTGAGCACCTGCTCGTCGACAACGCCGCCATGCGCCTGGTCGCCGCGCCCCGCCACTTTGAGGTGATCGTCACCGAGAACATGTTCGGCGACATCCTCTCCGACGAGGCGGCGATGCTGACCGGCTCGCTGGGAATGCTGCCGAGCGCCTCCCTCGGAGCCGACGGCCCGGGCGTGTTTGAGCCCGTGCACGGCTCGGCGCCGGACATCGCCGGGCAGGGAGTGGCCAACCCGCTGGCCATGTTCCTGTCGGCGGCGCTCATGCTCCGCCACGGATTCGCGATGGAGACCGAAGCCGCGGCGGTAGAATCCGCCGTCGACCGAGCGCTGGCCGACGGCCTTCGGACGCCGGACCTGGGGGGCGAGGCGACGACAGAGCAGGCGACCTCGGCGGTCCTTCAACAGCTGTAGCGGCGGCGAGACCGCCGTGCCCCACAAACCCAAGGAGCAGTCGTGGAACAAGCCGACCTCATCTGGCACAACGGAGAACTCGTTGCCTGGGAGGACGCGAAGGTTCACGTACTGACGCACGGCCTGCACTACGGCACCGGGGTGTTTGAGGGCGAGCGCGCGTATGCGACCTCCCGCGGCCCGGCCATCTTCCGCCACAGCGACCACCTGGCCCGGCTGCTGGCGTCGGCCAAGCTCTACTACATGCCGGTGCCCTACACGCTGGACCAGCTGCGCTCGGCCACCCATGAGCTGATCGCCGCCAACGGGCTGAGCGAGTGCTACATCCGGCCGATCGTCTTTCGCGGCTACGGCCAGATGGGGCTCAACCCGCTGGACTGCGAGGTGTCGGTCTCGATCGCGGCATGGCCGTGGGGTGCCTATCTGGGCGAGCAGGCGGCACGCGAGGGCGTGCGGGCGAAGATCGCCAGCTGGCGGCGGATCTCCGGCGACGCCCTGATCCCGCACTCCAAGGCCTCCGGGCAGTACCTCAACAGCGTCCTGGCCAAGATCGAGGCGACCAAGGCCGGCTATCAGGAGTCGATCCTGCTCGACAGCCGCGGCTTTGTCAGCGAGGGGACGGGCGAGAACATCTACATCGTGCGCGAGGGGCGCATCCTGACGCCGCCGCACACCGCCGGGATCCTGGACGGGATCAGCCGCCGATCCATCATCCAGATCGCCCGCGACCTCGGCTATGAGGTGGTGGAGCGCGACCTGGCCCGCGCCGAGCTGTACCTCGCCGACGAGGTCTTCCTCTCCGGCACCGCCGCCGAGATGGTGCCGGTGTGCGAGGTCGACGACCATCTGATCGGCTCCGGTGTGCGCGGTCCGATCACCGAGGCGGTGCAGAGCGTCTTCTTCGATGCGCTCCACGGTCGCGACGAGCGCTACAGCGAGTGGCTCGACATCGTTCCGATGCCGTCGAGAACCGCGGCCGCGGGCTAGCCGGCTCACGCCATGAGCCGGGTTGAGCTGTACGACACCACCCTGCGTGACGGCATGCAGGGGGAGGGCATGTCGCTGTCGGCGGCGGAGAAGCTGCGCGTCGCCCATCGTCTTGACCAACTGGGACTCGATCTCATCGAGGCCGGCTTTCCCAGCTCCAATCCCAAGGAGCTTGAGCTGTTCGGCCTGCTGGCGGGCGAGACCTTCGCCCACGCCCAGATCTGCGCGTTCGGCATGACCCGGCGCCGGGACATCCCGGCCGACGCCGATCCCGCCCTGCGCGTCCTCGCCGAGTGCTTCGCCCCGGTGTGCACGCTCGTCGGCAAGACCTGGGGCCTGCACCTGGAGAAGGTGGTCAAGGTCGACCGCGACGAAAACCTCCGGATGATCGCCGATTCGGTTGCCTTCCTCGTCGGGCAGGGCAAGCGCGTCATCTACGACGCCGAGCACTTCTTTGACGGGTACGGCGATGACCCCCAGTACGCGCTGCGCTGCCTGCGCACCGCCGTCGAGGCGGGCGCCGAGACGGTCGTGTGCTGTGACACCAACGGCGGCACGCTGCCCCACGTCGTCGGCGCGACGATGGCCGAGGTGGTGGGGGCTGTCGGCGGCACGGCGCGGATCGGCATCCACACCCACGACGACGCCGGCTGCGGCGTCGCCAACGCGCTGGCCGCCGTCCAGCAGGGCGCAACGCATGTCCAGGGAACCATCAACGGCTACGGCGAACGGTGCGGCAACGCCAACCTCATCTCGATCATCCCCAACCTCCAGCTCAAGCTCGGCCATGAGTGCCTGAGCCCGGAGCAGCTGGCCTCGCTGACGCCGACCGCCAACTACATCGCGGAACTGCTGAACTTCACTCCGGATCCGGACGCGCCGTATGTGGGGCGCAACGCGTTCGCCCACAAGGGGGGCATGCACGTCGCCGGGGTGAGCGCCGATCCGGCGACGTTCGAGCACGTGCCGCCGGAGATCGTCGGCAACGAGCGGGAGATGCTCATCTCCGAGCTCTCCGGCAAGGGCACCGTGATCGAGCGGGCACGCGAGGCCGGGCTGGCGCTCGACGACCGGGCCGCGGCCCAGATGGTCGAGCGCGTCAAGGAGCTTGAGCATCGCGGCTACCACTATGAGGCCGCCGGCGGGTCCTTTGAGCTGCTGCTGCGCAAGGAGACCGGCGATTACGAGCCGCTGTTTCGGCTTGAGTCCTGGCGCGCGATCGTCGAGAAGCGGGCCGACGGCCGCGTGGAGACCGAGGCCACCATCAAAATCTGGGTGGCCGGCGAGCGCTACGTGCGGACCGCCGAGGGCAACGGCCCGGTCAACGCCCTGGATCGCGCGCTGCGCGAGGCGCTCGTCGAGATCCATCCCCACCTGCGCGACATCGAACTCGTCAACTTCAAGGTGAGGATCCTCGATGAGGCCAAGGGGACCGGCGCGGTCACCCGGGTCCTGCTCGATGCCTCTGACGGGGAGCGCGTGTGGGGCGCGATCGGCGTCTCCGAGAACGTGATCGAGGCCTCGTGGGAGGCACTGGTGGATTCGCTGGAGTACGGGATGCAGCCGAGCCTGGCACCGGAGCGCGAACCGACCGTCACCCGCAGCCGCCCGTGACCGCCGGGCATGTCGAACAGATACCCCTGGCCTCTCCGGCGCTCGGCGCCGAGGAGGAGGACGCCGTCGTGGAGGTTCTGCGCTCCGGCCGTCTGTCCCTCGGCCCCGCACTGAGCGCATTTGAGACGGCGTTCGCCGCCCGCGTGGGGGCGGCCCACGCGGTGGCGGTCTCCAGCGGAACCGCCGGGCTTCACCTGGCGCTGCGCGCGGTCGGCGTCGGCGACGGCGACGAGGTGATCACCAGCCCGTTCTCGTTCGTCGCCTCGGCCAACGTCGCCCTGTACGAGCGCGCCCGCCCGGTGTTCGCCGACATCGACCCGGTCACGCTCAACATCGACCCGGCGGCCGTCGCGGCGGCGGTGTCCGCACGCACCGCGGCGCTTCTGCCCGTCCACGTGTTCGGCTACCCGGCCGACATGCCCGCCCTGGAGCGACTGGGGCTGCCGATCGTGGAGGATGCCTGCGAAGCGCTGGGGGCACGGTACGCCGACGGCGGGGAGGTGGGGGGCCGCGGCCATCCTGCAGTCTTCGGCTTCTACGCCAACAAGCAGCTCACCACGGGCGAGGGGGGGATGGTCACCGTCGGCGACCCCGCGCTCAAGGAACGCATGGACTCCGAGCGCAACCAGGGCCGGGCGCCGAACATGGACTGGCTGGACCACGACCGGCTCGGCTTCAACTACCGGCTCTCTGACATCGCCTGCGCCCTGGGGCTCGCTCAGCTCCAGCGCCTTGACGACATGCTCGCCGGGCGGGCCCGCGTGGCCGAGCTGTACCGACTGGCGCTCGACGGCATCGAGGGTCTGCAGCTGCCCTGCCCGGACTCCGGCGGCAACCGGCGCGGCTGGTTTGTGTTCGTCGTCCAGCTGCCCCGCGGCGTGGACCGGGATGCGACCGTGCGCGCCCTCGGCGAGCGCGCCATCCCCAGCAAGCCGTACTTCCCGGCCATCCACCTGATGACGTTCTACCGCGAGCGGTTCGGTCACCGCGAGGGGGAGTTCCCGGTGTGCGAGGACATCGCGGCCCGGTCGATCGCGCTGCCGTTCTTCCCGGCGATGACCGAGGGCCAGGTGGAGAGGGTGGCGGCCGAGCTGGGCGCCGTCCTGGGACACTGAGCTCCGTGTCGCGCTTCGCGGAACCCCAGCATGCCGGCTTTCGCCGCCTGAACGACTCGATCGGATTCGATTGGCGGCTCAGCCCGTACGACGTCGATCAGTCGATCGCTCATGCGGCCATGCTCGCCGCCCAGGGGATCATCTCCGCCGCCGACGAGGCCGAGTTGCGCCGCGGGCTGGAGCAGGTGCGTGCCGAGCTCGCCGATGGGACGTTCCCGTTCGCCGACGGCGACGAGGACATCCACATGGCGATCGAGCGGCGGCTGACCGAGATCGTCGGCCGAGTGGGGGGTCGGCTCCACACCGCCCGCTCGCGCAACGACCAGGTGGCGACCGACGTGGCCATGTTCGTGCGCGCGCACGCGCGCGAGGCGCAGGAGCGGATCGGTCGCCTGGCCCGGACGCTGATCGATCAGGCGGAGGCTCACCTGGACTGGCCGATGCCGGGATACACGCACCTCCAGAGGGCCCAGCCGATCTACCTGAGCCACCACCTGCTCGCCTACGTCTGGATGTTCCTGCGCGACCAGGAGCGGTTTGAGGCGGTGGCCGCTGCCACCGCTCGGATGCCGCTCGGCGCCGGGGCGCTCGCCGGCGTCAACTTCGACACCGACCGCCGCGCCGTCGCCGCCGCGCTCGGCTTCTCCGGGGTGGCTGCCAACTCGGTGGACGCCGTCTCCAACCGCGACTTCGTCCTCGATTATCTCGCCGCCGCCGCCACGTGCGCGACGCACCTCTCCCGGCTGGGCGCTGAGATCGTGCTGTGGTCGACTGAGGAGTACGGCTTCTGCGAGGTCTCCGACGCGTGGGCCTCCGGCTCATCGATCATGCCCCAGAAGAAGAACCCGGACGCGGCCGAACTGCTCCGGGCCAAAGCGCCGCGGCTGGTCTCCAACCTCGTGGCGCTGCACGGGGTCATGCACGGGCTGCCCCTCACCTACAACAAGGACATGCAGGAGGATAAGGAGCCGCTGTTTGACTCCTGCGACACGCTTGAGCTGTGCCTGGAGGCGGCCGCCGGAATGCTTCAGACGATCAGTTTCCGCCGCGAGCGGCTCGCCGCGGCCGCCGCCGACCAGTTCCTGGCAGCCACCGACGTCGCCGACCTGCTCGTGCGTCGCGGGCTTCCGTTCCGCGAGGCCCACGGCGTCGTCGCCGGCCTCGTCCGCTCCGCGATCGAGCAGGGCAAGCAGCTGTCGGAGCTGACCCGCGACGAGCTGACGTGCCAATCACCCCTGCTCGACGAGGAGTTCTACGCGGTGCTCCAGGACGGAGCCTGGCTGGAGACCAAGGTGTCCGAGGGCGGGACGAGCCTCGCGCGCGTGCGGGAACAGATGCAGCAGGCGCGCGCGGCAGTGCGGTGAAGCCGTCGTTCTATGACCGGCCGGTGCTCACGGTCGCCCGCGACCTCGTGGGCTGCGTCGTCACCCACGGTGATTGCGCCGGGATCATCGTCGAGACCGAGGCCTACCACGATTCCGAACCGGCCTGCCACGCGTTCGTTGGGCTCACACCGCGCACCGAGACGCTGTTCGGCCCGCCCGGCCGCGCGTACGTGTACCGCTCCTACGGCATCCATGCGCTGCTGAACGCGGTGTGCGAGCCGCCGGGGGTGGGCGCCGCCGTGCTCATCCGCGCGCTTGAGCCGGTCCAGGGGCTTGACCACATGCGGGCCCGCCGCGGGCTCGACGGCGTACGGCAGCTCTGCTCAGGCCCCGGAAAGCTCACCCAGGCGCTCGGAATCGAGCTCGCGCACAACGGCGTCGACCTGCTGAGCGGCCCGGTGCTGTTCTCGCCCCGGCCTCGGGCGTGGCAGGAAGTCTCGATCTCGGTCGACACGCGGATCGGCATCACCAAGGCGGCCGATCTTCCGTGGCGATTCTCCGTGACCGGCAGCCGCTTCGTGTCACGGCCGGTCCGGCGCACGGTCGCCGCCTGAACACGGCGCGGCCGCCGCCGTGGCCCCCTGAGCGGGTCTCAGCCGCCGCCCAGGCCGGTTCCGCCGCTGCCGCCCGTGCCGCCGCCGGTCCCACCGCCGGGGCCGCCACCGGTCCCGCCGCCGGTGCCGCCACCGGTCCCGCCGCCCGTGGCGCCGCCGGTCCCACCGCCCGTGGCGCCGCCGGTCCCACCACCGGTGCCGCCACCGGTGCCGCCACCGGTCCCACCGCCCGTGCCGCCACCGGTCCCACCACCGGTACCGCCGGTGGCTCCGCCGGGCGCTCCGGTGGGGGCCGCGGGCGCGGTGCCGGTCGGCGCGGGAGCCGGGGCGCTCTGGGGGCTCGGAACCGTGCTTGCCGGGACACTGCCCGTGCCGCCGCTGATCGCCGTGCCGTTGCCGGTGGAGGTGCCACCGTGAGACTGGGAATGGTGCCCGTACTCGATGTTCTCCTGGGCCTCGATCTGGAGCGCTGCGGTCATGAAGCTGCGCCAGATGAGGGCCGGGAAGGAGCCGCCCTCGACCGGACCGCCGTTGTACTGGGTCAACATGGGAACGAGCTTGTTGGGATAACCCACCCACACCGCGGTCGTGATCTGGGGCGTCCAGCCGACGAACCAGGCATCTCCGTAGTTGTTCGTCGTCCCCGTCTTGCCGGCGACATCGACCCCGCCGATGGCCGCCGCAACTCCGGTCCCGTGCTGGACGACGCCCTGAAACAACTGATGGATGGTCGCCGCCACCGTGGCGGGGATGACGCGGCGGTGATGGGGTCGGTCGGACAGGGCCCGCTGGCCGTCGCAGCGCAGGTAGGGGCAGTCGATCTCCGCGATGCCGGTGGGCCCCTGGTCCGGACTCCCCAGGACCGGGTCATAGACCTTCACCCCGCCATTGGCGATGGTCGAGTAGGCGTGCGCCATGTCCAGGGCGCTGACGCCCACCTTCAGCCCGCCGAGGATCATCGACCAGTTGGTGGAGACCGGGGAGCGGACGCCCATCGCGGTGGCCATCCGCGCGATGCGCCTGGTGCCGATGCCGGGGGACAGCCCCAGCTGGGTGAAGACGCTGTTGTCAGACTCCGCGGTCGCGGCCGCCAGCGTCGTCGGCCCCGTGTAGCTGTTGGCGAAGTTGTGCACGATGAAGTGCTCCTTGCCGCGAGTGTTGGGAACGATCAGATTGAGCGGCTTGGAGTCGAAGACCGAGTACGGGGTGTAGCCGTGCTGGAGCGCGACCGCCAGAGTGAAGGCCTTGAATGAGGAGCCGGGCTGGCGGAAACCCTCCGTGGCCAGGTTGAACGGGTACTGCGAGTAGTCCTGCTGGCCGTTGATGACCGGTCCGCCGACCATCGCTCGCACCTGTCCGGTTCGGTTGTCGATCGCCACCAGCGTCGCCGCGGGCTCGTTGGGCCCCTGGGGCAGTTCGTTGGCGACGGCCTGGACGGCCGCCTGCTGCATGCGGAGATCCAGGGTGGTCCGGATCTTCAGCCCGCCGTAGTACGCGCGGTACTGGGCGTCCTGGGGCGACAGGCCCCGGCTCTCGAGCGCCGCCACGACCTGGGGCGCCACCCAGCTGGTGAAGTACGGAGCCGCCGGCGGCTGCTGGGGTTGCTCGATGTCGGCGGCGCTCGGCAGCGGCTCGGACATCGCCTTGTTGTATTGCGCCCGGGAGATGTAGCCCTGGCTGCGCATGTCAAAGAGCACCAGGTCACGACGCGCCCTCGCCGCCGCCGGGAAGGCGAGCGGGTTGAACGCCGACGGGTTGGCGACCATCCCGGCGAGCAGCGCGGCCTCGGCCGGGGAGAGCTGGGAGGCGCAGGAGGGGAGGGGCGCGTCGCCGCAGCCGCCGGTGCCCGGGGAGCTGGGGTCGTAGCCGTGGCGCTTGCCGAAGTAGACCCGGGCGGCGGATTCGGCGCCGTACGCGCCGTTGCCGAAGTAGATGGAGTTCAGGTACTCGGTGAGAATCTTGATCCGCCGCCAGCGATGGGTGAGCTGGAAGGCGAGAGCGGCCTCGCGCAGCTTCTCAAAGATGGTGCGGTTGTCCTCCTGGGCCAGGGCGTTCTTGACGAACTGCTCGGCGATCGTCGACGCTCCCTGCACGTTGTTTCCGGTGAGGTCAGCCAGGAAGGCGCGAGCGATGCCCTTGACGTCGACCCCGGGATCGCTCCAGAACCGCTTGTCCTCCACCGAGATGATCGCGTCGCGCATCATCGGCCCCAGCTGGCCGTAGCTGTCGATCACCTCGTTGTTGGGCGGCGCAAAGATGCCGATCTTGCGCCAGTGGTCGTCGTAGAGGTACGAGTTGTTCTGGGCCGTCTTGTACTCGGCGCGGTTCTCAAGCTGTGGCAGGTCTGAGGCGACCGCCATCAGCATCCCAAAGACGAGCGAGACGATGGCGAGCAGGCTCAGGCCGATGAGGATGGAGAGCAGGCGAAGCTTGCGCACCCGGGGGCGGCGCCGGCCCCCGGACCCGCCGCGGCCGCGACGGGGCGGGGGAGCGAAGGGAACCGGCGAGGGAGGCGGATCCGTGGTGCGAGTGGACATATCTTCGTCGTCGCTTGAGCGGTCCATGCGATGCGCCGGCGCAGGACGGCCGAGCTAGCGCGGCGCGACGGCTGAAGGTGAAACGGGAAGGCACAGCGCCGCAGCAATCGTCGCACGGCACTTCCCAGGCGGCGGCGAGAGTCTAGCATTGGCCTTCGATGGGTTCCGAGTCGTCCATGCCTGCTGCCGGCACGCCTGCCGCGGGCGGCGGCGAGGGTCCGGCCGGGCCGGCTCAGGCCGCGGCCTGGTTGGCGCGCAACACCGTCGACTGCCTTCCGGAGGGGGCGTTGGAGCGCAAGCTGACGGAGGGTCGGCCGCTGCGTGTCAAGCTTGGCGTGGACCCCACCGCGCCGGACATCCACCTCGGCCACACGGTCGTGCTCCAGAAGCTGCGCGAGTTCCAGGACCGCGGGCATGACGTGATCCTCATCATCGGCGACTACACCGCGCGGGTGGGCGATCCCAGCGGCCGCTCCACGCTGCGGCCCGTGCTGGCGCCCGCCGAGATCGATGCCAACGCGCGCACCTATCAGGAGCAGGCGCTCAAGGTTCTCGATCCGGATCGGCTGGAGGTGCGCTTCAACGGGGAGTGGCTCGACATGCGGATGGAGGAGCTGTTTCGTCTCACGCGCACGACGACCGTCGGCCAGTTGCTGGAGCGCGACGACTTCGCCAAGCGCTTCGCCGCCCAGCAGCCGATCTCGGTGCTGGAGCTGCTCTACCCCCTGATGCAGGGGTATGACTCGGTCGCCATCCGTGCCGACGTCGAGCTCGGCGGCACCGACCAGAAGTTCAACCTGCTCCTGGGCCGCAACATCCAGCGCCACTACGGCCAGGCCGAGCAGGTGGTCATGACGATGCCGCTGCTCACCGGGATCGACGGCGAGCAGAAGATGTCCAAGTCCTACGGCAACCACATCGGCGTGGCCGACCCGCCGGAGGAGATGTACGGCCGGACCCTGAGCATCCCCGACGCGGCGATGGCCGGCTGGTACGACGTCCTGCTCGGCCGCAGCCCGGACGCCGGGCTCAGCCCCCGCGACGCCAAGCGCGCCCTGGCGCGCGCGCTGGTGGCGCGCTACCACGGCGAGGACGCCGCGGTCGCCGCCGAGGCGCACTTCGACCGCGTCCACGTCCGTCATGAGATCCCGGAGGGGATCGAGACCGTCCCGTGGCCGGCCAACGGCGATCTCGTCCATCTCCCCGCCCTGCTGTCGCGCGTGTTCGGCGTGTCCACCTCCGAGGGCCGGCGCAGCCTCGCCCAGGGGGGCGTGCGACTGGACGGCAGTCCGGTTCCGGCGGGCACGCTCGACCTGCCCGCCGACGAGGTGGACGGGCGCGTGCTGCAGTTGGGCAAGCGGCGGTTCGCTCGGATCGAGATCCGGTAGGGACGTGCCCGTCTGGGGCGGCATGCTGCGGTTGCAGACGCCCGGCAACGGGCACGTCGTCGACCTCACCGAGGGTGTGGCGCGCGTCGTCAGCGCCGCCGAGGTCGACCGCGGAATCGTGACCGTGTTCGCGGTCGGCGCAACCGTGGCGGTGACGACCATGGAGTACGAGCCCGGGGGCGTGAGCGACCTCCAGGCCCTGCTGGACCGCCTGATTCCGCCGGAGGGCGACTACGCGCACAACCGCCTCAACCACGACACCAATTCCCACGCCCATCTGCGCGCGGCGCTCATCGGTCCCTCGGAGACCATCCCGGTGATCGACGGCCGTCCGACGCTCGGAACCTGGCAGCAGATCGTGCTCATCGACTTCGACGATCGACCCCGGGAACGGACGATCTCCGTCCAGGTGCTATCTTGACCGCCGCCGTGAGAGCGGCCCGGACGGATTTCGTCGCTCCCGCGACGACGTCGGCTCGGGGCGCTATAATTGTCGGTCCGCCCCGGGACCGGTCTAGGACCCGGGTGCGCCCCTGAGGAAGAAACCCTTCCTGAAGAGGTGCGACGGTCTTTGAAAACTCAACAGCATGCACACTCCTCGACCGACCCCGGTCGAGAGATGTGTCCAGGTTCGACGCCGTCGCTGACAGGGTCCCTCCGGGGAGCCGAATAGCGGCGGTGCCAGAATTGACCCCGTCTTGCGTCCGGAGCCCCCTGTGTACATCGGGCTCCCGGGTGCCGGCATTCGTGCCGGCGCAGCGTGACGCAAGGGTCTGATCCCTCCAGGGACAGACCCGGGATTTACCCGCTCGCCGGCCGCGGCACCGTCTGCGGCCGATTACGAGCGGAGTACTCCTGACGACTCTTTGTGAGGGTGTGGTGGCCCTAGTTGTCGCCGCGCCCCGGGAATTGCGTCAGCAATTCCCGCCAGCGAGTTGCCTTTGGCAACTCGCCCTTCACGGAGAGTTTGATCCTGGCTCAGGACGAACGCTGGCGGCGTGCCTAACACATGCAAGTGGAGCGACGAACCAGGCTTCGGCCTGGGGCAAAGCCGCGAACGGGTGAGTAACACGTGGGTAACCTGCCCTGATGATCGGGACAACCCG
>DASSZQ010000016.1:0-3670 GCA_035702755.1 Solirubrobacteraceae bacterium | reverse complement strand
GCATCCTGAGCGGCCTTCCGCGCCCGGACCTCCTTGGTGAGGATGCCGAGCTCCTCCTGCACGTCGGTGTCCAGGAAGCGCGAGGCCAGCCAGCGCATGATGTAGTCCGGCAGCGACTTGGAGAACGGGATCTCCGGGTTGGAGGTCATGCCCTCGGGCTCAAAGCGCATGTAGCTGAACTTGCGCACGAGCGTCTCCAGCGGCACTCCGTACTGGAGCGACATCGAGATCGCTGTCGCGAACGCGTTCATCATCCCGCGCAGCGTCGACCCCTCCTTGCCGATGTCGGTGAGGAAGATCTCGCCGACCGTGCCGTCCTCGTACATCCCGGCGGTGATGTAGCCCTCATGGCCGCCGATCGAGAACTTGTGCGTGATCGACTGGCGCTCCCGCGGCATCCGGCGCCGCTTCGGTCCCACCTTGGCCAGCGCATCCTTGACCGCCTTCTCCACTTCGGCCTGGACATCGACGGACTTCGATGACTCGCCCTTCTGGGCGTCGGTCCGCAGCGCCTGCGCCGTCTTGGATCCGTCGCGGTAGATGGCCAGCGCTTTGACGCCCAGCCGCCAGGCCTGGATGTAGGCATCGGCGATGTCCTCGACGGTCGCGGACTGGGGAAGGTTGACCGTCTTGGAGATCGCACCGCTGATGAACGGCTGCACGGCGCCCATCATCTTGATGTGCCCCATGTGCGAGATGGCGCGCTCGCCGACCGCCACGTCGAACACCGGCAGGTCCTCGGCGTCGAGCCCCGGGGCTCCGACGATCGTCCCGTGCTCGTTGATGTAGGCGACGATCTGCTCGATGTGCTCGTCGGAGTAGCCGAGCGTCCGCAGCGCCAGCGGCACCGTGCGGTTGACGATCGTCATCTGGCCGCCGCCGACGAGCTCCTTGAACTTCACCAGGGAGAAGTCCGGCTCAACCCCGGTGGTGTCGCAGTCCATGAGGAAGCTGATCGTGCCCGTGGGGGCCAGCACCGTCGCCTGGGCATTGCGGTAGCCGTGGCGCTCGCCCGCGGTGACCGCCGCGTCCCAGGTGCGACGGGCGGCGTCGAGCAGGTCGCCGTCCAGGCAATCCTCGACCGCAATCGCGTATGAGGCGTCCCGGTGCATCCGCATCACGGCGTTGTGAGCCTCGCGGTTCTCGGCGTAGCGGTCATACGGGCCGATCGCGCCGGCGATCCGGGCCGACCCCAGGTACGCGCGGCCGGTCATCAGCGCGGTGATGGCGGCGGCCGTACCCCGCCCGGTGTCCGAGTCATACGGCACGCCGTCGGCCATCAGATAGGCGCCGAGGTTCGCGTACCCCAGGCCCAGCTGACGGAAGGCGCGGGCGTTGTCGCCGATCTCCTCCGTCGGATAGCTGGAGGGGGAGACGATGATCTCCTGCGCCAGGAACACGATGTCGACGGCGTGCTCGAAGGAGTCGACGTCGAACGTGCCGTCGGTGCGGCGGAACTTCATGAGGTTCAGCGAGGCGAGGTTGCACGCGGAGTCGTCGACGTGCATGTACTCGCTGCACGGGTTCGACGCGTTGATGCGGCCGGAGACCGGGCACGTGTGCCAGTTGTTGATGGTCGTGTCGTACTGCACGCCCGGGTCAGCGCAGCGCCACGCCGCCTCGGAGATCTCCTTCATCAGCTGGCGCGCGGGGACCGGCTCGCCGACGGGCTCACCGGTCGTGCGGGCGATGAGGTGCCAGTCCTCGTCGTTCTCCACCGCGCGCATGAACTCGTCGGACACGCGCACCGAGTTGTTGGCGTTCTGGTACTGGATGGAGTAGAAGCCGTCGCCGTCGATCGACATGTCAAAGCCGGCGTCGCGCAGCGCGGCGGCCTTGTCCTCCTCCTTGGCCTTGCACCAGATGAAGTCGCGGATGTCCGGGTGATCGACGTCGAGGACGATCATCTTGGCGGCGCGGCGCGTCTTACCGCCGGACTTGATCGTCCCCGCCCACGCGTCGGCGCCGCGCATGAAGCTGACCGGTCCGGAGGCGGTGCCCCCCTTTGACAGCGGCTCCATCGACCCGCGGATCTTCGACAGGTTGATCCCGGAACCGGAGCCGCCGCGGAAGATCTTGCCCTCCTTGGTGTTCCAGCCCAGGATCGACTCGATCTCGTCCTCGACGGAGAGGATGAAGCAGGCCGAGCACTGCGGCTGCTCCTCAAAGCCGACGTTGAACCACACCGGCGAGTTGAAGGCGGCCAGCTGGTGCAACAGGATGTGGGTCAGCTCGGCCTCGAACGTCTGCGCGTCCTCGTCGGTGGCGAAGTAGCCGCGCTCGCGCCCCCACCCGGCGATGGTCCCGGCCACGCGACCGATCATCTGCTTGACCGAGCGCTCGCGGGCGGGTGAGCCCAGCTGGCCGCGGAAGTACTTCTGGGCGACGATGTTGGTCGCGTTCTGCGACCACGACTTGGGGAACTCGACGTCCCGCTGCTCGAAGGAGACCTTGTCGCCGTGGCCGATGCGCGCATCCCGCCGCTCCCACTCGACGGCATCGAACGGATGGACGCCCGGGGTCGTGAAATAACGACGGACCGAGAGGCCTTCGCCCAGCGCCGGGCCGGGGGTGAGTTGCGTTTGCGGTGCGTTCGACATGCGTACTGCTCCTCTCGGTTTTCCGCCTGCTTCCGATGGCCGATCTCGGCTCCGTGGCGGCCGAGCGGGGGAGGGAATGCTTGCGAACCCACCGGACGGAAAAAGGCCCGGCGTCAAGCGGCGAAACAGGAGCCCTGCGTACCGCTCATTTTATCGGTTCCCTACGGCCCCGCCAGGCTCCGGAGTCCCCGCGTCAGGACCCGTCGCCAAGCGCCTCGGCCAGCTCGCGGGCGGCCCGTTCACTCGCCTCAGCGGCCGCCCGGCGCATGAGGTCGTCAGGGTCCAGCGCGGAGGCTTCGGTTGGCGGAGCCGGCGCCGTCGCGGCGGCGGTGGCCGGGGTTGTGTCCGTGTCCGTCAGCCGCGCGCGGGCTTCGGTCAGCTCCCGGGCGGCGTCGGCGACCCGGTCGGCCGCGCGGAGCAGCGCCGCGACCTCGGCGGCTCGGCTGCTGAGCGTCCCGCTCCCCGTGGCCCCACTCTCACCCTGCACTGGAGCCTGAGGTCGGCCTGGAGCCGGCCCCGCTCGCAGTCGCCCAAGCTCCTGCTCGTTCTCGCGCAGGCGCGTCCTGGCGGTCCCAAGCTCGGTGGTGGTCGCAGCCAGCCTCCGCTCCAGCTCCCCCCGCCAGACTTCGAGTTCGTCCACGGTCGCGTGGAGCCGCTCGTTCTCCTGCCGCAGCGCCTCGGCGGCACGGACGGCCTCATCGCGCTCGGCGGCCAGCCTCTCGCTCTCATCCTGAGCGTGGGCCGCCGGCGGTTCCGCGGTGGCCGGCGTCGTCTCGTTTCCCCAGGGGGCGCCGATCGTCGGCCGAGGCAGGGAGAGCACCGACCCGTCGGCGAGCCGCAGCGAGAACACCGTCTGCGAGGCGATCGCGTCGGCCGGAACCGAGTACGCGATCCGCAGCATCCCCCGCTCATCGGGTGCCGCCGGCAACGGCGCGAAGCGGTTGACGCTCTCACCGTCATCGGCGAGCAGGATCGGCGGGGGGGTCGCGTCGCCGGAGCGCCAGCGCGATTCTCTGGCCTCGATCCGCAGCAGCGTGACCGACGGCGCCGCCGGCACCTGCTCACAGCGC